>NZ_JBIVOJ010000002.1:0-442973 GCF_044754065.1 Psychrobacillus sp. NPDC093180 | reverse complement strand
TGCTCTTCCCAGACAATTGGTTGCTTTCGCTGATAGTTTGGTTGCTCTCTCTGCAGATTTGATTGCTTTCACCAATGAATTGGTTGCTTTCAATTTAATCTAGTTGCCCTTTGCCAATTACTCCCTCCCACACGACACTTTGTAAGCATCTCAATAAAAGTTTACTTGCTATTTGGAAATTGGTTGCTCTTCCCAGACAATTGGTTGCTTTCGCTGATAGTTTGGTTGCTCTCTCTGCAGATTTGATTGCTTTCACCAATGAATTGGTTGCTTTCAATTGAATTTGGTTGCCCTTTGCCAATTACTCCCTCCCACGCGGCACTTGGCATGCCATCTCTCTAGAAGTTTACTTGCTATATGGAAATTGGTTGCCTTCGCTTAGAGATTGGTTGCTCTCTCTGCTGATTTGATTGCTTTCGCCAATGAATTGGTTGCCTTCAACTTAATCTAGTTGCCCTTTTCCACTTATTCCCTCTAACAATGTATTTCTTTCCACACAAAAAAGCGCAAGGCAATCAACAGAGATGCCTTGCGCTTTTTCTATTTATCCCGCATTAACGGGCAGTAAGACTCCCACTTCAAGCTTTAAGAAAAGCGATAAGATAAGTGGGAGATCAACTGCCCGTAAAAGCCCGATGAAATGATCCCAGACTAAGAACGCAACATCGTGTTGCAACGTCTGTGTGACCCACATCGTGTGGGACACAACTAACAATCAGTGGGGGATGAACCCCCACTGATTGAAGTTTCACTTTATCTAATGCCAAGAGCGATTTTTGCATATCTTGACATATTATCTCTCGACCATGGTGGGTTGAAGACGATGTTTACTTCTGTTTCTTTTACTTCTGGTAATTCACCAAGCGCTGTTTTGACTTGGTCTACAATCATCGGACCCATTGGGCAGCCGATAGAAGTTAGCGTCATTGTAACATTTGCTGTACCTTCTTCTGTCAAATCTACATCATATACTAAACCTAAATTGACAATATCAACGCCCAACTCAGGGTCAATTACATTTTCTAGGGCAGCCATCATGCTGTCTTTCATATCTTGATCCATTTCAAATCCTCCTTTATCACTTTCATTCATCATAACAAACAAGTGTACTTATGCCAAACTGTTTGCAAGCCATTTTGTCGCGGCTAGCATTCCTTTGCGCGATACCGCATGTCCTGCTGATTTTTCTCTGACGAATTCAATCGTTTGGTCACCATACTTTTCTTCAAAAGTTTTGATGAATTGTGCAGTAGGTGCAAAAGGTACAACTGGATCTTTCTCTCCGTGCCAGAAAAACAGCGACTTGCCACTTAGTTTTTCCATTTGATTTGTTGCGTCAAATCTAGATAAAGTATCAAGCATATCTTTTCTTTCTTCTGCATTTAATGGTATTTGAAAGCCTTTTTGCTCCACTTGTGCCATCTGTGCTTTTGCAAGCTCTACATAACCCGGCGTTCCCATTAAGATAACCGCAGCATCTATCCAAGGATAAGTAGTTAAGCAACCAAGCGTTGTGATCCCGCCCATAGATGTTCCTGCAATCCCGATTTTCTGGTTGCTTAAATAGCCACGTTTTTGTAATTCTTCCTGTAATATACCGACTTCCTCTATAGAAGTTAATACCGTTTCCCAAAAACGCAGGCTAATCTCGACCTGGTCTAATTGTTCATCGCGTTCGCCGTGTAAGTGTGCATCCGGTAAAATGACACGACATCCATCATGCACTAATTGATATGCGTAGTGGAGATTATGCTCTTTTGCGCTTTCAAAACCGTGTAGAAAAAGGACGATTGGTGCGTTATTTTGCGTTTCTTCATGATAAATATGTAATAAAGGAATATTACGCCAGCATTCTTGTTGTACAATCATTTACTTCCCCCACCTTTTTGGATATATTATTATTCTAACAAAGCATTTCAAAATTTACAAAAAGCATAAACTATACATTTTGACCTTCTTCTGTGAACACGATACACTTTATATAAGAATAGAAGGGAGTTTTTCAATTGCAACGTCATTTAATAGTATTGGATTTAGATGGAACTTTATTGACAGATGAAAAGGTTATTTCAAACAAAACGAAAAATACACTTCTTCAAGCAAAAGAAGAAGGCCATGAAGTCATGATTGCAACTGGAAGACCGTACAGATCGAGTGAAATGTATTATAAAGAGCTTGGTTTAAATACACCAATCGTCAATTTTAACGGAGCATTTGTACATCATCCAATGAATAAGTCATGGCAAACTGTACATAAACCGATTGAGTTGAATGTTGTAAAAGAAGTAGTGGAGGCTGTAGAAAGCTACTCCATTAAAAACATGCTTGCAGAAGTGCTAGATGATGTCTACTTACATTATCACGATGAACAGATGATGTCTGCATTTGCATTGGGCAATCCTAACATTACGACCGGTGATTTACGTACTATTTTACAAAAAGATCCAACGAGTTTACTTATCCATGCAGAGGAAGACTCGGTCGATTTAGTTCGCAAGCATTTACGAGATGTTCATGCAGAAGTGATCGATCATCGTAGATGGGGCGCGCCGTGGGATGTAATTGAAATTGTTCGCCACGGCTTAAACAAAGCAGTTGGCTTATCTCATGTTTCCGCTTACTTGGATATACCGCAAGAACGAATCATTGCTTTCGGTGATGAAGATAATGATTTGGAAATGATTGAGTATGCTGGAGTTGGGGTTGCGATGGGAAATGCCATCAAACCATTGCAAAATATCGCAAATGAAATAACGAAAACAAACAATGAAGACGGGATTGCTGACTTCTTAATAGAAAGATTAAAATTAAAGCAAATAGCTTTTTAGGGGGATAAAAGATGAAATTATTTGCAGATAGTGCTTGCGACTTGCCTAAATCTTTTTATGCAGAACACCATGTGGAATTGTTTCCACTACGAGTTCATATTGGAGAGCAAGAATACGAAGACGTCATTGGAATCGATTCGAAACAAGTGTATGAAGAGATTCGGAAAGGAGCCCATCCAAAAACTTCCCAAGCTTCACCAGAAAACTTTTTACGAGTGTTTGAAGAATTAGCGAAATCTGGAGAAGAAGGATTGTATGTCGCCTTTTCATCCGCACTTTCTGGAACGTATAGCACAGCGGTTATGATGCGAGAACAGGTGATGGAGACATATCCCGATTTAAAGTTAATCATTATTGACTCTAAATGTGCATCTCTAGGTTATGGCCTGTTAGTACAAGAGGCAGCTCGTTTAAAAGAACAAGGTTTGGATTTACAAACAATCGAAGAAAAAATTAGATTTCAAGCGGAGCATATGGAGCACCTATTCACCGTAGAAGATTTAGACTATTTAGCACAAGGCGGAAGAGTTTCTAAAGCTAGCGCTTTTATCGGTGGGTTGCTTAACATCAAACCCCTTCTTCATGTGGAAGATGGTAAACTAGTGCCTATTGAAAAAATTCGCGGGCGTAAAAAAGTAATCAAGCGCATGATTGAGGTAATGGAAGAACGCGGTGAACGTTTAGATGAACAAGTTGTTGCGATCAGTCATGGAGACGACGAGGAAACAGCACTTGCCCTAAAACAAATCATTGAAGAAAAGTTTAATCCGAAAAGTATTGAAATTTATCTGATTGGGTCCACGATTGCTGCACATACGGGACCTGGCACATTGGCATTATTCTTCTTAAACAAATTAGATTAAGAGAGCGAATTTATAATAAAAAACTGCTATCTATGTCCACGCAAATGGACTTAGGCAGCAGTTTTTATTTATTTCTTATTCGTGTGTTCGTTTTTACGTTGCTTACCTTTTTTCCATACGATTACTAAAAAGGCAAGGAACAATATATACGATAATGCCATTGCGAAAATATATGATTTGTTTAACCCTTTACGATCGGTTATTTGATAGACTTCTACGATTTCCCGATCAAGTACTAATCTGTATTCCCCATTATCATCTGCACGAACAATATCGGATTCGAATAAGCCATGAAGCTCTTTGTTTTCACCAACAATATCCTTTGTTAAGTCAATTCGCTTTGTTTGGCTCGTATTATTAATAACAACCATAAATTGTTCGTCGTCTGAATAACGTTTATACACTATATAGCCATTTTCATTTTCTAACAGTTCTATTTTTCCAGTGCGCATTGTTTCCGATTTATTGCGAATGGAGTTAATGTCTTTAATATACTCGATCAATTCTTCATCTACACGGAAGTTCATGACTTGGTGACTTTCCTGTGCATTTTGTCCATTCATGGCAATTTCCGTACCATATGTCATATATGGCACCCCAGGCATTGTTAACATTGCGCCAAGCGCTGTTTTTATACGAGTAGGTGGGAACATATTTTCCAGCGCACTATAGTAAGTAAATCTTTCCGTATGTAAATCATCGATCAAAAGTAAGTCATTATTATTGGTGGACACAATATTTTCAGTTGGTAAATCTGTATTTTTAAAAGCATTTCGTAAATTTACCTGTAATTCTTCAGAATAGTTGACGTCAAAATTTGCATCCGATTCCTCTAGTGCAATCACATACATTGGATCTCGTACTTCTTTTACACTTGTAATTATTTCGTTAATAAATGAGGTTGGAGCACCGTTTAATTCGGACAATTTTATACCATCAACCCCATATGTATTTGTAAATTCGACCAATGTATTGATGAGTGCTTGTTGTACTTCTGCATTTTCCAAATCTAATGTCAAAACATCATTGTCATTGCTTACAATCCAGTCTGTTTCTGCATTCCAAATATGGTTTAAGCTATAATTGTTTAGCGGAAATTCAATCATAATCTTTAAATGATGTTTATGTGCTTCATTGATCAGTTGTTGGAATTCTTCCGGTGTTCCGAAACGTTTTTCTAGTGCATTAAAATCCAATACTCGTTTACCATCATAGGTTTCTGTGGCGAATACAGGACCAATGGAAATAGTTGTAAAACCCATATCTTTAATATGGTCCATTTTTTCGATAATTCCTAAAAAGTCGCCACCAGCAAATGCATTCGGATCTTTTGCATTTACATCATAGTCATTCGTAATTACTTTATTGAAATAACGATCAACATATAAATCATAGATACTTTCATTTTGAATAGAAGCATCTGCTTCGGCATTTGTTGGCTGTGTCGATGTAATCCACAGTCCACTCAACACTAATCCGGTCATTAGCCATTTGTTAAATTTCAAGGTAAATCCTCCTCTATCTAGGAAAGAGCATATTTATAGATAAAAACATATCACAGTTATTTTATCAAAGCTCATTCGTAATCGCTATCGTTTCAGCACGAAAGCCCCAAAAACAGCCGATTATTCGTCCAAACTGTGACATATCCTAGAATTAATCCAGTAACTTTTCGTTAGTTGGAAAAACAATAATCATAACAAAAACCACCAATCATTTTGGTGGTTTTTTGTTATGGAGAATATGATGATGTAAATCTTCTTCGTCCAATGATTCCGCTTGTACTCGGGAAATCATGTAGGAAGCAGCAATAAAAATAATCATCAATACAACGACAAAAATCAATAAGGATATTCCCATCGTTTGCTTACGCTAAAAAGTTGATGTTCATTGGTAATTTGAAACCTAGGAAAAGTGTAATGAAGAAGAAAACGAAAAATAATACGACAAATGTTGTAAATGGTTTTCCTTTTTTCTTTTTCACTAAAGACATTTCCATCATTCCGATAACTAAAATTCCAGCTAAGAATTTGAGTCCATACAACATGCCTTGACCGTAGTCCATACCTTTCATAAATAACGCAATTCCTGTGATAATGATTAAAATATAAAACAAGCGTAAAATCATGTGTACCACTTTTGGATTTTTAATTGCTAATGCTACAAAAAATAGGATGATCGCAATTACCCAAGTTGTAATGTGTAAATGTGGTGATGCTAAAAATTCCATTTGTTTCACCTCGATAATTTTATCTAATTCGCCTTAACGTATTTGCTTCCGCTTCACTTTGTTCAGCTCTGCAGGAAAAACATTGCTTCTGCGCAAAACTCATCGCAGAAAACAGTGCGTCCAGGTTTTTATCGTGTTTGCACGATAAAAATCTGTAACATCCGCCGGGGGCTTAACTTCATTCAGTTGTTTTTTTCCAACCGCTTGAAGTTTACCTATATATCTTACCATCAAATGAAATGTTTTACTCGAATTTGTTCACTAATGTACCGATTCCCTCAATGGAAACTTTCACAATATCGCCAGATTTTAAAAACTTAGGAGGATTAAATCCTTTTCCAACACCAGCAGGAGTTCCTGTTAGGATGACATCTCCAGGCTCTAAAATAACGGATTTAGAAATTTCCTCAATTATTTTCTCGACAGAATATACCATGTCAGAAGTTTTACCATCTTGGCGAATCTCATCGTTTACCTTTGTTACGATGGAAAGCTCCTGTGGATTAGGTAATTCATCTTTTGTCACAATATATGGTCCCATAGGGCAAGAGCCTTCTAAGCTTTTTCCTAAGAAAAACTGTTGATGCTTTTTTTGTAAATCTCTTGCAGTTAAATCATTTGCAATCGTATATCCGAACACATAATCATATGCAAGTATAGACGGAATGTCTTTTCCTTTTTTACCGATCACAATTGCCAGTTCCCCTTCATAATCATATGAATCTGTCTTATCGGCATGAATGGAAAGCGTTTGTTCATCAGCTGCAATGGAAGTTGGTGACTTTGTAAAAACGACAAAATCATTCGCCACTCCGCCCATTTCTTTTGCATGCTCCGCATAGTTTCTTCCAATGGCCATTATATTTTTTGGTGTACGAGGTATTGGAGATAGCCACTCGATTTCCGTAAATTGTTTTTTGAAATCATTTGCATTTTCCTCTTTTAAGGCAGCTTCTACTAGTTTGCGAGTTTGTTCGATAAAATCCATTCCTAATGCGACACCTTCTACAATAGTAGCAGGAAAATCAGGAAGCACTTGGAGCGTCTCTTGGATGCTTAATACATCCCACACTGCCTCTTCTTTTTTTACTTTTGGTCCGAAGTAAATTTTATCATTCAAACGGTATGATAATAGTTTCATCGCTTTGACACTCCTCTAAGTATTTTAATAGCTTTATCTTAGTCTATTACAAACTGACTTTGTTTTCATCTTTTTACGACAAATTATTTCGATAAGTCAGTTTTCTCCACAATACCTCTACAGGACCCTGTTTAAACTTCATAAACCAAACTTCTGCAAATACTAGCTGCAGTACATAAATACCTACCGCCATCCATGTTCCAGTTCTAATATCCACTTTGCCATATAAGCCAAATCCATATGCATAAAAAATAGTCGTGGCGATAATTGACTGCATCAAATAGATTGTCATCGACATGCGACCAGCTTTAGCCACTGGGGATAGTAGTTTTTGCATGAACGGGATGGTACAAACAAGCGCTAGTATACCTGCATATGCGATAGCTTGAAGTGGTCCCCCAAATGTATCTTGCACAGTCATCGTAAGAACATTCGGCTCTGTAAGATAAGGCAGCCACTTAATAGCTGTTCCTGCTCCCAGTCCCACTATAATGGCAATTATCCAAAAGACTTTCAAACTTCTTGCACGTTCGATTAACTTTAGCTTTGCTGCTGCTGCTCCAAGCAATAAAAACGGCACAATCGTAAATAAAATCATCAGAACTACTAGTCCGTAGCCACTCATATAAATCCAGTCATTTAATCGTTGGGAGAAAATATCTCCCCATGAACCAAGTGAATACGCCATAATAGATTTCTCTATCTCTTGAATCCCAGTAAAAATAATTAAACTTTCAGGATCCAACTTCCCAAGAAAATACAATAATCCATTTAACAGTCCGTTAGGTAGTAAAAATAAAAGCGCACTTATTAAAACTAACCAAATCGGCTTCAATCGAATCATTAATATTAAAACAAATCCTGCAATCGCATATGTGATTAAAATGTCCCCTGACCATATAAGAAAGGCATGGATACAGCCAATCACAAGTAAAATAGACAGTCTACGTACTGCTAGCTTCGTAAAGGACGTTCCTTTCTCTTGCGATTTCATAAACTGCATCGCAAGTCCGTATCCAAAAAGCATGGAAAACAGCGGATAAACGCTACCTTGCACAAAAATGTCGATCCACTTATGCGTTTCATAATCTCCCGGAACTTGAAACCAAGTATATGGATTTATATAAATATAGGGACTATGAAAAAACAGCATATTGACGACAAAAATCCCAAGTAGCGCAAATCCTCTCATCACATCAATCGATATTACTCTCTCTTTCTCCCCCACTGGACTTATTAACAAACCTTTTTCCTCCTATAACATAACCGTTTTGTTTATATCAAATAAATAAAGTATTTTTTCTTTAATCTCTACTTGCAAAATGGATTCTATCGCTTGTGCATAAATAGATAATTGGATCGCATACCGTTTATTCATTTCTTGCTGTAACAATGCTTCATTGTTTGCTAAATGTTGAACACGATCTGTTTTATAATCTAATAATACAAAGCGACCATCTTCTTCTAAAAATAAACAATCGACAACCCCTTGAATAATTTGCTTATCCCCATCCTGGTCTTCCATCGCATACGTAAAAGGAAATTCTCGCATGACCCTTTTGGCAACTCGTAATCTCTCTGCGATTTCCGAATGGAAAAATGGCATGATTTTTTGGGGATTAATCGCTGCTTGTTCTGCTTTGGTTAATATTTCACGATCGTAGAGCTCGCTTGCAAATGCCTTTACCTGTTCTGTTGTTTTTACTTCCATTAAATCGACATTTTGCATAAAGGCATGGACGGCTGTTCCAACTTCTGCTCCTGTTAGTTTCGCCTCTTGTTGTAAAAAGAATGGTCGTTTTGCAACTTTGGAAAGGCTATTTGAAGAAGGTGCCAGCTCAAAATAGGCTTCTTCTTCTCTTGCCAGGAGCTGCTCGATTTTTTTCATTTCACTTACGCTTTGTTTTGATCTTTTTTGTGTCGAAAGTTCATAAGGATACACTGTATCAAAACGAGCTCTCACCTTTGGCAAAACAGTCGTTTTTTCCTTGTTAATCAGTTGATCGATCGAAAGCTTTTCTTGTTCTTCAATTTCTGCCGACAATTTTAGCTCATCGACACATTTTGCTACAATAAGCCATTTGGAATCACTTTCTACAATATTTGCTTCGTTGATATTTGAAAGTTGCTGAAAGTCTGTGTGTCTTGCAATTGCTGGTCCTATCCAGTCTAGGTAGCCTTTTGCTTTTGCTCGAATGTATTCTGGGAGCATCTCATCCGGCAACAAAGCTTGTGCATCCTCCCAACTTGCAAGCGTCTTCTGTAAATCTTTAATAGATGCTATAAGATACAAATACTCCTTCGCCCTTGTCATAGCTACATACAGCACGCGCATTTCTTCTGCTTTCAACTCCATTTGTTTCTTTTCTTTCATCGATAGAAACGGCAATGAGGTGAACGATATGCGCTTTTCCGGATCAATGGCTTTTACCGCAAGCCCAAAAGATTGGTCAAATAAGTAGGGCTCATTAAAGTCCATTTGGTTGAATGGTCTACCCATTCCCGCCAAAAAGACGACTGGAAATTCCAATCCCTTCGAAGCATGAATCGTCATAAGCCGCACGACATTTTCTTTCTCACTCATTGCACGTGCCGTTCCTAAGTCATCCCCTCGTCTTCGCATACGCTCGATAAAGCGTAGGAAGCGGAATAACCCACGGAAAGACGTTTTCTCATATTCTACTGCACGATCATGTAAAATACGCAAATTCGCTTGCTTTTGCATCCCATTCGGCATGGCACCAACCATTTCGTAATAATGCGTATCCAAATAAATACGCCAAATTAAATCCGCAAGGGACCCTCTTCTACTCATATCCCGCCAATCCTCAAATTGCAACAGAAAACGTTGTAGCTTTTCACCGGTCTCTGGAGATATCCCAGCTCCTCCATTTGCTACAAACTCTTTTAGCGCATCGTAAAAAGATTCTTTTGGTGCGGCAAGGCGAATCGCGGCAAGCTCCGATTCTGTCAGTCCGACAAAAGGAGCACGAAGAACCGATGCTAGCGATACATCTTGGTACGGATTATCAATTGTTCGAAGGGTATGTAGCATGATGAGCACTTCAATCGCTTCAAAATACCCTTTAGAAAGCTCTGCATATAACGGAATACCTGCTTCTTTGAATTGGTCTGTCACTTCTTGTGACCACGTCATCGACCGCATTAAAATAACGATATCGCTATACTCGACAGGGCGGCTTGTTTTTTTCCAAGGGTCATATACAGTTGCTCCTGAATCTATCATTTCTTTTATTTTAGAAATAATGTAACGAGCTTCTGCTTGTGATTTCTTGAGCTCTTCCTCTGCAATGACCATGTCATCTTCTTCTACAGATTCGACACTTCCATCTTCCACTTCATATAAAAGGGCCAATTCGACTGGAGCTATTGTTTCGTTATACGGTGCTTGCGGCTTTAAAGAAGCATCATCGTCATAATTAATTTCCCCTACTTTTTCCCCCATAACTTGCTGGAAAATATAGTTCGTTGCATGCAGTACTTCTTGTCGGCTTCGGAAGTTGGCATTCAAATCAATTTTCACGCCCGAATCTTTCGGTAGGTCACTAAATGCTAGGTATTTCCCTAGAAACAGCATAGGTTCGGCTAGCCGGAAACGATAAATGGATTGCTTCACGTCCCCAACCATGAACATATTGCCAGTTTGTTCGTCGCCACTTTTCACTAATTGTAATATCGTTTCTTGAAGTAAATTCACATCCTGGTACTCATCCGTCAGTACTTCCTTAAAACGTGCCTGATACTCTTTAGCAATTTCGGATGGAACAAGCTGCCCATTTTCGTCATGCTCGGTTAAAATGTCTAGCGCATAATGCTCTAGGTCGGAAAAATCGACTAATCCTCTATCATTTTTGGCAGCTGTATATCTCTCTCCATATGTAATGGCAAGATCTACTAATGTTTGTAATTGCGGAGCCATCAGGCGCATTTCTTCCAGCAAACGTGCTGGTGTTCTAGTGAAATAATTGTCTTTTAAGTCATTTACTATCTTCTTCACTTTTGTCCGTTTAGCCGTAGCTTGTTTTTTTAATGCTTCATCGCAGGAGTCTTTTTTGATGGACGCTGCTTTTACCCATGAAAGACTACTAAAATAGTTAAATGCATCTTGCCAAGTACTCATTTTCATCAGTCGAATAGCTTCTTGAATCATGTCTTGATCTTTTAACGCAGTTTCGGCAAGTGGAGCGGGCCCGTTAGGCATATTTGCTAATGTTCGAATTTCTTCCGCTACGGCAATTGCTTCTTCCAAGTGATGAATGATTGCAAGTTTTAACGGTTCGATAAAAGAAAGTTCATCTATCGTTATATCTTCAGGTAACGTATATGCTTGTGGAATAGCCAGTAACCATTTCTTAGGTTCTGGGTGCACTCGTGCATATGTATATAGTTTTTCAATCATTGTCTCAATGGATTGATCGTCTCTATCTGATGTGAAACTGTCTGATAGTCTATACATCGCTTCTGGGTTTTCTACTTGATATGCTTCCTCTAACACTTCTGCTAAAATATCATCTCGGATAAGCGCAGCCTCTGCTTCATTCGCGATACGAAATCCAGGATCAATCGTTAGCATATACGAGTATTGTTTAACAATATTTAAACAAAAGGAATGCAGCGTTGAAATTTGTGCCTTACTTAACAGACTAAGCTGCTTGCGTAAATGGGTAGATGCTGGATCAAGTGCAATTGCTTTTTCCAATGCCTCTCCCATCCGGTGGCGCATTTCTGCTGCAGAAGCATTGGTAAAAGTTACGACTAATAACTCATCGACGTTGATCGGATTTTCTTTTGCGATTACTTTTTGGATAAGCCGGTCAATGAGGACAGCCGTTTTACCAGAGCCTGCCGCAGCAGATACGAGGACGTCTGAACCGGTTGCCCATATTGCTTTCCACTGGGCAGGTGTCCATGTTAACTCCGCTGGCATATCAGGAATGTTCATCCGTACTCATCTCCTTTCGAATTTTTTCAGTGACGATTTCTGGTTGCTCTACTTTTAAATTTCGTACAGGTTGTGCAGGATCCTGAGGGTCAAATTGACAGACACTTCGATACGCACAATACGTACAAGGCATTTTATCTTTTATGCGATACGGATAAACACGAGTATCTCCTGCATTCATTCCATTACCAGCTTGTTCATGTCTTTTACGTACAAACGACTGAAGAAGTTTCATCTGTTCAGGTTCTACTACTTTGGAGGACGATTTTGACAAGTTTCCGTCTTTGTTCATACGTACTGGAATAATCTTTGAAAATCCTTCGATTTGTTCATCCATTTCCATAATCACTTCTGGGTCGTCGAGTAGTAATCCATTCATCTTATACGATTTATAAATCTCTTCTTGTAACTCGGCGTCACTCATTTCCTTTTGCGTCTTAATAAAAGGATTATGCATATGCACATATAAAACACCTGCTGGCTCAGCGCTCTCCTGCAGCCAAATATCCGCATTTTCAATCGCAACATCTAAATACGTTAACATTTGAAGCGATAAACCATAATACACTTCGTTCAAATCAATCCCTTTGCGTGACGATTTATAATCAACAATCCGAACATATAGATTGCCATTGACATTCGATGCATCTACTCGGTCAATACGTCCACGCAACTGCATTTTGCGCCCACGCTTTAAAGGTATGTCTAGCGCAGGTAACGCTTCTCCTGGACCAAATCCGGCTTCAATAGCGATTGGCACGAAGGTCGAAGCTTTGGAATGCTTGCTCAGCGCAAAAAGCGTGGATGCTACAATTTGCTCTAGCTTGCGCTGAATATAACGGTAACGATTCGTACTTAGTAAAAGTTGATGGACAAATACTGGAACGATTTGATCGACCGCTTGTTTTGCAAGTCCTGCACATTGCTCTCTGGACAGCTGTGCCCATGTTAGGCCCAGTCTTGCCGTTTCGTCTGCAATCCATTTTAGTGCAGCATGGAATAGATCCCCGATTGCCGGTGCCTCCAGTCGATATTCCGCTCGTTCCTCCAGCTTTAATCCATATGCTGCATAATGGGCAAAAGGACAGCTATAATAGCGTTCTACGCGAGAAACACTTGAAATCATCGTTTCACCGTACAATGCGGATGTTATTTCCTGCGAGAGTCTTTCTGTTTTATTGCCATCTTTTAAAGGTTTTACAACACGTTTTAAAATAGTAGACCAATATGGATCTTCCAAATAATAATGATATACCGATTGCCAAACTTCTGGTAATTCCCCAGTTTCCAGTGCCTTTCGGATTTGCATCACGACATATGGTAATGTCGTTCTTGGATGACTAATCGATTGGAGATCAAAGGCATCATCCGGGTGATCAGTTGGATCTATTACAGCTAGCTCTATCGGGACATCTGTGATGATTTGTTGGAGCTTTTTAATATACATGGATGGCAGTAACGCTTTTCCTTCGCTATCTGCAATCGGATACGAAACAGCTAAGTAATGAGAAGCTGTGACGAATGCTTTATAGACTAGATAGTTTTCATCTAGCAATCGCATTTTCGATGTTGGTGCTAACTCGAATCCTACTTGCGTAAACCATTCTCGCTCTGTATCCGAAAGTAAGCCTTCATGATCCATTCGTTTTGGGAATATACCATCATTCACCCCAACAACAAAAACAGCTTTTATATTTGTTAATCGAGCAATATCCACATTCCCGACAATTACTTGATCGATGGCTGGTGGGATGCGTGAGAATGCTAGTTGGTCATATCCTTCATCTAAGATTTTCGCAGCTTCCTCTACGGTCATCTCTTTCTCACCAAACATTAATACGAATTGATCGAGTACATTCACCCACTCATTCCAAGCTTGTTCATGCTCAGAAGCAAGTAATAATTGACCATTTTCTTCTTCCGCTTTTCTCAAAACTTGTAGTTTCTCGTAAACTTGAAGCGACTCCATAAATGTAAATAATGCAGCAGCCATTTCTAGCCCTGTTTTACTTTGTGCAAGAGTATCTGCCAACTTTTTTAAAGGTTGTACAACTATATCACGCGCTGCATGCAAATCTGCTTGCATGCTTAACTCCTCGTCGGTTTGCACCTTCGAGTAAAATTCTAACCCACGATATTTTTTATACACCCAGCGCCGATCATCCAACCATCTATCCCCGTAAATACCAAATGACAGGACAAAATTTTCTAAACGATCTGCCCGTTCTCGGCACTTACTTTTAGACGCGTCCAATGGGAAAAATAAGTCCGTTTTAATCGCTCGGAACATCGGTTCATACTTCCAACCAGTTCGAATGACTTCTAGTACCGTTCTGCTTAACTCGATTAACGGATGATGTAGCATCGATTTTTTTTGACTAATAAATACCGGAATATCATATTGTGGAAAAATGGTTTCGATTAGCCCTTCATAGCTTTCCGAATCCCGATGCAAAATTGCCATTTCTTTATAGCGAACTTCTTTTTGTTGCATCATCTCTCTTATTTGTCTTGCTATCGCATGTATTTCCGCCCGTCTATTTGCAGCTTCCGTTATTCGTAATTTACCTTCTGTTTTCATCTCAGCGGGTGGTAGCTGATCAAAATTTGCTTCAATATGAGCAAGTTCCTTTGAAACAAATCGTTTTTGTTCCACTTGATGTACGAATTCTTCTATTTCTACTTGTTCTGCTTGAGCAATTTCTATTAATCTAGCGCAAGTATTTGCAGGTTGGTAAAATAACGACTGCTCATCCTGGCTATCTGCAAGTGTTTCCATCGGAAGAGCGATCGTAATGCGCTTTACTTGTTTCATTAAAGCTTGAATGATTTCCAATTCTCTTGTTGTAAACGATGTAAATCCATCGATGTAGAGTTCTGTTTTCTCAAGCAGACTGGAGTCTTTTATTTTCTGGGCAAGCAAGGTTAAATACCCTTCCCCGTCAATATAGCTTGTCCCTAATTTTTGCTCCATTAAATCGAGCATGAGCATAAGATCAGCTGATTTATCAAGTAGCGTTTTAGGTGCTTGGACCGCTTCTAACTGATTTAATGCGTTTACCATCGTTACATGGTCTAAACAATACCGGCTGAATTCTTTCATCAAGACTTCTATTTGATCGGTAAAACCTCGTTTGGTTGCGGCTCTATTAAATAATGTAAACTCATCTTTGTGATCTTCTAGTAAACTTCTGATAAGCATGCGATACCCAAATCCGCTTATTTCCTCTTTCGCTATTCCACCAGTTTCTTGTAATACACGCCAAGCTAACCGTTTAAATGTCGTCACCTGTGCACGTATTAACCCTTTGAGCCCTGCTCCAGCCGCAAGATCGTACTCACTAGAAAATGACATTTGGTCAGGCACTATATAAAACAACGGATCCCCAAATGGGGTTTGTTGTAAAGCGTGTACTATTTCTTGCTGCATAAAAATGGTCTTCCCTGTTCCTGAACGCCCACTAATAATCCGTAATGACATATTTAAACTCCTCTCTTGAAAAGCGTAAGCGCCTATGTCTGCCCAGACAGGCAAATGTGGATGGGGTAGGTCTGCAAAGTGCACCACATCCTGTGGCAAAGCAGACATAACCCGCATCGTGCGGGCCAAGGAGGCAGTTTTTCAGCCACCACAGCTTTTTCACATTTGACCCGATGGGCAAGGCGCTGAAGCTAGACATTAAAAAATCCGAATAACCCCTTTACTCTATTGTACAAAACATCCAATAGGGAAGGAAATTATTCGGAACGGAAATTCACCTTAAAATCGGAAAGTGGCCAGTAAATTAGCTTCACTTCTCCAATAACTTCTTTTTCGTCTATAAAATGAAAGTAACGACTATCTAAACTGGAAATTCGATTGTCCCCTAAAACGAATAACTTGCCGGGTGGGACGGTTTTAGTTCCAGTCAGTTTTTGTAAATCAAAATTCTCCGTGAAATTTGTTTCTGTATTGATATAGGCTTCATACGAACTCAAAAATGGCTCTTCGATTTTTTGATTGTTAATGTACAGTTCATCATTTTCATATGTAATCGTATCGCCAGGCAATCCAATGACTCGTTTCACATAATCTTCTTTCTCATCACTATGAAAAATAATTATATCCATTCGCTTAATCGTAGATAGTTTGCTAATGATAACGTGATCATGGTCATGAAGTGTTGGCATCATTGACTCTCCAACGACTTCATAATTTGTGGCAACAAATGATCGAACAACTAGAACAACAATAATTCCGATTACTAAAGACATCAGCCATTCTATTAATTCTTTCTTCGTTTTAGTCATCTCCTTTCTTCCCTTACTTTTCTGTTGCTTCTAAAATGCCGTAAATCTGCTTCTACCTTTTTATCAATTCGTTTCTCTACTCTTTTTCCAACAAACCAAAGAATACCAATAATAATGACAACAATCGCTGTCCGAACCGGTTGAGTGATTAATTCTTTTATATCCGAACCGATAAAACTAACGATGAAAATCATAATGAGCTTCCCTAATGTAACCGTCCATAAATATGTTTTCTTTTTCATATTGGAAAGCCCAGCAACAATATTCACAAGTGCGGAGGGAGTAAATGGAAAACAAATAAGTAAAAAAAGTGGGCCGAATCCATTCCTCTCTACCCATAATATTAATTTTTGAATCTTTTCATGTCTTGTTATAAAGCCAAGCACACGTGCTCGTCCATATTTGCGAATAACTAAGAAAACTGTATATGCCCCTATTACAGAGCCTGCCCACGATATCAAAAATCCAAAGAGCAACCCATAAGCAGTTACATTCGCTACGATAAACACGATGAGCGGTAAAAAGGGCAAAAAAGCTTCTAAAAAAGGCAAAAGGATACCAATTATCGGTCCTAGTGCACGATAATCTTGCGTTAAATTTGTTAACGTATCCCATGAAAACCAATCAAACATGTTGCTCTCCTCCAAAATATGTATGTTTATACTATTCCCATATTTCATATTCATAAAACTATTCGGTTATAGTATAATTTGTCTATTATGTTTTTTTAGGTGGTGACTATTGTTGAATAAAAATTCATTTGTGCTTGGATTAAAAGCAGGATTAAGTATAGCAATCGGATACTTCCCAGTCGCTCTAACATTTGGCTTACTGGCCAAAACATCTGGACTTTCTATTTGGGAAGCTACTGCAATGAGTATCTTCGTTTATGCCGGAGCATCACAATATATGTCCTTAACGCTAATTTCAAAAGGGGTTGACCCTATTTTAATCGTTTTGAATACATTTGTCCTAAATATACGTCACTTCTTAATGACGGCGGCGCTAAACGAAAAGATGCAGAGCGAAAAGAGATGGATTAAAGGAATTTATGCTTTTGGCATTACAGATGAATCTTTTTCTGTCCTCGCAACAAGAAAAGAGGAAAAAATCAGCACTTCCTTTGCATTTGGTGTGGCGTTGATCGCATATAGCAGCTGGGTTGTTTTCACAGCTGTTGGACATGTTATTGGTGCCAATCTTCCACAGTTTTTACAAGCCGCAATGTCGATTGCGTTATATGCGATGTTTGTCGGATTACTTGTACCATCCATGCGTGGCAATCGTAAAGTAGTGATGCTCGCACTGATTGCAGCTGTTATTAATGGATTTTTTTATTGGACCGGAATTCTATCGACTGGATGGTCAATCTTAGTTGCAACATTAGCATCCTCTATTTTTGTGGAAATTATTTATGTTAGACATGAAAAGCGAAAGCGTATTTCCGGGAAGCTGAAAGGAGTTTAAAAAATGGGAGCATGGTATTGGTGGACATTGATCGGTATGGCAATTGTGACATATATTCCAAGGGCTGTCCCTCTGACTTTTTTAGAAGGAAAAGAGTTGCCCCCAGTTGTTTCTGGTGTCTTGCGTAATATTCCTTACGCTGTTTTAGGCGCATTAATATTCCCTGCTATTTTGTATGTTCAAGAAGGGAATCTTTTATTTGGACTCATCGGGACGATTGTTGCCTTTACTTTAGCCATTCTTTTTTCTAATTTGATGGTCATAGTTTTAGGTACGATTGGGGTTTTAGCTATTTATAGTTTATTATTTTGATTATATAATGATTAGGTTTAGTGGGAGGATCTTGCGATTTGGAGAGTCTATCTTGCGATTCCGAGGACCTATCTTGCGATTCTGGGGCTCTTTCTTGCGTTTCTACCTTGATTTTGCGGTTTCGGAGGTGGATCTTGCGATTTGGGGAGTCTATCTTGCGATTCCGAGGACCTATCTTGCGATTCTGGGGCTCTTTCTTGCGATTCACCTGGATTTTGCTATTTCGGAGGTGGATTTTGCGATTTGGAGAGTCTATCTTGCCATTCCGAGGACATATCTTGCGATTCTGAAGTTCTATCTTGCGTTTCACCTTGATTTTGCGGTTTCGGAGGTGAATCTTGCGATTTAGACACCCTATCTTGCGATTCTTGGACCCTATCTTGCGATTCCGGCACTCTATCTTACGATTTACCCCATCTCTTTATTTCCCCACATAAAAAATCCGCCTCACTCAGAAGCGGATTTTTTCTTTGTATTTTTACTTTTAGTAGCATACCAGAATCCTACGGTTAGTGATGCTGCATCTAATATATAAATCCACCATCTGTGTGTGTAGCCCGCTTGTACCGAAGCAGCGAATAATGCGACTGTCAGTATGAGCGCTACATAAGGATTAAATGTTATACGGGTAAAAAGAACGACGAGTAATGCAGGTGCAAAAATGGCTAGAATTATTTGTGTTGATAAAGATAATGTTTCCATAAGTTCTCCTACCTTACCAGGATCAGCCCTAATCGATAATGATCATGTCTAAACAAAACATGTTGACGTAAACGAAGCTCACCGCTGAAATCCAATACTTCTAGACGACAGTGCGCTGCATTTATTTGGACCGCTTCATATAATTCTTGTTCGTTCGTCACTTTTTGTCCATTCACTTTCACGATACGCTCCCCGATGAGAAGCCCCATTTTTTCTGCTGGGGAATCAGAAAGCACTCCTGCTATCATAACACCATCTGACTGCGGAGACACTGCAAACGCTCCAGACGTCTCTTTCTTATATTCTATATAACTAATGATAACTCTACCTAATACACCAAGAGCAATAGCAATTGCACTTATTAGTGGCATTACAAATCCAGCAGCCCCAATGATTGTGATCAATATACCAAGTTGCCAAACCTTTTTTCCTAACCTTGGGAAAAATTGAACCGGTAGTGTATGTCTACTTTTCTGCTGAAATCCTATTACGAAAGGAAATAGTACTAGGGAAAACGTAGATTCTCCTAGCGTAAATTGTGGCCAATAGGGAATATACGAACCAATCGCATCACCTGGGATAACGAGTACGATCGGCAATAACCATAATCGTTTCGTTATATATTCCATCGCTTCTATCCCACGTGCGGTTGTTACTAACCTCGGAGAAGCATGACTTGAACCGTACTTTTGAATGAGTGCCCCTTCTGCAATTAATAACAATCCGGCTAAAATGGCAATTGGAATGATTGCATCATTCATGATATTTAATCCCGCCAGATTCCATGAAAATAGATGGAAAGACCAGTTGTATACATCCATCATATACAACGTAGCTGCGCCTAAAGCAATGGCATAAATGGCAGAACCAGCTTGATACATAAACAATAATACAAACAAAATCATCCATGCACTATATATGAAAACCCAGGAAACTGGTAGTACAAGTCCAATCCCAATACTTAGCACTGACAAAATGATTGCCCAAATGTACCCATCTAGAATAAGTCTCTTTGCTTCTGTCCATCCCCATAAAATTCTTGTTCGCAACTGTCTTCTTTCTCGCTTTACGCGGTAATAGCCGATCAGAACAGAGAAAAGGATCGTAATATAAACTGCTGGATGAAGGAAAAATCGTCCGATTCCTTTACCCAATTCGATTAATAACTCCTGTATCATACGCATCCTCCTCGCTTGCACATATCCTTCCTATTATTGTAACAAACGAGGAGCCTTTTGCGTATAGGATTTTCGTATAATCTTATTTACTTAAATCATGGATTAAATAACTGATACCCATTTGTAATTGCTTATCATTTTCTTTTTGAGTTTTGTATGCTGCAACCGTTTCCGTTAACGATTGGAATAATGCGCCGTTTATCTCGCCGCCTTCTTCTAAGCTTCTTTCTTGGCGATACTTTTCGACGGCATCTTCCGTATCTTCGTCAAAATAGCCATCTTGCCTACCGATATTATAGCCGAGCGCGCCTAAGA
Source organism: Psychrobacillus sp. NPDC093180 (assembly GCF_044754065.1). Lineage (NCBI taxonomy): Bacteria > Bacillati > Bacillota > Bacilli > Caryophanales > Bacillaceae > Psychrobacillus > Psychrobacillus sp. NPDC093180. The sequence continues at coordinate 422,684 of NZ_JBIVOJ010000002.1, read as the reverse complement.
CTTGTTGGACATATTTTACTTCTTCACCGTAATCACCCACTCGGAAGTCGCCGCTCAAGTATTTTTGATCCATTGCAAACAATTCTTCCTGTTCCACTTTTAAATCCGCTTCAATTCCTTTATGATGAATCCATTCTTGTTTGGGAGTAAGCCATTTATGTGTAGAAATTTTCAACTTACCACCATTTGATAATGGATGTGTTTCTTGTACTGTTCCTTTACCAAAGCTTGTTTCTCCTACAATTAGCGCACGTTTATTATCGCGAAGCGCTCCAGCGAGCACTTCACTAGCAGAAGCACTTCCCCCGTTTTGCAATAAAACAGCTGGTACTTTATTTAAATAAGGTGCCTCTTTACTTTCTGTGTTTAACATTTCTAATACACCTTTTGCATTTTGCATATAAGCAAAAGTCGTTCCATTTTTCATTAACGTGCCAATCACAGAAGAAACACTAAATAAATACCCACCTGGATTTCCCCTTACGTCAATGACTAGTCCGTCAATACCACGCTCTACTAATGATTTTGTTTGCTTTTCCCATTCTTCTCCCGTTTTTTCACCAAATAATGAAATCGTCACTATTCCAATAGGATGATTATCCACTTCATATATTTCACTCGAAACCGTATGCATTGCAATTGTTTCCCGTTTCATATGTAACTCTACATGTCGATTTTCACTTGCACGATAGATCGTCATTTTCAACGAAGTACCCTTTTCACCACTTAATAATTGGACTAGCTCGGCCATCGTCTTTCCATCTACTCTTTCTTCATTCACTCGAACAATTTCATCCTGTGACTTTAACCCTGCCTTATAGGCTGGTGAGTCTTTAAGTGGAGCAACTACGATAAATTTCCCTGCAGATTGCATAATTTCTACACCGATCCCAACCCGTTCTTCTGCAAGAGATGCTTCTTGGTTTGCAGCTTCTTCCTTTGTTAGATAAGTGCTATGCGGATCTTCTAGCGCTTCGGTCATTCCCCGTATCGCACCTTCTACTAGCAGCTTTTCATTTTTAGAAAACACAGCCTCCTTTTTGATCAATTGAAATGCTTCGTCAATTACTTCACTATTACTGACACTAACCTCTGTTTCTACTGATTTAGTAGATTTTCCGTACCAAAAATAGACTACCCCAAGCAAAATAATGAATAACAAGACATATAAAAAAATCCGACTTTTGCGCAAGTTCAACCTCCTACTTTTCCACTAATATATGTGTGGAAATAGAAATTTAATACTTGCCCAAAAATCGGCGTTTATTTTAATTTGCTTACATAGTCTATAAGCATCTGTTCATCCATAGGTCCAACAATTTTGTTTTGAATCGTTCCGGTCGTGTCAATCATATACGTAGTGGGAATTGTAATCGCTTGATACGTTTTCCCAACATCTCCTTCTTCATCTAAAGGAATTGGAAAGCTAAGTCCATAATCTTCTTTAAAAAGTTTTACTTTATCAATACCAACATCAGAGCTCGTTAAGTTAACTGCTAAAATTTCTACATTTTCTTGGTCTGCCATATCTTCATAGTAGTTTTGCATATGAGGCATCTCCGCTTTACAAGGAGGACACCAAGTTGCCCAAAAGTTCAATACAACCTTTTTCCCTTGATAATCTGCAAGCGACACTTCTTTTCCATCAAGCGTAGTAAGTGTAAAATTTGGGGCACGATCGCCTTGACCTATTCCTTCATTTGCAGGGTTCGCTGCCATATCGGTTCCCATTTGTTCTCCGGCAAACGCTTCCGTTTCGTCTACATTATTTTTTACAAAGGATACGGTTGCGATAGCGACTAAGCAACCTACGATTAATAAGCCTATTAATTTTTTCTTCACTTCTTACCTCCATTAATGCATTTTCAATACACATCATCGCTCTTATTATAAACTGAATAGTCACTTGTATACCAATGGAATGTTTATGACAAAAGAAAAGACGCCTTCCAAAAATAGAATAGGCGTCTTGATATGATATTATAGGGAAATATATCTTAATGGATTCACTGAGTTATTTGCCATACCACTCCATGTACCGATATGGATTTCAAAATGTAAATGAGGTCCTGTCGAATTTCCTGTCGTTCCAACTGCACCAATCGATTGGCCTTTTGAAACGGCTTGTCCAACACTTACTTTAATACTACTTAGATGTGCATATAAAGAAGTAAATGTTTGACCATCTATGGAGTGTGTTACCATAATCACATTTCCATATGTGCTAAGTGGTGAGGCATAAGAGACTACACCATCTGCCGCTGAAACAACTGTAGTACCAGTCGGAGCTCCAAAGTCGATTCCGTAATGCATTTTCCCTTTTCCATATATAGGATGCATACGATATCCGTAACCAGAAGTAAGACGTCCTGATGCTGGTCTTGTCCAATCTCCTGAAGAGACTGCTGGAATTGCTGTAGATGACCCACTTGCTGCTTGTTGACGTTTTCTTTCTTCCGCTTGTTTACGTTTTTTCTCTTCTGCTAGTTTTCGTGCAATTTCTGCTTGGCGTTTTTGTTCAGCAACAATTTTATTTGTCACTTCTTCGCTTAAATTTAATACTTCATCGTACTCTGATTCCATTTCTTGTTTATCAGCTTGTAATTTTTTTTGTTCCACTTCTAATTGATCTACTAAATTTCCTTTAGATGCTTTCTGTTTATCTAGCTCAGCCTTTAAATTTAGTAACTCATTTTTGCTTGCTTCTTGTTGTTTTAATTTATCTTCTAGGCTTGCTTTTTGCTCTTCTAGCTGTTTTTTATCATCAGCCTGTTCTTTCAAAATCGTACGGTCCGCTTCCATCAATGTATTTACTGCTGAGAAACGGTCGATAAAATCGATAAAACTATTTGCCCCTAGTAAAACGTCTAAATAACTAACGGATCCTCCGCTAACTTGAACTGCACGGATTCGCTCTTTTAATAGCTCATCACGTTCTTCAATTTTACGTTCTAACTCTGCAATAGAAGCTTTTAAATTTTCTATTTCAGTCGTTGTTAACTCTATTTCATTTAGCACTTTAGATATTTTATCTTCTGTCGTAATAATTTCTGTATCTAAAGCTTGAATTTGAGCCATAATTTGTTCGATTTTTGATGCGTTATCGTTAATCTTACCTTCTGTTTCTTTAATGTTTGAGTTTATCGTATTTTTCTTTTGTTCAAGTTCTTTTTGCTGACTTTTTAAATCGTTCAATGAATTAGCAAGGGCACTTGGTCCTGTGAATAAAAGCGCGCAAGTAGTAGCTACCGCAAAGACGCGTAGCACCCATTTAGACTGTTTTCTCAAAACTTCTTGCTCCTCTCAATTTTCCTTCATAGTTCTTTTTTATACACGCAAAAACTTTCTTACTGACATGAAACTTCCCCAAACACCTATAAGTACTCCCATCAATAAAATCAACGCATTTACTTGATAGATAAATGGTGAAAAATCGAGCAGTTCAAATAAGTTTCCTTGTGCAAGTTTCGGTGCTAGCACTTTATGAATATTGTAATAGAGTGTCGTGACGAGCGTGATTGGAATAATCGCCCCTAGAATACCTAGCCACATTCCTTCTAAAATGAAAGGAATACGGATAAACCAATTGGTTGCACCAACAAGTTTCATAATTTCGATATCTCTTCTTCTTGCAACAATCGTAATGCGAATCGTATTCGATATTAAGAACATTGCCGTGAATAATAACGCTAGTATCAGTACTAATCCTACATTTCTACTAGTGTTCAAGAAAGAAAATAGTTTTTCAATTTTTCCTTCTCCATATTTCACTTCGAATGTGTTATCTAAACGATCCAGTCTTTTAGCTACTTTTTCTGTGTCTTGCGGATTTGCTGCTTTTGCATAAAACACATTATGTAATGGATTTTGCTGTTCAAACAAACGCAAGTCTTCCCCGAAGTCCAACACTAACTTATTCAGCTCATCTTCTTTTGGAGAATATTGTACTTCTGCTACACCTGATGTATTTTTAATCTCATCTTGTAATGCTGTGATAGCAGCTTCGTCAGCTGTTAATTCGACAATTACTTTAATTTCTACATCTTTTTCAAGATCATCTGCTACTTTGTTTAAATTCATCATGATCATGACGAACACGCCGACTAATAGTAACGTAACAGTTACCGCACTCACCGAAGCAAATGTCATCCAACCATTTCGACTGATACTTTTCAAGCTATCTCTGAAGTGCCTACCTGCTGTTCTAGTTTTCATAACCGTATTCCCCTTTGTCTTCGTCTCGAGTGATTAATCCACCCTCAACAGCGATAACACGGTGTCTAATGGTATTTACAATTTCTCTATTATGTGTTGCCATTATAATTGTAGTTCCTCGAGCATTAATTTCTTCGAATATATTCATAATTTCCCAGGATGTGTCTGGATCAAGATTTCCCGTTGGCTCGTCCGCAATGACAAGCTTTGGAGTGTTGACAATAGACCGAGCGATTGAAACACGTTGTTGCTCGCCACCAGAGAGCTCTGTAGGAAACATCCTTGCTTTATGTTTTAGACCTACAAGTTCCAAAACTTCCATTACCTTTTTGCGTATAACGGTTGGCGTTTCTTCAATAACTTCTAATGCAAATGCAACATTTTCATATACATTTAGACGTGGCAGTAATTTAAAGTCTTGAAAGACTACTCCTATTTGTCTTCTCAAATAAGGAACTTTATTGTTTTTTAATGACGATAGATTAGTACCATTGATGAAGATATCTCCTGATGTTGGTCGTTCTTCTCGATACATCATTTTGATGAATGTCGATTTTCCTGCACCACTTGGCCCGACTACGTATACAAATTCTCCTTGCTTAATTTCTATATCAATTCCATTTGCGGCAACGATCCCGTTTGGATATTTTTTATAGACATTTTTCATTTCAATCATTTATAAACCACCTAATTAGTTTCGTTTAATTAAAAATGCGACATGCCTATTATAACATTAGACGCTTCTTATTTTGTTACAATTACATTTCATTTTATAGGCAATACTAGGTAAAAATTCGATGATTCGATGTATTTTTCAAATTTAACAGGTAAAAATGCCCAAGTTCAAATGACCTACCGTTGTTATTTTCTACATCGTTCGCTTAGATTCCTTCTTTTCTTTATATTTTCTTTTTTCATGAAATTGCTGTAGAAAATTTACTTTTGGGAGAAAACAAGCTTTTGTGTCGTAATTTGGAGGTAGTTTTTCGTGTTCGGGGTTAGTTTGAATCTCCTTGAACAAAAAAATCAGCTGCCCGAGATGAGCAACTGATTTTTTCTTACATATTATTTTTTAGCAGCTAACCATGCAGCTACTGCTTGTGCTTCCTCGCCTGTTACCAGTCCACCTGGCATAGCGCCTCTACCATTTTCAATAACATTTAAAATTTCATCTTCAGATAAACGTGATCCAACATCATTAAGCGCTGGGAAGTTACCTTGTCCTTCTAAGTTACCACCGTGACAGCTAATACATTTCGAACTAACAATTTTTTCTGCATCTGCTGAAGCATTTTCAGTAGTTGGAGCAGTACCTGTGTCAGTGTCAGTCGCCGTGTCATTATTATTTGCTTCGTCATTGCCACCGCCACAAGCAGCTAGCATTAATCCTGCACCAAATATTACAGCTAATAGTTTTTTGTTCATTACTATTACCTCCCTCAAAGTAAATTTGAACCTCATACTTTATTATACCATTGTTAATACCTTTTGAAACCTTCCCCAAGCACCTCGTAGGCATCGGAAACAATGACAAAAGCTGTTGGATCAATTGTCTTGATGACATGTTTCAGTTTTGTGAACTCTGTTTGGTACGCTACAACCATTAAAATTGGTCTTTCTTTATTCGTATATCCGCCAAAAGCAGGAAGTTTTGTCACCCCGCGATCTATCTCTTTATAGATAGCATCCCTTATTTCATCCTGTTTATTCGTAATAATATAAATCATTTTCGATTGGCTAAAACCTAATTGGACGATGTCGATTGTTTTGGTCGTCACAAATAATCCAATTAGGGCATAAAGTGCTTTTTCAATATCAAAAACGAATGCCGCAGTAATAACGATCAAGCCATCTATCAATAACACACTCGTTCCAAGCGAAAAGCCTGTATACTTCGTAATAATTTGTGCCGCCAAGTCAGTTCCTCCGGTAGAGGCACCTCCACGGAATACAATTCCTAGTCCAAGACCAACTGCAATCCCGCCAAACAATGCACCTAATAAAGGATTATTTGTCCAAGGCTCCCAACTAGAAGTTAACAAAACAACTGCTGGCAATGTTAATGTTCCAACAAATGACTTAATGCCAAATTTCGCACCTAAAAAGATTAAACCTGCGATAAAAAGGGGAATATTAAAAGCATATTGCACAATCCCAGGTTCCCACCCAAAAACACCCTTTAAAATAGTACTAATACCGCTAACTCCACCGGAAGCAATTTGGTTAGGCAATAAAAAAACATTAAAGCCAATCGCAATAATCGCTGCACCAATAATAACGTATATATAATCTTTGCCATGCTCCACTATTGGAGGTAGTTCTTTATGTAGTCTGTGATTAGTTTCCATTGAATATCCTCTTTCGTTGTCATAGATGGCACTAGTATAACAACTGAAACAACATTTGTGAACTTCAGCAAAGTATCGTTTTAATCGACTAAAGTAATAAGATATAACTCCAATAAAAAAAGCTCCAAGCTCAAAACGATTTAGAACCGTTTTAAACCTTGGAGCCTGATATTAGATTGTGCCTTTGGCTGCACGCTCAACTAACACATCTTGTGGTAGTTTCCCTAGTTGCAGCCACTTGCGAATCGAAGTGATGAGAATAACGAGACCGAGTATTAACATAATAACAGAAAGTGTTCCGTTTAAGAAATTGAAGCCAGGACTTTCTGCATTCCAGTAAACGTTTTTCACCATCCAGTAACCCGCTACATTTACAGTTACATACAGATAAGCAAGAGGGATTAAACAAGTAAGTATATACCAACGTTTATCTGCTATTTTCAGTACAATTGTTACACCGATGATTAATCCAATAGAAGCCATTAACTGATTGGATACACCGAATAATGCCCATACCGAACTGATATCTCCGGAGTAAAGTAAATATCCCCACATAAAGCAGGCTAATGCACTTGCAAAAATATTCGCCCATAAAGAGTTTGTCTTTTTTAAAGGTTTAAAGAATGTGCCACCGAAATCTTGAATAAGATAACGAGCAACTCGTGTTCCTGAATCTATGGCGGTCAGTATAAAGACGGCCTCAAATAAAATAACAAATTGATAGAAAAATGATGCCATTTTTTCAAATATAGGAATTTCCGTGAAGATATATGTCATTCCAACTGCTAGTGTAACTGCTCCGCCTGTTCTTCCTTCTAAATCCATTCCGATTTCTTCGCTCAGTTTATCTAAATGGACTGTTTCCATTCCTAATGTTGCAAATTTTTCTGGTGTTGAGTTGATCGCAAAATAATCGCCTGGCATTAATGATACCGCAGCGATCAATGCCATAATCGCAACTAAACACTCTACTAGCATTGCTCCGAAAGCAACACCTTTAATATCGCTCCATCGGTTAATCATTTTTGGAGTTGTACCTGAACCAACAAATGCGTGGAATCCAGAAATCGCTCCACATGCAATCGTGATTGAAACGAATGGCCAAACTGGACCGGCGATAATTGGACCGCCTCCATTAATAAATTCCGTTAATGCCGGGAATTGAACGGCAGGATTTACATAGAATACCCCAATGATTAACGCGATAAATACCCCAATTTTCATAAAAGTACTTAAATAATCGCGTGGTGCAAGCAATAACCAAACTGGTAATGCAGCTGCAAAAAAAGCATAAATCGGTAATGCTAAAGCAATTGTACTCTTTTCTAAAGTTAAGAAATCACCAAGAGCTGTACCTTGAATATTTGGTCCCCAAAAAATAGCCGCCATAATAAGTGCAAAACCAACGATTGTAGCTACTTTTAAGTTCCCTGTTTTTTTATGGTACAATCCAACACCCATTGCAATTGGAATCGTAATTCCTACCGCAAAAGTTCCCCATGGATTTCTCTCTAAGGCGCTTAGTACAACTAATGATAAACCAGCCATTGTAATTGTAATGATGAATAACATTGCGAGTCCTGCACAAAATCCTGCAACAGGACCGAGCTCTTTTTTAGCAATTTCTGATAAAGATTTTCCATCTTGACGCATGGAAGCAAAAAGCACGACCATATCGTGAACCGCTCCCCCGATTACCGCACCAATCAACAGCCAAAGTAACCCAGGTAAATACCCGAACTGTGCTGCAAGTATTGGACCAACTAGCGGTCCCGCCGCAGCAATCGCCGCAAAATGGTGACCAAACGTGACCCATTTGTTCGTGGGTACATAATCTTTCCCATCCTCCAATTCATGCGCTGGAGTAGGTTTAGAATCATCAAGTTTTAAAACCTTTGCTGCCATGAACGTACCGTATAAACGATAAGCTATTAATAGTATACAAATAGAACCTATTACAATTGTAACCGCATTCATTACTCTCTTCCCCCATCCTTCTATTCTATAATAATCATACTAAATACTAGAATGATAAATTCCAATTTTAGCTGAATTACAAAAATTTAAGGATGAAATGCAAAAATGGAGAATTGAAATGCAGTTAACCTTAAAAACCAACATGCATTTTAAATTCTTTTATGTATGTCCTGCTTACCGGAACCTTTGATTTGTCTTTTAAAACTAAATTATAAGTGGAATTAAACCACGGATGAATTTCCACAATATGATCTAGATTCACGATAAAGCTACGGTGAACTCGCATGAATTGCGGGTGTTGTAATTTTTTCTCGATCACAACGAGGGAATCGCTAACAAGGTATTCATCCGTCATCGTCTTAATCTTACACTTTCCTTCAAAAGATTCTAAGTAGATGATTGAATCATTTTCAAGTAACACAATTCGCTCATCCACAAGAACAGCGATTTTATCCGTACTAGCTTTTTTCAAGGAAGGTGTGATAGTGATTTTTTGAGTACCTATTTTAGCAATTTGGATAATTTTCTCTAGGGTTTGACGAATACGATCTTCATCAAAAGGCTTTAAAATATAGTCAATTGCATTTAACTCGAAAGCTTGTAAAGCATACTCATCATATGCCGTCGCAAAAACAATTGCCGGAGTCGGATTTAGCATAAGTAATTGCTTTGCTAAATCCAATCCATTATCTCCATCCAAATCAATATCTAAAAAAACAAGATCTGGTTTTTGTCTAGAAATATGTTTGACAGCATCTACTAAACTCCCTGCTTCGCCAACTATTTCAATTTGTTTACTTTCCATAAGCAAATACTTTAATTCATCTCTTGCTAATGGTTCATCTTCAACTATAAACGCTTTCAACATGTTGCTGTAATACTCCTTTACTATCAAGCGGAATAGAGATTGTGATAGTTGTTCCTCTATTCATTTCACTCGCTATTTCTAAACTTGCCTGCCCATTATAAATTCCGGATAAACGTTTGCTAATATTATAAATGGCAGTACCCGTTCCTTTTTTAGATATAATCGTCTGTTTACCTAATATCGCCATTTTATTTATCGGTATTCCTCTGCCATTGTCTGCTACTACAATTTGCAGATTATGATTCACTGTGGAAATCTCTATCGCTATTAATCCTACCCCTTCTAAATTAGTAAAAGCATAATTGATTGCATTTTCCACGAGTGGCTGCAATGTAAATGGAGGTAGCAAAACTTTTTCAATACCGGGTTCTATTTGCAGATCAATGTGATACTTGTCCGGAAATCGTGTTTGTTCTAATGATAGATACGACTTCACATTTTCTAGTTCTTTTTCTAGAGGGATGAGCATCTGTCTCGCCCCTTGCATATTCCCACGCAAAAATGAACTAAGTTCCAGTAATAGTTTTCGCGCTTTTAGAGCATCGGTACGACATAAAATAGAAATAGAGTTAAGGCTGTTAAATAAAAAATGCGGATGAATTTGAGACTGTAATGCTTTAATTTCTGCATCTTTTAATAACTTTGTTTGTCTTTCAGCTTCCGCTAGCTCCAATTGGGTTGAAAATAGATTGGCAAGTCCTTCTGCTAGTTGCTGCTGAATATCATCCAGCTTGCTCGGTTGTATAAAGTACATTTTTAGTGTACCTGCTGTTTTATTTTGCCTCTTTAAAGGTAATACAATTGCTGCTTCCAAAGAACAATTACTGTCCGAACAATAAATTTCTTCTTTTAATTTTGCTACTGCAATTTCGCCATTTCTCAGTACTCTTTTCGTTAAACCTGTTATAAAATGTCCTCCAGGAATATGATGATCAGATGCTGCTCCTACATGTGCCAGCACTTGCCGCTCATCTGTTATGGCCACAGCATCTGCATCGGTCAGCCTCAACATGATTTCTGCAATCTCTTTACATGAATTTGTGTTTAAACCTTGACGAAAGAAAGGCAGGGTTTGATCGGCAATATGAAAGGCCTTGCTCGTTTGGTTTGCCCGGGCACGCTCCTCATCACGAATAATTGAACGGATAATAAACATAAACAGAAACATTCCTAATCCGTTTACAAAAACCATCGGAATACCAATAACTTGAACAAGTATCCAAGCTTCTTCAAAAGGCTTGCTTAATGCTAAAATGATCAGCATTTGAACGGCTTCTAATGTCATTCCTAAAATAGCCGCGTTGATTGGTGTAATCTTCTTCCCACTATTTATTTGTCTTCTTGAAAAATATCCTGAAGCAATTCCAGCTACAATAACAGCTAGTGAACAAGCTAGAGCTGTAAAGCCTCCTAAGGAGTATCGGTGAATACCTGCGATCAAGCCGGCACCTAAACCAACGATCGGTCCTCCCAATATTCCTCCAATGACTACACCCATGACTCTTGTATTGGCAATAGCATTATCCGGGTCGATTCCAGCAAGCCATCCACTATTAACAATTATCCCGTGCTCAATCTCGACTCCTGTATAGTTACTAATAATTCCGAGGGCACCAAAAAGTAAAATGAGTATGATTTTTTCGCTATTCTTATGATCATTTTGAATAATTTGTTGAAATGATTTCAGTTGAGAGAGTAAAAAAGCAACAATAACGATAATCCCAACTTTTTCTATCATTAATGTAGCTAAAACTAAGATCATTGCTATCTCCCCTGTTTCGTAATATTCTAACATCTTAATGATACTTGAAATAGGCACATAACAAAACCTTTATTTATGTAGTTGGACAACCTCTAAACTAAAATTAAAAAGATGCCCAAATAAATAAGGCATCTTTCACTTCTATCTATTAATCTTTTGTGCTTCTGCATATGTTTCGTCAATATATTTTGCAATTGTTTGCTGGTCTTCCGTAATATCGAGAAGGGTTGCATTCAGTTCTTCCACAGTAGCAGTGCTTTCTTCAATAATCGCAGCAAAATCATTAGTGCTCATACTAATTGCTTCACTGTTTTTGGAAATCAATTCTACATCCGCGGACAAATGGACTAATTCCTTTTGTAACACTTGCATCATCTCGAATAATTCATTAAAGGATTTATTCGATTTATCAGCAGTTTGCACTTGGCTATAAATTTGATTTACACCGTTTTCCAGTTTTTGCATAGTAGTATGATTGTATTTATTTACCTCGTCTAAATTACCATCAATTTTTTCTAATGTTTGATTGGTGACACCCGCTAATTTTCGGATTTCTTCTGCCACAACTGCAAAACCTTTTCCTTGTTCACCTGCTCTTGCCGCTTCAATGGATGCGTTTAATGCAAGTAAATTCGTTTGCTCGGTTATTTGTCGAATCGCATTCGCGAATGTATTTGTTTCTTTAATTTTTTCGGAAAGCTCATGGAAGTTTTTATTTAACTCAACAAAAAACACCGTAAATCGGTCAATGTCTTCTTTCATCTTTTCCATTTCTACCGATCCATTGGAAGCATTTTTCGCCGCAACATCTGCTTGTTGAACAATAGAAGATAGTTTTTCCACTATTTGTTTTACTGAAGTAGATGTTGCTTCCGTATTTTTCACAATATCCCCTACATGATCGGCTTGCCGCTGTGAACTAATACTCACTTCTCCTACAGCCGTCAGCATTTCTTGTTGCGCATTGTTCGCAGAAAAAGTATTAGTACGGATTTGTTCTAAATTGGAAGTAATAATCGAAACAGCCGTTTCCAGTCTTTGCGCCAGTGCAGCTTCTTCATTTGCTTTAACTATCGCTGCTTCCGCATTGCTTTCCACATTTTTAAATAATGCTTTACTTTGTCTAACTTGTAGGAAAATACCTAATGCCATTATAAACTGAACGAGAAACACATTCGCAGCTTGGTCAGCTAATAAGCCTTTGTCATCTAATAGAACATTTACAATAACTGCTAGTAGGGACAAAACATATCCAAAAACGAATACAACTTGCGTATTATGCAAGCCACCTACAACTAAAATAAATAAAGCGAGTACAATGGTACCGATACTTACTTCGTTTAAGACACTCGTTCCAACAGCAGTTACACCTGCAGCAAGGAGAAGAATAAACGGAAAAGCCGCAGAAACGGCTTGTACTTTTTTGGATATTATAAAAACAATGATGGCAATTAACAAAGGTACACCAATGGATATTAATATTCCTTTTTCAGCTTTTAATGCTACTTGAGCAATAAAACCTAAACTACCTGCTAGACTGTAAGCTAAAAACATAATAAAGTTTTTCTTTACTAAATCATTTTTCTTTAACTCTTTCATATCCATTTATTCCACGCCACTTTCTCCTCTAATTTTTTAATAATAAAAAATACCCCTTTGTTATTTTATTATAACATCGGGGTATTTTTCGTCTATTAATTTATGCGTGAACGTAAGAATGCATGGATGAATGGATCTATTTCACCATCAACAACTGCATGGACATTTCCACTTTCCTCATTTGTACGATGATCTTTTACCATTGAGTATGGATGGAAAACATAAGAGCGGATTTGGCTTCCCCATCCGATTTCTTTTTGTTCTCCGCGGATTGCTGCAAGTTCCGCTTCTTGTTCTTCGATTTTTAATTGATATAATTTCGATTTTAATAATTTCATCGCATGCTCACGGTTTTTAATCTGTGAACGTTCCGTTTGGCAAGTAACAATCGTGTTCGTTGGTAAATGCGTAATACGAACGGCTGAATCCGTCGTATTGATATGCTGACCACCAGCACCTGTTGCACGATACGTGTCAATTTTCAAATCTTCTGTACGAATTTCAATCTCAATCTCATCATTGAATTCCGGCATAACATCACAAGAAACAAACGATGTATGGCGGCGACCAGATGAATCGAAAGGAGAAATGCGGACAAGGCGATGTACACCTTTTTCAGCTTTTAAATAGCCGTATGCATTATGCCCTTTAATAAGCAATGTAACAGATTTAATACCTGCTTCATCGCCTGGTAAATAATCGATCGTTTCTACTTTAAATCCGCGTTTATCAGCCCAGCGCTGATACATACGGAGTAATATGGAACCCCAGTCTTGTGACTCTGTACCACCCGCACCTGGGTGCAATTCTAAAATTGCATTATGCTTGTCGTATTCTTCGCTTAATAGCAATTGTAACTCGAAGTCACCTAGTGCACTTGTGAACTCTTTTAGTTCTGAACCGAGTTCTTCTTGTAATTCCTCATCTGGCTCTTCTTTCAGAAGCTCAAGTGTCATTTCTAAGTTTTCTTGCGTAGATACTAGCTCATTGTATTGCTCTACGATAGCTTTTAGTGCGTTCATTTCATTAATTATTTTTTGGGCAGCCTGTGCATCATCCCAGAAGTCAGGAAATGTCATTAACTCCTCTAATTCTTGTATGCGAACCTCTTTGTTTTCTAAGTCAAAGAGACCCCCTAAAGTCTTCTAATTTCCCTGCTGTTCGATCCAATTCATTTCTTACTACTGCTATTTCAACCATATTAAATATTCCTCCGACTTTCCTAAATTCAAGTAAATGTTGATGATATTCTATTCAGTTACTGGCCAGCTTCAGCGCCTATGTCTACCTCGAGGGGTAGACATAGGCGCTTTCGCATTTCGTTATTGTGCTGTTCCGTGACAGTTTTTAAATTTCTTCCCGCTACCGCATGGGCATAGGTCATTTCGTCCTACCACTGCATCCTTGCGAACTGGTTTTTTCTTAACGGGTCCTCCCTCTTCCTTTGGATTTACCGCTTGCCCTTTTGCTACTTCTTCTCGTTCAAGATTATTTCGAATCTCTGCTTTCATTGCATATTTCGCTACATCTTCTTGGATCGCGTCGACCATTGCCTCGAACATAGCAAATCCTTCACTTTGATATTCACGAAGTGGGTCATTTTGCCCGTATGCACGTAAATGAATACCTTGACGTAGCTGATCCATCGCATCGATATGGTCAATCCATTTAGAGTCAATCGAACGAAGTAACACAACTTTTTCGAATTCACGCATGCGCTCTGGAGTCATTTCTTCCTCTTTTGCATCATAGAAGCGAATTACTTCTTCTTTTAATTTTTCGATCATCTCTTCTGATGATAAGTTTTCCAAGTCACTTAGTGAAATGACACCTTCTGGCAGTAAATTCGCTTGCACGTAATCTACTATTCCTTTTAGAGTCCACTCCGCTTTATTGTCTGAAGCAGTATTAGAGCCTACTAAACGCTCGATCGCACCGAAAATCATCGATTCTACAAGTGCACGCATATTTTCAGTTTCTAATACTTCGTTACGCTCTTTATAAATAATTTCACGTTGCTGACGTAAAACATCATCATATTGCAATAAGCGTTTACGGGAGTCGAAGTTATTACCTTCTACACGTTTTTGAGCGGATTCTACCGCACGAGAAACCATTTTCGATTGGATAGGCTGTGAATCGTCCATTCCTAGTTTAGACATCATATTACGCATATTATCTGAACCGAAACGACGCATCAACTCATCTTCCATTGAAAGATAGAATTGTGTCACCCCTGGATCTCCTTGACGACCAGCACGTCCACGTAGCTGATTGTCAATTCGGCGTGATTCATGACGCTCCGTACCAATTACAGCTAAACCGCCTGCTTCTAAAACACCGTCGCCAAGTTTAATATCTGTACCACGACCAGCCATGTTTGTCGCGATCGTAACGGAACCTAGGTGTCCTGCAGTTGCAATAATTTCCGCTTCATGCTCATGGTTTTTCGCATTTAATACATTATGCTTAATACCATGTTTGGTTAACAATTTGGAAATAATTTCAGAGGTTTCAATCGCAACGGTACCAATTAAAACAGGTTGACCTTTTTGGTTTCGTTCTGCAATATCTGCTGCGACTGCTTCAAATTTACCGTTCATCGAAGCATAGATTAAATCAGCACGGTCATCCCTTGCAATCGGACGGTTCGTTGGAATCGCAATAACGTTCATATTATAAATATTACGGAATTCCTCTTCCTCTGTTTTCGCCGTACCGGTCATACCAGATAACTTATCGTACATACGGAAAAAGTTTTGGAACGTAATTGTAGCCATTGTCATGGATTCATTTTGAATTTCTAATCCTTCTTTTGCTTCGATCGCTTGGTGTAGACCATCGCTATAACGACGACCTTTCATCAGACGACCAGTGAAGGAGTCAACGATCACAACTTCCCCGTCTTGAACAACATAGTCCACATCTAAATGCATGGAAGCATGAGCTTTCAATGATTGATTGATCGCATGATTTAAGCGTACATGTGTCAAATCAAATAAGTTTTCAATATTAAATGCTTTTTCTACTTTTTCTACCCCAACATCTGTTAGCGTAACGCCTTTTGTAGATTCTTCATACGTATAATCCGTGTCTTTGATTAATGTACGGACGAAAGCATTTGCTTGCTTGTACAATAACGCCGCTTTATTTGCTTGCCCAGAAATAATTAATGGCGTTCTCGCTTCATCAATTAAAATGGAGTCAACCTCATCGATTACGGCATAATGAAGTGGACGTTGTACTTTATCTTCTTTGTATAACACCATATTATCGCGCAGATAATCGAAACCAAGCTCATTATTCGTCGAATACGTAATATCCGCCGCATATGCTTCACGTTTTTCTTCTTTAGATAATGAATTTAAATTTAATCCTACTGACAGTCCTAAGAAATTATACAATTGGCCCATTTCTGCAGCATCACGGCTTGATAAATATTCATTGACCGTTACAACATGTGCTCCAAGTGCTGGAATCGCATTTAAATACACAGACATAGTAGACGTAAGGGTTTTCCCTTCCCCCGTTTTCATTTCTGCGATATTCCCTTCATGAAGCGCCGCTGCCCCCATAATTTGGACGCGGAAAGGGAACATTCCAAGTACACGCTTAGCCGCTTCACGCACTACAGCAAATGCTTCCGGCAGCAGCTTGTCCAATGTTTCTCCTTTTGCGTAACGATCTCTGAACTCGATCGTTTTTGCAGCTAGTTGTTCATCAGATTTCGCTTCCATTTCACCAGCTAATGCTTCTACTTGATCTGCAATTTTTTCTAATCGTTTTATTTCACGTTTATTTAAGTCGAATACTTTATTTAATACACCAAGCATCTATTTTCACTTCCCATTTAGTCTTACTCCCCATTTTACCATTCGATAGAATCTCACGCAAATAAGCGAATTTACAATTGGCATATATAGCTGTTTAAGAGTTATTGATTGTGCTATAAAATTGTCACTTACGGCAAGTGATTTGTCGTGTTAATAACTGTCTTTGCTGCGCTTAAGATGGTCCTGTCCGTTTTAGAAAAGTTCCATTAAAAAACTCTCCTCGAAATTCGAGGAGAGTTGCCTGGTAAATTTAGTTTGTTTCGATTAAACCGTATTTGCCGTCTTTACGTTTGTAAACGATGTTTGTGCCATCTGACTCTGCATCCGTAAAGATGAAGAAATTATGGCCAAGCATATTCATTTGTAATACCGCTTCTTCTTGATCCATTGGTTTTAAATCGAACTGCTTTGTGCGAACGATGTTGTATGCTTCTTCATCTGACTGCTCTACTGGCGCGTCAGGTGCATCAACGGTTGAAAAGAAAGTAGCGACACCTTCTCGTTCACGGAATTTACGATTTACTTTTGTTTTATATTTACGTATTTGTCTTTCCAGCTTGTCTACGATAAGATCTACAGCAGCGTACATATCTGAATGGCGCTCTTCTGCTCGTAATGTTAAATTTTTCATAGGAATCGTTACTTCTACTTTCGTTTGCTTGTCATTGTACACCTTTAAATTGACATTGGCTGTTGCTTCGATTTCTTCGTTGAAGTAACGGGCTACTTTCTCAATTTTCCCCTCAACATGATCTCGAATTGCAGGAGTCACCTCAATATTTTCCCCACGAATGTTAAAGTTTAGCATGAAAACTCCTCCTTTAAATTTAACTCTACATATAGGATTCAACATCTACCCCGAAATATCCTTCTTACTTTTAAGATTTTATTTATTTTTTGTCGAATGGTGTAATATTCTTTACTTTCTCATGTCCATCGATTTTCTGCGCACATTTTTTAATTCATTAATAATTAATTGCTCCGTATAAGTATCCTCGGGTAAGTTAATACCATACTCATATCCATTTATCTTCCGATGAGACCAGACAAATTCGCCAACTAAATCGATTGGTGATTCATCTAATGTAACATTAATTTCTACATGGATTTGTTTGTCAATTGCAATAGAGAACTCTGTAAAGATTTTCAAACCATGTGGACTGATGTCGATAATTTCGCAAATACCTTTATTAGATATTTCCTTTTCAGTTAGTCCATTTGCATCTTTTATTAATCGAAAAGTAGCTTTGCACGGTTCAGTAAAGGTATAGCGGAAGGATTCTTTCCTTTTGTATTGCATATTTCTTCTCCCCCTTACTATGGGTCGTTTTTACTCCATTATGACGAACGGAATCACTTTTTTCAAATATTTTTGTGAATGGATTAGTGGAAGATAATACGTCTGGAGAAGAAAAAAACGCTCTACCGTAAATTATACGATAGAACGTTTGTTTATATGTTTATTTGTTTGTGGCTACTGTTACATCCGTCACTCGTTTAGCTCCAACATAGCGTTTGCCCCAATAAGCTGGGTCGTTCAATTTATCAATTTTCACGCCTTTTGAAGTCGATGAATGGATAAACTTACCGTCGCCTATGTATATACCAACATGTGAAACACCCTTACCTGATGTATTAAAGAAAACCAAGTCTCCTGATGTTAAATCAGCCTTGTCCACTTTTGAACCGGTTGCATGCATACCTGATGAACTCCGAGGTAGACTGATTCCTAGTCCTTCGTAAACATATCCTACAAATCCTGAACAATCAAATCCTGCTTTCGTAGTACCACCGCTGCGGTATTTAGTTCCTATTAAGTTTTTAGCTGTTGCTACTAATTCTTTTGAGTCTACTGAACTTGCTGCTTCAGTATTTCCTGCGAATGGTGCTGTAACTAAAAGTATAGATAATACGAATATTGCAATGACTTTTTGCGACATAGATTTGTAATTCATTATGTTCCTCCGGGCAGCTAGAGTTTTCAGAAAATTTTTCTATACCCATCTTATCACGCTTTATAACCTCTTTATTTTACATTTGTGTAACAATTACATTACAAATCTATAAAATACGACTCTACTAAATGAAAAAAAGACCAAAAAGTCCCGAAATGAGACTTTTTAGGCTTTGGTTATATAACGAAACGTGCGGTAGATGCCTCTAGTATAGTTGCTTGTTCGCTAATATCACTGATTAATGCTGATAATGATTCAATAGTTTCTAGATTTGCTACTAGTAATTGCACCGTTTCTTCCATTTGAGTTGTATTAGATTCGATAGATTCCGTTAACTCAAAAATGAGTTTTTCTGACATATTCTTTTCTTGCTCAATTGTCTTAATAGAATCTGTCATATGAACATTTTGGTTTTTGGACTCTCTTATAAACGACACGATTGTATCGAATTTTTCGTGCAATAACTGGAAAGATGTCGCATTATTTTTGGATGTAGAGAGACCTTCTGCAAAGACGATCTCCATTTCATGTCCCTGTTGTGAAATAGATGTAGAAATGCTGTTAATCGTATTTGCAGTAACAGACACTTCATCCGCCAATTTTTTTACCTCTTCCGCAACTACGGCAAATCCTTTTCCATGAATACCAGATCTTGCGGCTTCGATTCCTGCATTTAAGGCAAGAAGGTTTGTTTGTTTGGAAATAGATTGGACGATAGAGGTCATTCTGGCTATTTCTTCTGTGCGCTCTTGTAACAATTTTCTCTCTTTATCTGCTGCTTTGAATAAAGAGCGCAAATGTGCCGCTTCAGCTGCTGCTTTTTTCATCGTACCTGCACTTGCATCTGCGACTTCCACCGCGAAAGAGGCATGATTATTTAAAGCAACTGCTTTTTCTGATACATTCTCAAAAGTCCGTGAAAACTCCTCTAAAAATGCTCGAATTCCAATCGATGCTTCTTTTTGCTCTAGCATACTTACGCTAGCTTCATTTATAGCCATTTGTACTGTATTAGAACTTGCCACGGTTTCCGCAGAGTATGCCTTTAATGTCGTACTATCTATACTTAGCTTCTCTGCTGTTAGTTTTATCATTTGAACCATTTCAGTTAAATTGTTTTTCATTTCATTCATCGCGATTGATACTTCGCCAATTTCGTCTTTTGTCGAAATATGTATTGGCTTTGCAAGTAGATTTCCTTTAGAAATCTCTTTTGCCGATGAGGCCACATTCGTCAGTTGATTTCTTATTTGACGATTCGTCAGTAACAATAAAATAATCGAGAATAAACCAGCTATTAAGAAAGAAGCAACGACTATGACGATGGTATTTTGCTGGCTTGCATTCATTTCGTCTATGATCAATTGTCGATTATTCGATTCTTGCTCTCTTGTAGCATCAAGCATTTCTATCAACACATTATACTTTTCATTTATCGATTGCAGCTGACGGCGTTTTGCGACATTTTCTTTGTTGACAACGGAGCTTTTTAAATTATTTTCATAAGTTGTTTGAATCTCGTTTAATGTTTGCTCGAAACTATTCCAATCTATATGCGCCATCCGCGAACTCACAGTCGGTACTAGCTGTGCCAGATTTGTTTTCTTCGCTTCATAATCTTTGTCGAATTCCTCTAACGGATCACCGGCAAAAAGCGAAATTGCTATGTATAAACTAGCTACCTCTGCACGCATAATATCTGCATTCTCGACATTTTCTGAGGATATCTCTAATTTATCGGACAGGTTTTGATTGTGAATCACTTGAATAATTAATAATACCGTCATCACACCAAATAAGATAAAAGAACTAAAAATTGCAATTAAATACTTCGTTCGAAGTGGTATACTAGACCATTTTTTCATAGGTATTGAGACCTCCCAAAAGGAAATATAGCATATTTCATCGTAAAATAGAGAGCGTTTCTATAAACTTAACACAAGCTTTACAATGGTGAGATTTAGCCAATCACTGAGAAAATAAAAATAGTAAAATATAGGACCGATTTTCGACACAGGAATCGCTAAAATCGACCGGTATCACTATTCTTGTCCAGATTACAGGCATTCTACTTTCTAGTAGGTTTGGACAAGGATTGCAAAAGTGTATTAAAGAAAATTTATTGTGCTATATCCCCTCAGTTCGTTCAGCACTTTTTACATAAAAAAACAAAGTTTCGAACGAATCGCCAATATTTCCTTTCCTTCAACAAAACGGTCTTGTTTTGTCGAATTCAAACAGCTTGCCAGACAAAAATCGACTAAGTAGCTGTCCAAAAGAAAAATTTGTCGATAGACAAAAATAGAGTAAAAGGGGTGGATACTGAAAGCAGAATGAATTTGAGAAAAGTGAAGTCAATATGTATAGGCTTGGTCAAATATTTAGGTGTGATAGAGGGAGAAGATTGAAGCGCTTGGGTGGGAGTGTTTATCTTGTTATTACTCAAATGAAAAAGAGTGTCTCAAGATTTCGAGACACTCTTTTTTACCATTTATTTAACGATTAATTTGATTTTATTTTGTGATGGGTCTTTTGCGATATATATTCCGTTTTCCTCTGTTACAGGTGCATCAATTGATTTCAAGTTTTCGATTGCAGTATTTAATACTTCATTGCTTGGATAAACTAGAGTAAAAGCTTCAAGTCCAACAATATTTTCCGCTGCAGCCGGTGCTCCTACCCCAGCCCATGTGTTCATACCGATATGGTGATGATATTTCCCTGTTGCCATGAATAATGCACCTGGATATGGAGTAACAACTTCAAGTCCTAATGCATTATAAAATTTTTCAGCAGTTTGTAAATCTGCAACATGTAAATGGATATGCCCCATTACAGTGCCTGCTGGTAGACCTTCCCATTTGGTACTTGCACCTTCTGCTAAAATACTTTGTGCATCGATTTGAAGGGTATCCATTGCAACATGTTCCCCATTCCATTTCCAATCAGTATCTGGACGGTCGCTATAAATTTCGATGCCGTTACCATCTGGGTCATTTAAATAAAGCGCCTCACTTACTAAGTGATCTCCCGCTCCAACACGGATATTGATCTCGATAAAATGTTTTAAAACCGCACCTAAGTCTGCACGAGTAGGAAGTAATAAAGCGAAATGATATAGACCAGTCGTTTTTTGAGTTTTTGGTTCGAAGTCTGTTCGTTGTTCAAGGGAAAGTAACGCTGTTTTCCCATCTGCTGTTAAAAGTGCTTTGTTGTCTTGTTTTTCTAGTACTTTGAATCCTACTACTTCTTGATAAAACGTAAGTGATTCTTCTAAGTTCATTACTTTTAATTCAACTAATTCTACGAATGTGTATGGTTTATTATGATATTTCATTTAATATTCCCCTCTTTTTAAGTTACTTTTCGTAAGTAATTATATTTTAGTTACTAATGAAAGTCAAGTTAGTATGCTTTTATTTTGAAATGAAATTAGTTAATGGAGGTAGAGGTTGTGGAAATCGCAAGGTTAGCTCTGTAAATCACAAGATGGAATGGTTGAATCGCAAGATACACTCTTCGAAACGCAAGATAGGATGGCCGAATCGCAAGATACCCCCTCCTAATCGCAAGATAGGGTCGCTAAATCGCAAGATACCCCCTCCTAATCGCAAGATGACTATTCATTGCATGCTCAACTCACACAAAAACCACTAGCCCCTTAAAGACTAGTGGTTTTGTTGTAGTTTATTTTGCTAATGGTACTTGGAACGACATTTGCTGACATTCAGCGAGTTTACTAATGTCGAAGTTTCCTCCGCTTACGATGATTCCTACGTTTCGTGATGCGGATGGCATGTGGTGGTTCAACACTGCCGATACTGCTGCGGCGGCTGCACCTTCAATAAGTAATTTTTCTCGTTCGAGCATGAAAAGGATTGCGGATGCAATTTCTCCTTCGGATACAGTGATCATGTCATCTACGAGGGAATGAATAATTTGGGTTGTCAGCTTTCCTGGTACTTTCACGTTAATCCCTTCTGCAATCGTTTTGCCTTGGAACGGGATGAGTCCTCCATTTTTGCCTTTATATGCAGTGACCATGGCAGAGGAATTGGCCGATTGGATGCCGATAACTCGTATATCAGGACGAGTCGATTTCACTGCAAGTAATGTACCAGCAAGAAGTCCTCCTCCACCGGCTGGAACAACAATCGTATCAATTTCTGGACGTTGTTGCAGCATTTCCATCGCTACTGTTGCTTGGCCTTCAATAACGGCTAAATCGTCGAATGGATGGATGAATGTCGCCCCGGTTCGAAGCTGTTCTTCTCTTGCAGCAACATAGGCTTCGTCGAAATTTTGTCCGACTAGCTTTACTGTTGCGCCGTAGCCTTTTGTTGCATTCACTTTCGTTTCGGGCGTTCCGATTGGCATGAAGATCGTGACTGGCACATTGCGTGCTTTTCCAGCATACGCAACTCCTTGAGCGTGATTCCCTGCGGAAGCGGCGATTAATCCTTTCTCGCATTCTGCTTCCGTCAGCTGAGATACTTTATTCATTGCACCTCTTATTTTAAATGAACCCGTTTTTTGCAAGTTCTCTAATTTCAAGAAAACATTTTTTCCTATGCATTCATTAAATGTAGTCGACATTTTACACGGCGTCCGATGAACGAACTCCGATACTTTTACAGATGCTTCCAATAAACCTACAGTGTCGTATGAATTCCCAACAAAACCATCTCCTAATTTGCTAATTTTTTCATTGTCTAGACTTCAGCCGACGTCAGCTCGAGGTCAAATGTCAATTTTCTTCGGTGGCTGAGGAACTGCCTCAGTGAAAATCGTCACTTGCTTGCTCCTGCGCGAAGCTCGTCGCAGAAGAACTCTATCGCTGACAAGCGGTCGCCTTACGCTTTTCTTAATTCAAAAGCTTTAATATGATCTTCATATTGGAAGGTCAATG
Source organism: Psychrobacillus sp. NPDC093180 (assembly GCF_044754065.1). Lineage (NCBI taxonomy): Bacteria > Bacillati > Bacillota > Bacilli > Caryophanales > Bacillaceae > Psychrobacillus > Psychrobacillus sp. NPDC093180. The sequence goes on along the minus strand of NZ_JBIVOJ010000002.1, from coordinate 399,218 downwards.
AAATTTCATCCCATCCATTTATAAGCATTTTCTTTTGATATGGATCGATGTCAAATGAATAAACGACACCGTCCTCTCCTGTAACCGTTTGTGCTTCTAGATTCACTTCTACGTTATATTCTTCCTTACTTAAAATCGCTTCTACTTCGTCGACAGACAATTTAATAGGAAGAATTCCATTTTTCATGCAGTTATTATAAAAAATATCTGCGAAACTTGGTGCAATCACTACGCGGAATCCATAGTCCAGAATTGCCCACGGAGCGTGCTCTCGGGAAGATCCACATCCGAAGTTCTCATGCGCTACTAATATAGTAGAATCCTTATAACGCTCATCATTTAATACAAAGTTGCTATTTGGATTTCCTTCTGCATCAAAGCGCCAGTGGTAAAATAAGTACTTGCCAAAACCGGTGCGCTCAATTCTTTTTAGAAATTCCTTGGAAATAATTTGATCGGTATCGACGTTTTTTTGATATAAAGGGGTAATGACACTTTTTACTTCATTAATAGGCTCCATCGTTTTTCCTCCTTACGCGTTTACTAGTTGAAATTTGCGAATGTCTACAATATGTCCTTCGATGGCTGCTGCCGCTGCCATTGCTGGGCTCATCAAATGTGTTTTAGATCCAGCACCTTGGCGACCTTCGAAGTTACGGTTGGATGTAGAAGCACAATGTTCGCCAGCTGGTACAACGTCGTCATTCATCGCTAGACACATACTGCAACCAGATTCGCGCCATTCAAATCCTGCATCAAGGAAGATTTTATCGATGCCTTCTTGTTCTGCTTGTTTTTTCACCGTTTGTGATCCTGGAACCACAATTGCTTTTACTGTTGGATGTACTTTGCGCCCTTCGATTACGCTTGCTGCTGTACGCAAATCGCTTAGACGAGCATTCGTGCATGAACCGATAAATACATTTGAAATTGCAATATCGGTTAATGGCATTCCTTCTTGAAGCCCCATATAAGCAAGTGCTTTTTCATGTGCTGATCGGTCGCTTGCTTCTGTGAAATCAGTTGTAAGTGGGATATTGTTTGAAACGCCTGAACCCATGGATGGATTTGTACCCCAAGTAACAAAAGGTTCGATTTCGTCTGCAGAAATTTCGATTGTTTTATCGTAAACTGCTCCCTCGTCAGATGCTAATGCTAACCAGCGAGCTGCTTCTTTTTCAAAAGCTTCCCCAGTCGGCACATGTTCGCGTCCTCTTAGGAATTCAACTGTAGTTGCATCCGGGCTGATCAAACCAGCACGCGCTCCCGCTTCAATGGACATATTACAAATTGTCATACGTTCCTCCATCGATAGCTTACGAATAGCTTCACCAGTGTATTCGACGATATAACCAGTTCCCATATCGATACCAAACTTTGCAATAATCGCTAGAATGATATCTTTTGCTGCTACTCCAAAACCAAGTTCTCCAGTTACTTTGATTTCCATCGTTTTCGGTCTTGCTTGCCAAAGTGTTTGCGTTGAAAGTACATGCTCTACCTCACTTGTACCGATACCAAAAGCGATTGCACCGAATGCACCATGTGTAGATGTGTGGCTATCTCCACAAACGATTGTTTTACCTGGCTGTGTTAAACCTAATTCTGGTCCGATAATATGGACAATTCCTTGATCTGGATGGTCCATATTTGCTAGTGGAATCCCAAATTCTTCACAGTTTTCCTGCAGTGTATTTATTTGCTTGCGTGCAATTTCATCTTTAATCTGTTCTCTATTACGGGTCGGTACGTTATGATCCATCGTAGCATAGCAAAGATCCGGACGACGAACTTTGCGATTGTTTAGTCGTAACCCTTCAAAAGCTTGCGGAGATGTCACTTCATGGAGTAAGTGTAAATCGATATAGAGAAGGTCTGGTTTACCTTCTTCCTCATATACTACATGTTCATCCCATATTTTCTCAATTATCGTTTTTGCCATTTGGTCCCTCTCCTTTTGGTTAGACATACGTAAACATAATGCTATCGGATACAAATTCTGAGTCTAATTCTTCTAATACTTTTGCTGTCCATTCTGTTGTTGACAGAACGCGTTTGCCTTCTACTTGTAAATCGCTTGTGAAATTGCCGTCATTCAGTACATTAAATACTGCTTCTTCAATTGCTGCTGCTTCTGTTTCCATTTGGAATGCTTCGCGAAGCATCATTGCTGCAGAAAGAATAGTTGCTGCTGGGTTTGCTTTGTTTTGCCCTGCAATATCAGGAGCAGAACCATGAGCTGGCTCGTATAATCCAAAGCCATCTCCTCTTGTACTTGCAGATGCTAGCATCCCTAAAGAGCCCGTAATAACAGATGCCTCGTCACTTAAAATATCTCCAAACATATTTTCCGTTACAATTACATCAAATGCATCCGGTTTTGTGATCAATTTCATTGCAGTCGAGTCAACAAGCATATGTTCCACTTCTACATCTGGATATCCTTGTTTTTTCTCTTCTACAATTTCACGCCATAGCTTACTAGAATCCAGTACATTTGCTTTGTCAACTGAAGCAAGTTTACCTCTACGACTACGAGCAAGTTGGAATGCTGTATCGACAATACGCTCGATTTCTTCGCGTGTATAAACGAGAGAATCTATTGCGTAATCTTTTGTTTTCTTACGTGGTTCTGCGAAATATAAGCCGCCAGTTAATTCACGAACGATGACTAAATCTACTGATTCTGCAATTTCCTTTTTAAGGGGTGAAGCTTCGAGTAATGCAGGAATCGCTTTTACTGGACGAATATTTGCGTACAATCCGAAATGTTTGCGAATTGCTAGTAATCCTTTTTCCGGGCGTAAATGAGATGGATTTTGATCCCATTTCGGCCCACCAACTGCACCTAAGAGAATGGCATCACTTTCGCTACATAAGTTAATTGTTTCTTCAGGAAGTGGATTTTCACAAGCATCAATTGCAGCTCCACCAATCAGAGCGTATTGAAAGTTAAACGTATGATTATATCGTTTTTCAATTGCTTGAAGCACTTGAACAGTTGCTCCTGTTACTTCTGGACCAATTCCATCACCTGGTAATACTGTTATCGTTTTCTCCATCTCATTCACTCCCGTTTATTATTGAACTACTGGCACTCTTTCCTGATAATGTGCTTTTATTAATTGTCTATTGATGGCATTCAAATACGCTTTTGCGGAAGCTTCTAATACGTCTTGTGAAGCATTGCGTCCAACTGAAACGACGTCGTTAAAAGTTAAGTTAATGACTGCTTCGCCAAGTGCATCTCGCCCTTTAGATACAGAGGACACTCGATAATCGATAATATGAACTTTTCCATTCACAAGCTTTTCTAGCGTATTGAAAATTGCTTCTACTGAACCAGCGCCTGTAGACGATACAACCTCCACTTGACCAGACGGTGTTTTCGCTTGAACTGTAGCTGTAGGAATATTAGATGTTCCGTACTGTACTTGCACGCTTTCTAGCTCATACACTTCGACCTCCGAAGTTTTCACTTGTTGATCGGTCAATAAAACAAATAAATCATCTTCCGTAATTTCTTTCTTACGGTCTGCTAATTTCTTGAATGCGGCAAATGCTGCATTTAGTTTTTCATCACTTAAATGGAAGCCCATTTCTACTGCGCGACTAGAAAATGCATGACGACCTGAATGTTTTCCAAGTACAAGCTCGGTAGTTGCATCTCCGATTAATTCTGGTGTAATAATTTCATACGTTTCTGGGTTTTTCAGCATGCCGTCTTGGTGAATACCAGATTCATGTGCGAAAGCATTTTTCCCTACTATCGCTTTGTTTGGTTGAATCGCTACACCTGTTAGCTTACTTACAAGCTGACTTGTACGCTTTGTTTCTTTTAATACGATGCCGGATTCTGTTTGGTAGTAGTCTTTGCGAATATGTAGTGCAACTGCAATTTCTTCTAGCGCTACGTTTCCAGCTCGTTCACCAATTCCGTTGATCGTACCTTCTACTTGTGTTGCACCATTTTCAATCGCTGCAAGTGTATTTGCTGTTGCTAAACCTAAATCATCGTGGCAGTGAGCGGAAAGCTTCACTTTTTCAATGCCAGTAACATTTTCAGATAAGTATTTAAATAAAGCGCCATATTCAATAGGTGTTGCATACCCTACTGTATCTGGAATATTAATCGTTGTAGCTCCTGCTTTAATCACTTCGTTAATAATGCGGACAAGAAACTCTTTATCCGAGCGAGTCGCATCTTCTGCAGACCATTGTACAAGTGGAAAATATTTTCTTGCCAGTTTCACGGATTCCACTGCAAGTTCAATTACTTGTTCCGGTGTTTTATTCAACTTTGTTTGCATATGAATTGGGGATGTTGCGATAAATGTGTGAAGATGTGGTTGCACTCCACCTTTCAATGCTCCCCAAGCTGCTTCAATATCACCTTTAATCGTTCGAGCAAGACCCGTCACAACTGAGTTTTTCACCGTATCGGCAATTAGTTTAACCGCTTCAAAGTCCCCAGGGGATGAAGCAGGAAAACCTGCTTCAATAATGGAAACTCCGTACTTTTCAAGCTGACGAGCGATTTCTAATTTTTCTTGCGTGTTAAGATTGATCCCTGCGGATTGTTCCCCATCACGAAGCGTTGTATCAAAAATGTCAATTTTGCGCACTCGTCACCACTTCTTTCTTCACTTGTTTTTTCCCTTCATTGATGAATGGCATCATTTCACGAAGTTTTGCACCTACAACTTCAATTTGGTGTTCGGATTCAGCTTTTTTGATCGCGTTATATTTTGGACGATCTGTTTCGTTTTCTTCGATCCATTCTTTTGCAAACTTACCGCTTTGGATATCTGTTAATACATCTTTCATACGATCTTTTACAGAAGCATCAATGATACGTGGTCCTGATACGAAATCTCCCCACTCAGCTGTATCCGAGATAGAAGAACGCATTGTAGCCATTCCACCTTCGTACATTAAGTCAACGATCAGTTTTAGTTCGTGTAATGTTTCAAAGTATGCAAGCTCTGGTTGGTATCCTGCTTCTACAAGTGTTTCAAAACCAGCTTTTACAATTGCCGTTGTACTACCGCAAAGTACCGCTTGTTCTCCGAATAGATCTGTTTCTGTTTCTTCTTTAAATGTTGTTTCAAGAACTCCAGCACGAGCTGCTCCAATTCCTTTTGCATAAGCTAAAGCTGTTTCTTTTGCGTTACCAGTAGCATCTTGATATACAGCGAATAATCCTGGTACCCCTGCTCCTGCTTCAAACGTTCTACGTACTAAGTGACCTGGTCCTTTTGGTGCAACTAGGAATACGTCCACATCAGCTGGAGGTACGATTTGATCGAAGTGTACGTTAAATCCGTGAGCGAATACTAATGATTTACCTGCAGTTAATGCTGGTGCGATTTCTGCTTCGTATACCGCTTTTTGTCTTTCATCTGGTAATAAAATCATGATAACGTCTGCTTTTTCAGCCGCTTCTTTAACAGAATATACTTCTAATCCATCTTCTTTTGCTTGATCGAAAGATTTCCCTGCACGAATACCAACTACTACGTTAAAGCCTGAATCCTTTAAGTTCTGTGCGTGTGCGTGACCTTGTGATCCGTACCCGATGATTGCGATTGTTTTGTCCTGTAAAAGTCCTTCGTTGATATCTCCGTTATAATACATTTTAGCCATTGTTATTTCCTCCTCAGGATTGTTTTTTTATTTATATTAGAGTGTTTAACTTTGTTACTGGATTTTAGTGTTGCTTACAAAATAGATAATTGCGGCGTATGGACTTTTTGAGTTTCCCTTACAAATGCCGTAACACCTGTTCTTGTTAAATCTTTAATGCCGTATGGTTTGAGCAAATCGATAAATGCATCAATTTTTTCCGGATTACCTGTCACTTGGTATGTCACTACGTTTTTGCCAGTGTCGATTGTTGCAGCTCGGAAAGGTTCTACAATACTATTAATCTCTGCTCTTACGGTTGGTGGTGCGACTACTTTCACAAGTGCGAGTTCCCTTACGACAATCGATTTTTCTGTAATATCGTTTACTTTCAGTACATCTACTTGTTTTTGTAGTTGTTTTAAAAGTTGCTCCAGTTTTTGTTCGTCTTCTACATTTACGACAAACGTCATTTTGGAGATTTGCGGCTGTTCTGTATGGCCTACTGTGATGCTTTCGATATTGAACTGACGTTTCATGAGAAGGCCAGTTACGCGGTTTAAAACGCCGCTTTGGTTAATCACGGTTACTGTAATGATGCGTTTCATTCTGGCTTCACTCCAATCATTTCGTGTAGTGCCGTACCTGGTACAACCATTGGGTATACTTTTTCTTTTTGAACTACTCGGCAATCGATTAATACTGGTTCATCTGATTCTAGCGCTTCTTTTAATTGAACCTTGGCATCTTCATACGATTCGATTTTGTATCCTTTTAAATCGTAAGCTGCTGCTAGTTTCACAAAGTCTGGTTGAACAGGGATTAAGGAATGCGAGTAACGCTCACCATGGAATGTTTCTTGCCACTGGCGAACCATTCCAAGTGCTTGGTTGTTCAAAATAACTATTTTTACGGGAATACGCATCTCTTGAAGTAGCGACAATTCCTGCAGCGTCATTTGGAATCCTGCATCTCCAACGATGGAAACCACTTTTGCTTCTGGCTTTGCAAGCTGTGCCCCAATTGCTGCTGGGAAACCAAAGCCCATAGTGCCTAGCCCACCAGACGTTACCCAATTATGCGGCTGATTAAATTTATAGTATTGTGCTGCCCACATTTGGTGCTGTCCTACGTCAGTTGTAACAACTGCATCTCCGTTTGTATATTCGTGAATGAGCTCTACGACTTGCTGTGGAAGCAGACCTTTTTCTTCGTTTGCTTCATAAAATAATGGATATTCTTCTTGATTGATTTGTAAGCTTTCTAACCATGCTGCCGTATTGCCATTGGGAGCATTTTGTTCTAGAAGCGCTAGTAATGCTTCTTTTGCATCTGCGACAATCGGAATTTCGGTTGGTACATTTTTTCCGATTTCTGCAGGATCTATATCGATATGAATCACTTTTGCATTAGGTGCAAAGTGAGCTAAGTTTCCGGTTAAACGATCATCAAATCTTGCTCCAACGTTAATAAGTAAATCACAGGTTTGAATCGCCATATTTGCTGTGTATGTGCCGTGCATTCCCGCCATCCCGATAAATAGTGGATGATTTCCTTCAATCGTTCCTAAACCGAGTAAAGTGTTCGTTACAGGAATTTGATATTTCTCAGCTAGCTTTACCAATTGATCGGATGCTTTGGCGAATAATACCCCCGCACCAGCTAAGATTAGCGGTTGTTTTGCCGTTGAAATAGCATTTGCCGCTTTTTGAATTTGTAAAAAGTTCGGTGTTGTCGTCGGTTGATATCCTGGAAGATTTACTTCCCCTGTTGTTTCATCAGTTGGGCTAAAAATCCCTGTTGCCATGTTTTTCGGAATATCTACGACGACTGGTCCTGGACGACCTGTGGAAGCAATATGAAAAGCTTCGTTTACTATTCTTGGTAAATCCGCTACATCTTTTACTTGGTAATTATGTTTTGTAATTGGTTGTGTAATACTGATGATGTCTGCCTCTTGGAAAGCATCTGTTCCAATAACCGTTGTTGCAACTTGCCCTGTAAAAACAACGAGTGGAATCGAATCCATCATTGCATCCGCAATCCCTGTGACAACATTTGTTGCTCCCGGGCCACTTGTTGCAATGACTACTCCTACTTTTCCAGAAACTCGTGCATATCCTTCCGCTGCATGGATTGCTCCTTGCTCATGACGCGCTAAAATATGTCTGATCGGGTTTTTGTGTAGCGCATCATAAATCGGTAATACGGCTCCACCTGGATAACCAAAAACTACTTCAACTTGGTGCTTTTTTAACGTTTCAATTAAAACATCTGCACCATCCAATTGCTTCGGAGCTGCCGAGGCTTCGGGCTCTTCATACATTTGTTCTGTTTCTTCAACAGTCATCTTCATCATAATTTCCTCCTTTTGATCAAATCGTCCAGTGTCACATTTATAAAAAAGAAAAGAATTTCACCCCACACAAAAAAACTATCGTTCTTTTGTATAGGGATGAAATTCTTTTCATGGTACCACCCTAGTTCGCAGCGCAACCGCTACCTCGCAGACAACCGACCAAAACAGCCGACCGTCCATTTTTAACGAGAGTAGTCAGTTCTACTACACCCGGAAGTATCTAATAGGTTTCCCATTCAACACTTCACTCCGAGGGGATGTCGCTAAAGGTTGTATTGCCGGCTCCCAGCGCTACCGGCTCTCTGTAAATACAAGGTTCCCTTAACTTTTGCCTCATCATAGATTTCTATTATTATCTTCTTAGATTTTCATAACTCCGCCTGTACTAGCAGATGTTACGAGCTTCGAATATCTTGCTAAATAACCTTTTTTAATCTTCGGTTCGAATGGTTGAAGTTTAGCTCTTCTGCTTGCTAATTCTTCTTCACTAACCTGCAACTCTATTGTTCTATTAGTCAAATCAATTACGATAATATCGTCATCTTCGACTAACGCGATTGGTCCACCATCAGCTGCTTCTGGAGAAATATGTCCAATGGAGATTCCTCTTGATGCACCTGAAAATCTACCGTCTGTAATGAGTGCCACTTTCGTTCCTAATCCGCGACCTTGAATCGCTGAAGTTGGAGCGAGCATTTCTGGCATTCCTGGTCCGCCTCTTGGGCCTTCGTAGCGAATAACTACTACATGGCCTTCTTTAACCGTACCGTTATCAATTGCTTCTTGAGAAGCTTCCTGTGAATCAAAGACAATTGCTTTTCCAGTAAACTCTTTTATAGAAGGATCCACTGCGCCGACTTTAATAACTCCGCCTTCTGGTGCAATATTTCCGAATAAGACGGATAAGCCACCTACAGGACTATATGGATTTTCTTTTCGACGTATGACTTGATCATTAGTAATCTCAGAATCTTTTACATTTTCATAGAGTGATTTACCTGTAATCGTCATACGATCCGGATGAACCGCTCCTGGAATTTCGCAAAGTTCTTTTATAATGGCACTAACTCCTCCTGCAAGATGAACATCGTGCATCGAGTAATCAGAAGCTGGCATAATTTTCGATAAATAAGGAACACGCTTCGCTACTTCATTGATCTCTTTCACGTCGTATTCGATTTCTGCTTCATGAGCGATAGCTAATGTATGTAGTACTGTATTTGTAGAACCACCCATCGCCATGTCTAGTGCGAATGCATCGTCTATTGTTTCTTTCGTAACTAAATCACGCGGTTTAATATCTTCTTTTACCATTCTTACAAGATGTTGTGCTGCTTCTTTAATAAGGCGATGACGTTCGTCGGATGTAGCAACAATCGTTCCATTACCCGGTGGTGTCAACCCTAGCATTTCCATTAAAGAGTTCATCGAGTTCGCTGTGAACATCCCTGAACATGAACCACATGTTGGACATGCATTTTGTTCGATGTCTAGTAGTTGTTCTGCTGTCATTCCACCTGATTTATAAGAACCAACACCTTCAAAAACGGAAGTAAGTGAAAGTTGTTTTCCGTCAGCTGAAGTACCAGCTTCCATCGGACCACCTGATACAAAAACAGATGGGACATTGGTTCTTACTGCTGCCATTAACATTCCTGGAGTGATCTTGTCACAGTTTGGAATGTAAAACACTCCGTCGAACCAGTGGGCATTAATAACAGTTTCCGCTGAATCTGCAATCAGTTCACGACTCGGAAGTGAATATCTCATCCCGATGTGTCCCATTGCAATCCCATCATCTACACCAATCGTGTTAAACTCAAATGGAATTCCACCAGCTTCACGTATTGCTTCTTTAACGACCTCTGCAAATTTATTCAAATGCATATGGCCTGGAATAATATCAATATAGGAGTTACAAACGCCAATAAAAGGCTTATCTAAATCTTTTGTTTTGACCCCAGTTGCATAAAGTAAACTTCTGTGTGGGGCACGGTCTACACCTTTTTTAATCATGTCACTTCTCAATTAAATCGCTCCTATACTTACCGCTTATATAGCGTTTAGCTTTGCAGCTTTGGACTATTTATAGTCTTCTTTAGTTTGTGAATTTTCTCACAATATTTAATATATTGTAGTTATCATATCGCCTTTAAAATGCCCCGTCAACACCCTTTTTTAAAATAATCTGTTAGTTTGGAATATTCATATTCTATGTAATCGTTTACATTTGCGATATATCGCACTTTACAAGCTTGAAAAATAATTGTGAATTTTTTGTTCAAAATAAAAAACCTCTATACAAATGCGGTGAGAATGGTTCTCAAAGGTAGAATCTGACTGGGTTTTAATGAAATATTGGAGTACAATTTGGAGTCATGCGGGGGTGGAATTATTTTCTATTAAATAACAAAATTAAGCTAAGGGAAACCAATTTATAGATGAAAGCAACTAAACAAATTTCGAAAGCAACTAGTTCTGCATTAAAAGCAACCATTTTTGAACGGAGGGCAACCAACTGTATTAATACGCAAAGAAAAAACCTTCCCGTAGACCCGGGAAGGCAAATATTTACCATAGATTCGGCTTGGCTACCATGAACCAAAGCATTATAAGTAACAATAAAATATAGAGCCACACAGAGCGACGTAATTTTAAAACAAGCGTATTCAAATCAATCTTCTCATCCCGAAACAATCGAATATTTGGCTTAAACGCTCGCGCTAGAAAAACAATCGAACTTACCATTACAACTATCGTCATAATGACCCATGACGTCGACCACGGCCAATTTCCTTGCCACATAAGCAAAATCCCAGATACAACAAGCACATGCCCAGCATGCTTTACAATCCGTATAGCAGCTTGGAACACCTCTAAATGTGAATCTAGCACATCTCTATTTTGGAGTTTCATCCTATTTAATAACGGAAAAAGTACAAAGAACGGACCAATAGATAAAATTGCGCTTAACACATGTGTAAATACTATAAATTTATACATAGAATAATCACCTAAGTATATTATACGGTATTGTGTCGGAGAAGGTTGTGTCTAGTTGAGGAAGATTTTGTGTGGGGGTGGATTGAGAGATACGGTTTGATTACTTGCAAGTGAAAGTCTGTTTCTGGCAACATAGGGCACTTGCTAGCTTATATTATCACGAATCGCAAGATAGACTCGCCGAATCGCAAGAACATGGCTTAGAATCGCAAAATATCTGCCCCAAATCGCAAGGTAGTACCTCAGAATCACAAGATACCCCCTCCAAATCGCAAGATCCTCTTCTCCCATATAAAAAGCGACCCCAAGTCCCTGGAGTCGCTACTAAACTATCTAATCAAATTTTAAAATGGCTTACTTCAGCTTGAAGTGTTTCTGCTAGATCAGCTAATGTTTGGGCATTAGCTGTAATTTCTTCATTAGCTGCAAGCTGTTCTTCGGTAGCCGCACTTGTGTCGTTTGCACCGTCTGCAGCTATGGATGCTAATTGTTGAACCTGTTGCACACTTTCTGTAACGGACTCAGTCATCGCGTGAATTTGCTCAATTGCTGCGGAAACAGATTCTACTTTAAACACTACAGCTCCCACCCCGCTTTCAATTTCTTTGAATACTTGGATGGACTCTGTTGTTTTTGATAGACCTTCTTCTACTTTTGAGCCGCCTGTCGTAATAGCTTTTACGGCTTCACCGGATGCTGATTGGATTAATTGAACCATCGATCCAATTTCGGATGCAGAGTTTTTTGATTGCTCCGCAAGTTTACGTACTTCTTCTGCTACTACTGCAAACCCTTTTCCATATTCTCCAGCACGCGCTGCTTCAATTGCCGCATTTAAGGCAAGCAAATTCGTTTGCTCCGAAATATCTGTAATAAGGGATGTGATAGATTGGATTTCATCGGAATGTTTCGCCATACTTTTCATAATTTCTGTCGTTTCATTAAACGTCGTATGTATTCTTTCCATTTGACCTGCTACGTCCGTTACAACGGAAGAGCCTTTTGTTATAAGGTTTTGTACACCATCGGTTGATTGCAGCATTTCTTCGTTGTTTTTCGCAATTTGACCAATACCCTCTTGTAATTCTACAATCGATTTCACTGAAGAGTCCATATGACTCATTTGCTCTTCACTGGCAAGCATTTGTCCTTCTGCTGATTTTGCGACCATTTGGGTGGAAGCTAAACTTTCTTCTGAACTTGCAGATAGTTCCTCTGCGTTAGCGGCAAGTTGCATGGAAGAGTCGCGTACATTCGAAACAATTGCTCGAAGATCCGAGGTCATCTTATTAAAAGCAGTGGCCATTTCGCCCACTTCATCTTTGTTTTTAATTTTGATCGTTTTTACTGCTAAGTTACCAGCCGCAATTTCCGTAAGTCCAGCAGTCATTTTTTGAATTGGTTTAGAAATGCTTTTACTAATGAAATAAGAAACAAGTGCACCAATAATGACACTCAGTATAGCAAGGGCAATAGTTATCGTATTTGCTAGTTGTACATAATTGTCTAAATCTGCTTTTGCGTTGTCTACATTTTGTTGCTCTACATTCTTTAATTCTGCTAGAATAGCTAAAATTTCTGCGTTAAGTTCATAAGAAGCCGCAGAGTATTGAGCAAAGTTCCCATTCCTACGCTTTAATTCTATTATCTTATTGTTCGCTTCAAATAGTTTGGCATTTTCCGTTTGAAGATCTTCTGTTAACTTTAAAGAGGCAGGATCAGATAATTGTTCGATGAGCGCTTTTGCAGCAACCGATCCATGTTCCATTTGGGCTTCTAAATTTTCAATTGAACTTTCTTTTCCAAACATAACATATTCTAATACTGCCGTTGATATATCTTTTTGAATAAACTCGATCTCCGTAATAAGATTCACTTTTTCGATATCATCTTCAATGATAGATTTGTATTTATTTGTAATATCAACTGTAGCAAAGATCGATAAACCACTAGAAAGTATCAATAAAATCAATACAGATAAAAATCCAATCCACATTTTCCTTGTAATTGTATATTTCATAACATAGCCCCTTTTTCCTACCTTTTTTTAATTATTATAATTCTATAGTAACCACTTTATTATACAGAGGAAAAGGCACTTTGTCATATTCAAACTCCATAAAAATAGCTTTAAATCGCATGAAACGATTTAAAGCCATTAATAGGTTCTTAAGAAAGTTTAAAATGTCTGACGTTGTTTTGCAGCTTTTCAGCAAGATCCGCCAGCACTTGTGCATTAGATGAAATTTCTTCGTTTGTAGCAAGCTGTTCTTCTGTAGCTGCACTCGTATCGTTAGCCCCGTCTGCAACTTGAGTAGCTAAACGCTGCACTTCCAGAGCACCTTCTGAAACCGATTCGGCCATCGCTTGAATTTGTTCGATTGAGGCAGAAACAGATTCAATTTTGGACCCAACAACACCTACTGCTGATTCTATTTCTGTAAAGACTTGAAGCGATTCAGTCGTTTTGGAAAGACCGTCTTCTACTTTATCCCCACCGACAGTAATAGCTTTCACAGCGTCCCCAGAAGCTGTTTGAATCATTTCTATCATTTTTTCAATTTCAGAAGCTGAGTTTTTCGATTGCTCTGCAAGCTTCCGCACTTCTTCCGCTACAACAGCGAAGCCTTTCCCATACTCACCAGCTCGTGCAGCTTCGATAGCTGCATTTAACGCAAGCAAATTTGTTTGCTCCGAAATATCTGTGATAAGCGAAGTAACAGCTTGAATTTCGTTCGAATGCTTTGCCATGTTTTGCATAATAACTGTCGTATCTTTAAACGTTGTATGAATCATGTTCATTTGACCTGCAACATCCGACACTACTTCTGAACCTTTTTTTACAAGTTTCGTTACATCGTCCGCAGCATGTAACATTTCTTCGTTATCAACAGAAATTTGCACGATACCTTGTGAAAGTTCATCCATCGAATTCACAGAAGAATCCATATGACGAACCTGTTGTTCACTAGTAGCCATTTGCTCTTCCGCCGATTTAGCCACCAGTTGAGATGAAGCAAGGCTTTCCTCTGAACTTGCCGAAAGTTCTTCCGCATTAGCTGCAAGTTGCATAGAAGAATCTCGCACACTAGAAACAACTTGTCTGAGATCTGCTGACATTGTATTAAACGCCTTCGCCATTTCTCCAACCTCATCTTTATTTTTAATTAGGATTGGCTCAACCGCTAAGTTTCCAATGGCAATTTCCGATAATCCAGCCGTAACCTTTTTAACTGGCTTCGAAATACTTTTACTAATAAAATACGATACTGCTAGTCCTAGAATAATACTTACTACCCCGATTAATAAAATAAGTAGTTTTGCATTAGCATCGGTACGATTCACGTCTTCTCTTGTTTGTTCCATATCAGTTTTTAAAAATTGCTCTATTTCTTGTAAAATTTTCAGCATATCTAAATTCATTGTTTTTACTTCAGAAGTTAGTTTATTAACTGTTGTCTCTTTATTTTGCTTAGCAGCAATGACTTCTTCCACTTTATCTTGATAAACTACATTTTTTCTATTTAGTTTTTCCATTAACTCCAACGTTTCCGGAGTAGATAATTTACTATGCAGCTCTTCATTTAAACTACTTGCCAATTCCAGATTAGTACCTACACTTTGACGGGAAGTATCTGTATTGAGCAATAAGTAATCTAATAAACTACGTCCAGCGTCTTTTTGGGTAATCTCAATTTGCTTTAATAAGTCAAGCTTTACCACTTGATTGTCCAATAAGAATTGATACTTTGCACTATTATTCGAAAGTGCCACAAATGCAACAACGGAAGAAACGATTAATAATAGTAGAATTGCAGAAAATCCTAGCCACATTTTTTTCGCAATCGTCATTTTCATAAGATTCCCTCTCACTCTATTATTTTTCCACACTTACAGCATGAAATCGCTTAAACGATACGAAATGTTCTTTCCAATAGGTAGAATGTAAACTTGTGATCTCCACACCCTTTGAGCCCGCGTGTATAAATTGATCATCACCGATGTAAATGCCCATATGAGAGATTCCTGGTTTATATGTATTCTCAAAAAACACTAAATCTCCAATAACCGGAGTAGAAACCGTCGCACTTTGTGTGAAATAGCTCTCGCTGCTCTGACGTGTCATATTCAATCCAGCTTGTATATGTACAAAATGAATAAATCCACTGCAATCAAACCCAGCAATCGTATTACCTGCATACAAATACGGAGTGCCTTCCAATAATTTAGCAAAATCTACAAGCGTACTGTAAACAGCTTGTCCACTCGTTGAAAGAGCTTTTGCTTCCCCTTCTACAGGTGTAGGAGAAGTAATCAGTGTTTCTGCCTTCACTTGCACTGGTTGTACAATTTTTTCGGTTTTTACTTGCGTAACAGGTTTCGTTGCTACAACCGGTTGCGTCACTTTTGGCGTTGTCTTTGCTGCTACCGGCTTTTTAACTACTAATTTTTGCTTCACATAAATATTCTCTTTTATGAGCTTATTCCATGTTTGCAAGTCTTTCACGGAAACTTTATTTGCTTTTGCAATTTTCGTTAAAGTATCCCCTTTTTTCACTTCATACAAAACAGTAGTGCTTGCAGAGGCTATAGATGTAAATGAAAATAAAAGAACTGTTACTAAAAGCACCTTTTTAAACATATAAACTCTCCTTCTATTAGACTAGTAATTTTATCATAGCATTAATTTACTATTTTCTCACTACTAATTTTAAAAAGATATTTCCTGGGAAATAGCCTTTTTAAAAGCTCCAAGAAAAGTTATCTTCTTGGAGCTTTAATTATTAATTAATGTAGATAAATTATTTTTTCTTATCGTAAAAAGTGCCATCGCGATATACTTGATTATAAGGATCCATATACGCATTTACAGACACTTTTTTCTTCTGCTGCTCAGATATATCTAAACGGATATCTTTCAGATAAACTTTAAGCTTCGCTTGAAGTATTTTTTCTAAAGGAAGCAACTTCTCACCAAACGCTTGTTCCTCATCAGTGAACGGAGCTTGAATAGCAGGCTGCAATTCTTCGCGTTTCATTATAAGTTTATCAACTTGTTCAATTACCGACTCTCGCTTCTCTTCTTCTCGAACGTCTAATATCCTAGTTAAAAGCTCTGTAACCTTTTTCCATTCTGTTAAACTTTCTCGAATCATACCTCACCTGTTTGACCGTATTGCTTTTGGCGATTGATTTGGATGACTTGTTTCCACGTATCACGGAACTCAGTCGTATACCCAATCACTTCATCTACCTTAGCAGTATCATTTTGAATATTAGCCTCTACTAATCGATTAATCATATATTCATATAAAGAAGCCATCGATGCAGAAACAGCAACCGACATATCTAACGTGATCATCAATTCACGTAAAATATTTTGTGCTTTTTGGATATTCGTATTTTTTAGTTCAATGTCTTTTGTTTCGATTCCTTTTTTCGCTTGGTTCAAAAACTTCAAGCAACCATTATACAACATTAGCGTCAATTCACCCGGTGTCGATTGGGTTACACTATTTTGTTGGTAAGCTTTATATGGATTATTTACAGCCATGTTTACACTCCTCATTTTTTAACACTTTTTAACTTAATTATTATTGCCCACCGAATGCGTTCATTAAGTAGGATGATTGGTTATTTGCTCGTAAGATTGCTGATTCCATTGCGGAGAATTGTTTGTAATAGCGCGTTTCGACCGTTTTTAAACGAGTCTCAAAACGCGTAATTTGATCGTCATAGCCCTTTAAAAGACGTCCAATTGAAAATGTTGAATTAGCTGCTCCAGTTATCCCAGCTTTTTCCGTTAATTTAGTCCGACTCTCATTAATTGTTGTACGCATCTTTGAAACCAAACCTGTATCCTTATCTGTAGTTCCTGATTTAGCAAACACTTCATATACTTTATTTGGATCGGCATTAATAGCTTCCCTTAGTTTAGTTTCGTCAATTTCTAACTTTCCATTAGCAGTATAGTCCTTAGAAGTATTAATTCCAATGTCACTTAAACGTATAGTCCCTGATGTACCTTCTACTGCACTATTTAGAGCGGAGCGCATACTTTGTAGCATACTAGTTAGGATAGGCTCGTTTTTAAGAGTACCACTTTTCGCCTTTTCCTCCCAAAGTTCAATTTCTTTTTCTTTCATATCTGCTTTTTGTTCAGTAGAAAGAGGCTGGAAATCACGATATTTTGTTTCGCGAACTTTTTTGTTTAACTCTTCGATCAACTTGTTATAGTCATCGACAAACTTTTTAACTGCATCGACGACTTTATCCGTATCAGGAGCAGAACTAAAAGATACAGGATTAGTTTTTGCTGGATCGTTTGGATCGGTAGTAACTTGTTTAAGATTAATTTCAAAACCATTAATTTGGAATGAATTACTCGTTCGTTCAGTTTCCAAACCATTAAAAATAAACTTAGCATTCACTCCAGATTTACCATTCCCTTTTTGTTCAGCGGTAACATTGTTTACTTCAAGTTTAAAAAATGTTGCTAAATCACCGTTTACTTGTATCTCCACGTCACCTACAACGTTTCCAGAGTTTTTAGCAGTCATTGCAATATTCCCCGAAAATGAATCATAAAAAGCAGAAACCCCAGACTCACTATTAATCTTTTTTAATACAGAATCTAAAGTATCTGTTGATGGATCAAAAGTAATCGTTTTCGCATTTTCTGCTTTTAAATTACCATCCTTATCAATTGCATTAATAGTTATGGAGTTAGTTGTTCCTGCATAACCTAATTCACTTAGAGTCAATTTTGTATCTAGATTTTTCCCGATACTAGCATTACTTTGCATAGATGCTTGTGATGCTAAACGAGATACAGAAATTGTTCCCGAAAATTCAGAAGTCGCACTTACACTTTTAATACTAACTGCCTCAGGAGATGACACGTTAACAGTTTTAGCTAAAAATGTGGATTGCTTCATCACTGTATCAAAAAGGTTATTGCTATAGTCATTTAGTTTTCTATTAATAGAGCGATAGTCTTCTAATTGCCACTCGGTATATTGCTTTTTCTGCGTTATTTTATCTAAAGGAATCCGTTGTGCATTCATTAATTCCTTAATCATCGTATCTGTATCCATACCGCTCGCTAATCCGGTAATACGCATGAAATCACCAACCCTTTATATTTTCTTATCTACAAAAAGACCCATAAAATCCTGCATAGCTGCGTACATATCCAGCATTTTCTTAGATGGTATTTCTCGAACTACCTCATCTGTTTTAGAATCTATTAATGTCACATAATATGTGTTTAACTGTTCGTGATATTTGAAACGCAATTCTGTATTAGTCGTTTCTAAAAACTTGTTCATGCTATCCGTCATTTTCTTTGCTTTTTCAGCGGGTAAATGTTCTTGTATGTCATTTGCAGTTGTTGACTTTCCACTTTCCGCAGGACTAGTAACAGGAAGAATGGCTTCAACAGAGTTTTCAACACTCGTTGTTTTTGAAATTGTATTGTAGTTTACAGCAGATTCAGCAATTCGATTCACCATACGGATCTTGCCCCCTTTGTTAACATCTCTTATTGTTAATATCGGTTGCCATTAAAGTATTTTAATAACTTACCTTTAAATAGGGCAAAATGAAATTTGTCTACTTTAAAGGGATTTAAATAAGACACATTTTTGTGATTCTTCGGTAACAAACTTGATTGACGTTCTGTAAACTTATCGAAAATTTTTTCAACGAAAAAATGTAACCCAGTAATCGGATTACGTTTTGTTAACTAAATTAATGTAATAATTGTGTGGAAAACAGCACTTTATTTCCATTCGTTTTCTAGATGTAGGATATGCTCGTACAGATTCTTTCCAATTCTACGAGATTCGAATGA
Organism: Psychrobacillus sp. NPDC093180; assembly: GCF_044754065.1. Classification (NCBI taxonomy): domain Bacteria; kingdom Bacillati; phylum Bacillota; class Bacilli; order Caryophanales; family Bacillaceae; genus Psychrobacillus; species Psychrobacillus sp. NPDC093180. The sequence goes on along the minus strand of NZ_JBIVOJ010000002.1, from coordinate 380,376 downwards.
TGCCTTTCCACGGTTTTTTTTCAGACAATCGTTAACTTATTGGCATTCGCTTTGATTTTTGTACCATAGATAAAAATCACCTCTTGATCGATCAGCTTCTCTTCGACTAACTCGCAACGGAACTGAACGAAGCACTGAAGAAAGAGTTCTTTCATATTGGGGTGGACACGGAAACGATTGATGGTACGGCAGCTTGGTTAATGTCCTTGGACGAGCCACATCATACGGATAATATCTTTCACAAGGTTTTTTATTTTACGACCAGAGAATGTGGATTGTGCGTAACCGTATAAGATGATTTTAAGCATGATACGTGGATGATAGGATGGACAGCCAGTATGTCGGGCGAAGGCATTAAACGCTTCGTGCGGAATACTTTCGACCAAATGGTAGATAGAAAACGCAATATCATTTGGTAAAGTTTATTGATTCGATACATGTTATAATCTTTTAACATAAGGACAATTCTTTCTATATAAGTTTTTGTAGTGGTACTTAAATTTTATCAGAACATGTCCTTATTTTTAATGCCTAAAAAACAAAGCCCTAGAAATTTTACTATTTGTAAAATTTCTAGGGCTTTTCATTTTTCAAGACGGGTTTTGTCCCAACCTCATTTTGACTTTTTATTTTCTATGTTTTTCGCTATAACAATATTTGCATCCATCATATATAGTAGGATAAAGTACAGTATAGTCTGTGTCAGTATCCAGCCTATTTCCACTTGCGATTTCATTAATTCTACATGCATCTAATGTATAAATTGTTCTGTGCACTTCTTTATTAGGACCAGTATTAACAATAAATTTAGCCATATTGACTCACCTCCCTATTATCTATAATTTCGACAATAATAAACAAATACCTTTTTTATTCGCAAATAAATTTATAGTGTTTAATTTGTTTCTAACATAGGTACGCGTTTTTAAGGATGAATTAAACACTCGGAGAATGAATTAGATGAAGATTAGAAAAGGAGGGATGGATTGATCATCAATATCTTTAAATAATTCATTAGAGGGTTGTCCGAAAAGATTCACCCCAGAATCTTAATCAAAGTTTTGTGATTTCAAGAGGAGAGATAAATTGCTTGTTATTACAAAAGGAATTGTAGTCAACTGTCAGAATAGTGTAGAATTATTTCTGACACAAGGTGCAAGTTTTAATTTTCATTCAATAGTATATAAACCAATAGAAAGGGATGGAATTGTTGACGGCTTTAAGTAATGCTATATCTAGCAAATTACCGTTACTTATTCTTTTGACGGCAATGGCTACCTACTTTTCTCCCGTATATATAAAGACGGCAACTTGGATTCCTGGCCTTCTATTAGGCATTGTTATTTTTTTTACGGGAATTTCTATGAATGTATCAGCCATCAAAGATATACGAACAAAAAAAAGAGAATTACTTTTAACTGCATTATTAAAGTGGACAATTACGGTCATCATATCAATTGGGTTAGCATATTTGTTTTTCTCCTCTAACCCAGAAATCATGGCAGGTATCATACTATCAGGAACAGTACCGAGTGCTACAGCCGCTACACTTTATACATTTTTAGCGGGAGGAAATACATCTCTTGTTATTGCTTCTTCCTTGATAGATATCGCTTTCAGTCCGATTGTTACCCCTTTATCTATGCTAGGGATATCTGAAACCCAAGTGTCTATTTCTTTTTTTAGTTTGCTACGCTCATTTATGATGATTGTGGTTATTCCACTAGGCGCAGGTATAATCATTCAACGTTTATATCCGAAATCCGTGAACTATTCTAAAAACATAACAAAGCTAGGATCTTCCCTTTCACTTTTGCTTATTATTCACACCTTAGTTGGAAATGGGAAAGAAGCAATTTCTTTAGAGCTAGGAATCATTCCTCTAATAGCACTGGCTTCTTTTATACAAATTGTTTTTCCAATGATTGCTGCATATTTTATTGCAAAAAAACTATCTGTTAATGAAGCAGATGCTAGAGCCATTCTATTTCAGGTCGGTCTATGTAATACAGCACTTGCTTCTATTCTCGCCTTTGAATTTATTGGAGAGCTTGCAGCCATCGCACCCATTATTAATATGATTATCAATCTTTCTGTCGGAGCACAGATTGCTAATTATTTTGCTAAGAAAGTCATAGGGGAAACAGAAAAATTAGAGACTATTACTCAACTAGAACAATTAAGTGAAAATGGCTAGTCACTTAAAGTGAGAGAGGAGTAAGGAATTGAAATGGACAAAAGTTTAGGTCGCTAACTATAGGAAATATCTAATTTTGAATCATTTAATTAATTAAAAGAAAATCTAATACATAATTTAGTAGAATTGGGGTGCAATTATGGTAAATCGTTAAAAGGATAAAGTTGCTCTTGTATTGGAGGAGGATCAGCTGGAGAAGGTTGGGGAAATGGGAAAGCAGCAGCTGTAGCTTATGCGCGTGAAGGGGCAAAAGTGATGGTAGTAGACTTAAATGCAGAAGCAGCCGAACAAACTAGTCAAATTATTCTGAGTGAAAATGAAATCAGTTCTTATACAACTGCAAATGTGACAAACTCAGTTGATGTTCAAAAAGTCGTTTCGGACACAATAAAGGAATTTGGTCAAATTGATATTCTTCATAACAATGTAGGATTACCACAAATGGGAAGCGTCACAGATATTTCCGAAGAAAATTGGCAAAAAGCGATGGATGTCAATCTAAAGAGTGTATACCTTGCTATGAAGTATGTTATACCACATATGAAAGAGAGAAAAAAAGGGGCAATTGTAAATATTTCTTCCCTTGCTGGAATTCGTGTAAATGCGATCATGCCAGGACTTATCAATACACCGTTAATCTATAATAGCATCTCTGGACAATACGATAACGTAGAAGAAATGGTAGCGGCTAGAGATGCTAGTTGTTCCTACTGGTCGCATGGGAACAGCATGGGATATAGCTAATGCAGCTGTCTTTCTAGCATCGGACGAGGCAAGTTTTATCATAGGTGTTTGTCTTCCGGTTGATGGTGGGCAGTCTATTCGTTGTTAGGATTGAAATAGTAGGTTTTAGGATGGAGATTTAAGATAGAAGAGGTTCTATTTTAATGAATTAAGCCTGAAATATTATTTTTTTCAGGCTTTTTAATGTTGTTACGCACTTCTTAGATTATGAATCCTTGCTGTCCCTCAATCGTCAATCATCGTAATAACATGCCTCTGATAACTTCTGATCATTGTAATTTTATTTACCAATTTCACAAAAAATTCCCACATTAAATTACAACCGAAGCCTCTTGTAATCCAAACTATCTTCTTAGATAACTTTCACAATTACTATTATTTAAAAATGCTTTGTAGAGAATTGCCAAAATTTTATCTAACACAACGACGACACTTAAAATAATATGACTATTTTTCGGAATAGTGTGTTATTTACGCTGACATTGTAGGGACACTTCACTTCCTAAGAGCGAAGATTATTTATTAAGGAATTATCTGGGTTGGAACTATAGTATCCATTTTCCCCACCACGTTCATACCCACTAACGAATGTTCCATCTTCACGCATATAGCTCTCAACTGCGTGTGAGTCAACATGATGTATATCAGTATTGATACCCTCAATCATTGATAAATCAGACGCCTCAAGGGCATCTAAGGCATCTATAGCTTCTCCAATGATTCCAACTCCTAAAAAAGTAAGACCAATCATTGAAGCACTTCTAATAAATTTACTTTCATCTCCGCTAATCACAGAGTCCACAAGATTAAAAGTATGTTTTATGGGGGCTGTTACCACATTAAAAGCAATTTCCAATAAAGTAGGCTTTTTCAACTTTTTAAGTTTTGTAATTACATCCTCTAAATCAGCTAATTTCAATTCTAGGTAATCAATAACATTTTCACATTGTTTAATAACGTTTTCCAGGTAATTAACTCTCTTATAAACTAAAGATCTATAAGGTCTTTGAAATATGTGAGATCCTCTTTTGTTTTTAGAAATTAAATCGATAGTCTTTGTTGCCATATCAATGTGATTTTCAAAATATTTAATTGCGGATTTAAAAACATATACTTTTTTAAAACATTCTTTAATCTTTACAACAGCTTCTTCTTTAATATTCAGATCTTCTAAATTTTTACATTCATTTTCATACTCATTCAACAGATTAGATGATATCATTTCTTTAACTAAGTACTTACATTTAAATATTTGTTTATGGTCTTTAGATATGTAATTAAACTTAGAAGTATAGAACTTATCAAATAACTTCAATGCTTTCTTGTAATCTTTATATTTTTGTTTTCTTTCAGAAATAGGAAATTCCTTTTCATTATAACACTCCGACAAATTCCTAACGAATGTAGATCTGGTAATTAGTACATTGCTTTTCAATATAAAAAATATGATTGCTAATACTAATAAAATTACAAATATACTGACAGTATTCAAATTTAAAACACTCCTATTCCATTAACTCTAAAGAAATAGTACCACTTTTTATAATAAAACTAAAGAACTATAATTTATTAATTTTTTTCAACACAGAAATATGTCACTAAGCTCTGTCGTAAATAAAGTTCACATAAAACAAACCATAATAAAAACGCAGTTCATAATTGAATTGCGTTTTTATTATGGAATAATTGAAGAATTTTATAGTTTTTTGTCGGTCTACTTGTTTTGTGTTAATTTTACTTTAACAATTCCAATACTTGCCCTGAAGATTGCTGAAGTTGTGAAGCTAGTGCCTGTTGTGCCTGAGATAATAATTGATCTTTTACGAGATTCATGGTTTGTTTTGCCATATCAGCATCTTGTATGCGACTCATGGAGGCTGTTGTATTTTCCTCCAGCACAGAAAGATTTGCAGCAATATGATCTAGACGATTTTGGGTTGCACCAAGTGAGTCAAGTTCGCCTAAAATAAAACTTAGTGCATCATCAATTATCTCCAGCCCTTTTGTAGCATCTTCGTAATTACGAACACAAATGACATTCGTGTCACGGAGCATATTATCAAAGGAAGAAATTTCCACTTTTAAGTTTTGTCCAGAATTAGCACCTACTTGGAATGTAAAATCATTTGGTTCATAGCCGGTACCTTGTCTTGCCCGATAATCTACAGCCAATGTATGGGAACCAGGTGAAAGAGTTAAAGAATCATGTGTTAAAATGATCTTATTGCTTTGAAAATAGTATTGATCATCCTCTAGAAGATTTCCATCGAGCGAGACAGCGAAGAAATTAGGGTCGATTTCAGATTCCATCAATTCTTCCCCGGTCTCATGGGCGCAATAATGATGAAAATATCCGTTTGGCATATTGGCATTTAATGAAATATCCAAGGACTCAAAGTACTGAACGTTCAATCTTATGTCTGATTTGGTATTTGTAATATTCGGCCGATAATCCCCTATTATTTCCACGTGCTGTCCATCATATAAATAACCTCCCTCTGCAAGGTTATTGGCTTTTGGTACTATCTGTCCATTCATTTCAACTTTATAAATATAAGAGCCTTGAGGAACTGACTTTCGAAGATCCTCCGATGCGATCGAATAGATTTGGTAATCTCCTGTATCATTATCTTGATTGGGACGATAGGTTCCATGTAGTGAAAGTATATGTGTATCGCTATCATATGTAAAACCATTTTCAGCGTCGTATGATACCTCCATTCCTTTCTGATAGACTCTGATAGCTCTACTTTCGGATTGATCGATTACACCATAATCGAGCGTCGTGTTTGATAAACGGAAATCATAAGAATCATTTCCGACACCTGTTGCCGGGCTTTCGAATACATAATATACTTTCACTTCCGGATTTGAACTTTGGTCCACGTCCGGTCGGATATCACCGTATAACTCGATTTTTTGTGTGCCACTATTATAAAAATAGCCATTTGTTTTTGTATTATCATAATGGACTTCGTTTCCATCAACTATTACCTTAAAGGTCATAGGATCAGGATTTCCATATGTTTCGGGAGCGTGTGTTAATGGAATTTCTACCTTGGTATCCTGTTTTACCGCATCACCAGTTGGCACAATCAGTCTTACTGAATACCTGTCCCCTGTATTTGGGCGTCCTGTTCCATATAGTTCAATCGTATTTGTTGTAGAATTGTATTGGAAACCATCTGTATCTGAATAGGCAATCTCTTCTCCACTATTACGATATACTCGGATGGAATTGGGCGATACTTCATTTCCTAGATTGTAAACTTCCGGGTGGTAGCCGCCTAAATTAATTCCATATACTTCTTTGGATGTACTTGTATTATCATATACATAATCTATTTTAAAGCTTGGATTTGATGAAACATCAGGACGAGCATCTCCATATAAGTTGATACGTCCATTTTCATAGGTGTAGCCATTTGTTTTTGTCTCATCGAAAGTAATTTCCCTGCCATCGATATATACACGTAATGACCGATTTTTAGATAGATCGGTATCCTTCAAATTATACGTATCGATATTAGCATTTAAGGAGTATGATTGAACTCCATTTCGACCATCCGCATCTGTAAAATACTCAATTTGCACACTCTGACTAGCCTTAGGACGAAGATTTCCATAAAACTCAATTTTTCCATTTGCCGCATCTACAAAAACACCGTTTGTTCCTTCTACATCCGATTGTTTTATTGAAAGGAGTTGTGATTTAGTAATTTCTGTTCCACCAACAGTGATTTTTAAAGAACGTGGTCCATCCTCTCCGTGCATATTATAAACCTCTGCACCTGCAGGAATAGCGGCAGTATAAATATTATCCTGAAATGTATCTGCTACATAAGAAAAACGATAGTAATCCTGTGCGTCATCCATAGATTCTTTTCCTATTATCGCATCTTCATAAAAAGTGATTACTTTACCTGAAACGGTGTAGTACCCGCCAGTCGGTGCTTCATCTTTTCCGTCCCAATAGGTTAGTTCCCTCGTTCCACTATCATTTACTTTTTGAATACGCAGAGAAGCTTCCGGTGTATTCATCTGATACAAATCGGGTGAGGAAGGTAATGTTAAAGTTTTATCGGCAAGGGACAGATTGAGTACATCTGATGTCGGAATTATATTAATTGGCCCACTTGTAATTGCTAGATTATTTTGATTCACATCTACTTTTTTTATATTCCCTTGAGAGTCAGAATAAACGAATGCTGTATTTCCATTTGCATCAACCTTAGGTGAAAAACTAAATCCACCACTACCATCATTTAAATTGTAATCAGTAAAACTTTGTACTGAGGTCCAGCTGCCATTCGAGAACTTTTCTAAATTTAAAATAGAACCTAAGTTAGATAGCTTTAATAAACCATTACCGCTATTTAGTTTTTGGTCTAAAACAGCGACTGTATTTTCGATTGGATCACTTCCCCCATCTGCTGGGACTAGATACTGTCCATTATCTCTGCTGGATGAAAAGACAATTGAGCCGCCATCCGTTGACCATCTTGGATTATGATCGACAACTGTTGAAGCAATATAGCTTTCAGGCATTTTAGTTACTATATTCGTTGTCGGCCGCAACATAATATTATTTGAATTCGATACAGCAACAGGATCGATTTGATTGTATCCAACCTTGTTTTGATCCCTATCAACCAAATGATTCTGGGAGGAACTTAACAATTGAATTGTTTTGGAAGCAGTCCGATTTTCGTATATAAATTCTCCCGGAGTCTTATTTGTCAGCAACTTTATACTATTGAACTCTGTATTTTGAACAATGTCATTCAAATTTCTCTTTAACTGATCAATTTCATTTTGAATTAAGAGCGTATCAGCCGATGTCGACGCATTTTCATTGGATTCCATTTGTGTATTGGTGCCATTCATCGCCTGTACTGTTAGCTCACGTATCCGATGTACAACCGCTGTCATTTCTTGCATCGCACTATCCGCTGTATTTACTAGCGAGCTTGCATCTTGCACATTGCGAATCGCTTGGTTGCTACCGCGTTTAATGGCTAATAGCTTCTGACTAATAGCAAGACCAGATGCATTATCTGCCGCTCCATTAATCTGCTGCCCCGAAGCAAGCTTCCCAAGCGTTTTCTGCAAACTAGTTTCTGTTTTTCTTCTTTGATTGTTCAATAACTTTGATAAACCATTACTGTTTACAAGCATAATTCGTCGAGTTCTCCTTCGGGATTTATTATTAATCATTCCGATAATATTACAACTATCTACTATATCGGAAGAAAATGGAGGAAATTAAGTATTTATTTTATCGGATGCTGATTTATATCTATGAATTTTTTTAAAATATGGGATGTATGGGGTGAAAGAAATACGAGATTTCAGTTAATGATTCAGAAAGAGAATAAGTTTGATTGAGTAGGGATGATTATTTTAATAAACAAAAAAAAGCATCCAATAGTAATAGATGCTTGCTTTTGTATACATTTTTTAACCAATAAGCAAAACTTAATATTCAATTAATTTATTTCATAGATTCCCCTTAAAAATCTTATATAATTTCAATATCACCATTTTTTCTGGGGATACAGAATTAGCCTTATTTCTTTGCTGTCTTTCTACTCTGCAATTCTCAAATTACCGTTGCTATATTTCACAACTTTTAAATAGTCCTCATTACTGCTTTTCAACTTATCCGCTTCCCCTTTTGCTGTCATAATTTGTCCACCAGATTCAAATATAATGTCATCATCAATTATAGTTACGCTATCTTTGTGTACTCTGTAAATCTGGTTAGCCTGTTCATTTCCACACCCACTTAAAATCATGACTACTATAAGAAGTATTGAATAAATGAATTTCATAAATAATCCGCCTTGTTTTATTTTGAATTGATATCTAAAATCTAAAAAAAAAACAAAACACGGTCGGAAACTCCGACAGTGTTTTGTTAACCAGATTAACGTAATAATTGAAGTACGCCTTGTGGTTGTTGGTTGGCTTGCTTTGCCGCTATGTCTTTCGATCATAGAATAGACTATATCTTCACCCTCAAGTGATCCTTGTAGGGGCTGGGCACTTCGAATGACTATTGCCACCCTACGGATTTCATCGTCTTAGTCAAGACCTTAGACGGTATATCCTAGTCGTTGGACCTTCTCCAGAGTTTCCTCACAGGAGCTTGGCTGCTGATTATCCAATTTCACTTTTTTTCGACCGTTCACGTTTGCCGTTTCCAGCTACGTTGTAGGAAAGTGAACTTAAGGAAGTTCCAGCAATTCACCCAGTGATGTTCTTACTCGTTACCAAGTAAGACGCCCTTGAATCGATTATCGAAGAAGTTGTAGAACTCCTTGAGGCATCTGATTCGATTGAGCCAACATTGCTTGTGCTGCTTGAGAAAGAATTGAATTCTTTGTTTGTTCCATCATTTCTTTCGCCATCGTGCGAACATTTACTTTCATAAATGACTAGACTATATCTTCACCCTCTAGCATTCTAGTAGGGGTCGGGCACTTCGGATTCGCAATGCTGATGGACATTGTTTCACCTATGGATTTCATCACCATAGCTTTCGCCTTAGATGGTCTATCCTAGTCGTTGAACCTTCTCCACTGTTTCGAGACAGGAGCTTGGCTGCTGATTGCCCAATCTCTCTTCTTTTCGACCATTCACGCTTGCTGTTTCCAACTACGTTGTAGGGAAGCGAGTTTTAGGGGTTTCCAGCAATTCACCCGATCATTATCTCTAGCCGTTACCAGCTAGGACGACTGTGCTTGTTACTACCTAGGCAGCTAAAGCATAATCAACGTCACGAACACGTGATTCTGCAGCAGTTAAATTTTCAGAAGATGTATTCAAGTTGTTTATTGTGTGCTCCAAGCGATTTTGAGTCGCACCCAATTTAGAACGTTCAGCCGAAACTGTTTCAATTGCATTATTAATGGTTTTAATTGAATCAGATGCAGATGATTGATTTGATATGTTTATACCTTTTGTATCATCAAGAGTAGTAGTCGTGCTAGTTTTAGTATCAGCACCTACTGTTGCTGCAGCAGTTAAATCCCCACCTGATTTAGCTGTAGCTATTACAGCTCCTTTACTAGATGCATTAATTGCATCTAATACATCTTGTTGTTTAGCAGTTGCAGCTCCCGCAGTTGTTCCATTACCAGCAGCTTGTGCCAATGTTACCGTTAGTGTTTTACCATCTTCACTAAGGGTAGCAGTAGTTTTATCTACAGCAGCTGCATCTTTATCTCCTAACGCAGTAAACTTGACAGTTACTTCTTCACCATTATCATTTCTAATTTGAATAGCTGTATTACCAGTTAGGTCTGTTTTATCTCCAACCTTCCCAGCAACCTTAAGAGATTCAGCATCCATGTTATTGATAGTTAACTTTACATTTTGACCTTCGTTAGCTCCAATATGGAAAGTTACATCTTTAGCGTCTCCATTTATTAATTTCTTCGTATTAAACTCTGTATTTTCAGAAATACGCGTAATCTCTTGAGATAATTGATCTACTTCTTTTTGCAGTTCAGCTCGGTCAGTATCCGTGTTTGTATCATTTGAAGATTGGACAGCCAATTCACGCATACGTTGTAGAATGTCATGGGTTTCATTAAGAGCACCTTCAGCAGTAGCCACTAATGAAATTCCATCTTGAGCATTTTTTGAAGCCATATCTAAACCGCGAATCTGCCCACGCATTTTCTCGGAAATCGCTAAACCAGCTGCATCGTCCCCAGCTTTATTAATACGCATACCTGAAGCTAATTTCTCCATAGATTTTGATTGGTTAGTTGAAGCAGTGTTCAACTGACGGTGTGTGTTAAGTGCTGCGATATTGTGATTAATTCTCATTATTAGTTCCTCCTTGGAATATGTTGCTCACATCCTTGTGAGCAGTCTTTTAATATGTCGACAAGAGACGCAGGCCGGCCGAACCCCGTTTTTCTTGCTTACATAGATAGTATCGGAATAGATTGGAAATGTTTAATAGGTTTTCTATTAATTTTTTTGTATTAATTTTGAATCTATTCTTTTGTATTTTTGAAGATGTCTATGTTTGTTATTACAGCTTCTGTGTTGGATTCGGAGATGTCTTGCCTTAGTTCACCTCGGATAACTTCGATATTTCTTGGGGCGCGGATTCCCACTTTTACTTGTTCTCCTTTTACTTCGGTGATGACGATTTCTACGTCTTCGCCGATCCAGATTGTTTCGCTGGCTTTACGTGATAATACTAGCATTTGCTCACCCCTTTTGACTTTCTGATGAGATGAGGTGACGAATTGGGTATGATTCGTCGTTTAGAATGACTTGTTTTGCTTTTTGGTTTGTTGAATTGAATATAATTGGTGCTTTTAAGTTGATGGTTGATTGCGCGATTGTTTCTTTTAATGATACGATTGCTAGAACTGCGACTTCCTTTTCGTCTTGTATTTGAAGTGCGTGGACTGTTGCTTCGTCCAGCTCGAAGCTATAGTCAGTTGTGATTTCGTATGGGTTTGTGACGATAAATGCCAACTCTACTGTTTGAACGGATTGCAATACGTGAAAAGCATCGTTATTTTCAATTGGAAGTAGGATGAAATTTCTTTCTTTTTCGAAACCGGGAATTCCACGGTCAAATGTTATGAAGCTTGAAGTATCTGTTTCTACTTCGCCCATATAAGCTGTTTTAAGTTTCATATTTTTTTACTCCTTCGTTACTTTTATACAAGCCAATCTATTTGAAGTGATGCGTGTTGTTGCAATTCTACTGTTACTTTTCCAGGCGTGTATGTATGAATTGGTTTGTTTGTTTTTGTGTTATTAATCACTTGTTGTGGTTCTACTTCAATGTCTACACTGCCTGGTTGAAAGTTCACTTTGACGCTTCCGTTAGATGGGATGAATTTGATGCTTAGTGATGAATATGGTTGTCTGCCCGTTTGTTTGGCTTGACTACTAATCGTACTTCCTCCGTTTTCAATACGCATTAATTCATTGCCCTCTTGTGCTCGCCTTGCTGTGCCTTCTTGTGCTGTTTGTGTAGCATAATTAGCAACTTCAGCAGTCCTTCTGCTTGAGCTCATTAAATCTAGATCAGCTCTTGCTTGTTCTGTGTCTATATTGAGCTGTGGTTTAGTTATTTGCATTGTTTGGACTGCTTTTGGTTGTTGAAGGTCTAAAGTAGCACTTGGTTGTTCGATTTGCTGTACTGGTTTTTGTATGTTTAAACTGATTTGTGCTTTTATTGAATGGACTTGGAGTTTAGGTATGTTCACAATTGCTCCCTCCTTTAAAGAAAGCGTTTGGAACATATTGTCCAAACGCTTTTTATTATCTTAAAAAGTCTACTAATGAAGGTTGAATAATTCTTGCTCCTACTGAAAGCGCTGCACGATGGACAGATTCTTGTGTAATCATTTCGGTAATTACTTTTTCATAATCGATGTCTTCGTTTTCGGACATTTGTTTCGTTGCAATTACCGATTGAGATTGAAGACGTTCGTCCATAAGTTCTACACGGTTTTGACGAGCACCTATATCTGCACGAGTTGTTAGAATCTCGTTCATTTGGTCATCGATTTTACCGATAGCTGCGTTGAAATCTACCGTTCCATCTTTAATATCTTGAAACATTTGATCGATATTTTTGAATACATCGATTGCATTTGTGTTTGCTTTGAGAGTTATCCCATCGAATACTTCTATTTCTACATCTTTGTTAAATGAATCTAAGCCTGTTGTTGGATAACCACCAGTTTTTTCATCAAATAATGGTGTGGTTGTTTTTGTTCCACTAAAGATATATTTATCCCCAACTTTTGTGTTCGCGATGTTTTGAATATGTTCCCTTAGTTGATCTAACTCACTGTGTATTTTCGCACGGTCGTCTGGTGTTGTCGTATCACTTGCTGCTTTTACGGCTAATTCATTTGCACGTTGTAATGCTGAACCAACTTTATCTAAAGCATCATCGGAGCTATCTAGCCAGTTGTTTACTTCCCCGATATTTCGTTGGAATTGTTCTACTTTATCTAATGCGGTACGGTAGCCGATACCTTTCATCGCAACTACTGGGTCATCGGATGGACGGTTTACTTTTTTGCCTGTTGTTATTTGATCTTGCAGTTTCCCCATTTTGTTATAGCTAGTTGAAAGGTTACGTAGCATATTGTTTGATAGCATTGATTGGGTTACGCGCATAGTTTGTTCCCCCTATTTGGTCTAGCTTCAGCGCCTTGCCCCTCGGGGTCAAAGATAGGCGCTTACGCTTTTCTATTTTAAAGTCCTACACGGCCCATGCCGTTGATAATTTTGTCTAATATTTCGTCTACTACTGTAATCATACGTGCATTTGCGTTGTATGCTTGTTGAAATGTGATCATGTTTGTCATTTCTTCGTCTAGTGATACTGAGCTCACTGATGCACGGCGTTCTGTTACTGCTTGTTGAAGTGTTGCAGAGTTAAATGCTAGACGTGCTGCTTGTTGACCGTCTACCCCTAATTGACCGATAATTCCTTCGAAAAAGGTTTGAGCACTAACATTATTTAAGTCAGTAAGGCTAGCGAATTTCATGTTTGCTAGGATGAGTGCTTGCTTCCCGTTACCAGCTTCCGCTTCACCTGCTGCAGAATTAGAGGCTGCCAATTTATTAGGATCATCTATTATATCTTTGGAAACATAAATATTAGCCGCAGTAATGCCCTGTCCATTTGCAGGGTCTTTTGGTACGAAAAATTCGCCACCCTGTTCACCCTTTAAGTCAGTTCCTCCTGCATGTAGCGCATTAAACTCTTTGGCAAATGCTGCTGCCATTTTATCTAATTTTGCTATCATTTCAGAGAATAGTCCCTTTTCATCACCAGTTGCAGTTCCATCTGATGAATAGCCATATGAATTTGCAGAGGATTTAAGTTTTCCTAAATCACTGAAGTTATTAATATTATGAACTTCTAAAGTCCCTTGAGTCGACCAGTCTTTGTTTAGATTAGTTTCAGAACCATCCTTATTCACTTTTACCAGATGAAGTCCCGTCATCTTATCAGTTGGTGTAACGCCATCTGGTCCGCTTGCACCAGAATTATGAAGTTGTGCAAAGTCTTTACCATCAACTAGTTTTAGAGTAGTACCGTCTTTTAATTTTAACGACACTGTCACAGAGCCTTCTGCAATTGCTAAAGCATTTCCACCCGATTTAACATTATCTGTTTCGATAGGAAAGTAAGTAGATAACTCATCTAATAGCGTGTCGCGAGCATCATACAAATCATTTGGCATATAACCATTAGGCTCAATAGCTTGGATTTGTTCGTTAATGCTTGCGATTTGTTCTAATATGGAATTTGCATCCTTTATAGAGATACCTATTTCTTTTCCGGCGTTTTCTTTAACTTGGTTAATGGATTTCGACAAGTAGTTAAAAGAATCCGCAACTGCAACTCCGCGTTGGACAACTACTGAACGTGCTCCGCCGTTTTCTGGGTTTACGCTTAAGTCTTGTAGGGATTTCCAAAATTCATCTAGTGATTTGGCTAAGCCGTATTCAGATGGTTCGTTTAGTACGTCTTCCATTTGTGTGATGGCTTGTGATCTGGATTCCCAGTAACCAAGTTTGTTGGATTCTTGACGATATTGGCTGTCGATGAACGAATCACGAATACGTTGAACGGACTGTGCTTGGACTCCTGTTCCTAGATGACCAGGGATTTTAGGTGCGTTCAGGCCTGTTCCTGGGTAGCCTAGAGTTGCTTCCATGTTCACGCGCTGGCGGGAGTAGCCGAGTGTGTTGGCGTTGGAGATGTTATGTCCGGTTGTATATAGGGCGGATTGTTGTGTATATAGTCCACGTTTACTTGTTTCTAATCCCATGAATGTTGAGCCCATGTGGTCGCCTCCTTATGCTTGCGAATCGAAGTAGGCTTTACCTTTGGAAGGGGCTTGTACTTCGGATTTTGAATAGTTTATTTGGTCTGGCTTTGGTCGTAATGTATCTAATGTTAAGTTGACGAATTGTAAGGATTGTAGCGTCAGCTTTTGGTTTAGGTCGTTTTGGTTTTTGAGCGATTCTAGTGTTAGGAGTAGTTTGTTGCGTTCTGCTCCTAGTTGCTCTTTTTCTTCGTTTGTGTTGGTATTTTCTAAGACTAGTGCAACAGTTGGGTTGTCAGTAGGAGCAATTCCTTTTGCTCGAAGGTAATCCGTTACCTCTTTTTGACGCTGTTGTTCTAGCTGAGAAATGCCTGCTACGTGTGCCTGCTCATCCTTGAGCAGTTGGTTTAGACTGTCCATGTCGCCAGTTTTAATTGCTTCTGTTTTTTTGTATGCAACTTCTAGCAAACTTTTGTGTAGCATGTCAAGTTTCGTAAGAGATTGCAATATCTTTTCGATGGACATGTTTTAAGCTCCTTTTAGAGACGGTAATAATTAAGGATATTTGATGCTAGTTTCTTAGCGTCTACTTGATATGTGCCCGCATCAATTTGCGCTTTGATTGTGGCAACTCGTTCTGCTTGGTTTACCTCCACTGGAGATTTTGTTTGCATGCTTTTTGCAGCAGATGAGATTTCTAGTTGATCGGTAGTAGGTTTTGCCACCTGCTGTGTTTTTTCCACTTGTTGTTGGTTGCGTTTGTATGGGTTTACTTGGTTTAATCCAATGTTGGTGATTTTCATATGGTAATGTCCTCCCTTCTTCGATAAAAGTGTCTACCGTTTATTTCGGTTTGATCTGTAAAGTGTTTAGAGTTTTTTTATAATCACGAAAAAACTCCCACATATAGTGAGAGTTATCTATAGTCCTTATGGTATGTATTTTCTTGCGTGTTTACTTTTTCACGGAATTCTTTCGCTGCTTCGAATTGGCGTAGGCTTGTTTTTAGCTCTTCTGTACAGCCAGTGCATAGTTTTCCTTGTGTAGTTAGTTTGCCGCAGTTATCGCATGGATAGCCAAGGTTTGGAAACAGCGCTGGTTGCAAGCGACCTTTACGAACCCATTTGTGTAGCAGTGATTCTTCTACACCCGTTGCTTCGACGATTCGTTCAACGGTTGCCGCGCGGTTTTCTCTCTTTCGCAAGAAACGATAGACCGTTTCATATAGTTTTTCTTCATTGGTGGCGCAGTTATTGCACACATCTCTTATCCCTGTATAGTTAAAAAAGTCGCCGCAGGATGGGCAATTTTTTAGTTCTCCCATGAGGATCCCTCCAAGTTCAGTTGTCTCCTCTTTTATATCGGCAGTTTATCCTTTTATTAAAGTAATTGCTTCAACCCTTGTTGCTCCTGCGTCTTTTAGTAGTTTGGCAGCATGGTGGATGGTTGCGCCGGTTGTGTATATATCATCGAATAAAATATAGTTTTTTGCTTCTACCCTAGTCCTAACTTCAAAGAGTGAACTTGCTTCTAATCGTTCTTTTCGCGTCTTTTTTCCTTGTTCACTAGTTGCCGTTTTAGTGAGCAGATGTTGAAAAGGAATGCTTGCACTGTTTAATAGCTCATCGACTTGCGCAAATGTTCTCTGAACTAGTTTTTCCGAATGCATCGGGATAGGCACTACAATGCCTTCTTTTCCTTCGAAAGCTTCGTGCAATGTTTTAGCAAATACTTGTGCGAGTGCTACGTCTTGTAAAAACTTATATTGATGCAGATAACTTTTCATCGCTTCGTTGTACGAATAAAGTGCTGTAACAGCATCCACTGTTCCCTCGTAGTGAGTACCCTGGAAATCACTGAAATCGATTGTGGTATCTGATTTTGTAAATTTGCTGAAACACCTGCTACATGTAGAGGATTCTTTCTCATATAGAAATAACTTCCCCCATGTAGGGGATGGTTGGAATGCAGCTCCACAAATTAGACAGTTCATGATCGGTTCCACCCTTCGATTGCAGCTAGCGCTTTGTCCATTTCACGGGAGATACCGTGATGGAAAAAGACAATATCCCCATCTGGATATCGGAAGGAACGACCGACTCGTCCGCTTATTTGGATGAGTGCGCTTGATGTGAAGATTTTTTGTTCTGCTCCCACTACAGCAACATATACGTTTTCAATTGTTATGCCTCGTTCTAGGATGGTTGTTGTGAGTAAGCCAGGTATTCTCTTTTCTCGCAGCTGCATGACGAGTTCTTTTCTATCTGGATGCTCTGCATGTACTCTTGGTAAATCGCCTGGGAAATTTTCGAGCATTTCGATGGTTGGCAGGAACACGAGAAATGGAGTGTTTGTTTTTGTTTTCTCCTCGATCCATTGCTGCAGTTTGAATGGGACTTTTCCTTTGTTTAGTTGCCTAGCGTAACCCCATAGACTGTCGAATCTAGGGACGGGTAGGTCATGTCCGTGATATCTTCTAGATAATACGGACTGGTTCGTTGTTTGGAGTGATTTTGTTGGTGTTGCTGTGACGTAATGAATGGCAGCGTCTTGTTTAGCTGCTTTTTTCACTGCTCGTTGTAGGGTCTCATCTGCGTAATATGGAAAGGCGTCTGCTTCATCGACGAATATGACATCGAATGCTTGTTCAAATCGATAGAGCTGATGTGTGGTAGCTAGTATTAGTTCGGCGAAACCTTCTTGGTCGGGTGCTCCGCCGTATAAAGCATGAATCGTTGTTTTTGGAAATACTTTTTGAAAGCGTGGGAATAGCTCTAGGATGACATCGGTTCTTGGGGCTGCTACGCATAATCGTTTTCCCTGCTCAAGACATCGGAAGATGGATGGGAAGAGTAGCTCGGTTTTTCCAGCTCCACAAACTGCATGCAAAAGATGGGATTTGTTTTGTTCGACGCTTGTTAGTAGTTCTTCGCTTGCTTTTTGCTGGAGAGGGGTCAGTTGTCCACTCCATGCAAATTCATGAGCGTTCGCGCCGCGAGCATGTTCTTTGTCCCAAAGGAGTAACTCAGAGCAACTACTCACCCGCCCCATCCGAATACAATGGCGGCAATAGGTGCAATTTTGGTTACAGCGTGCGCAGTGAAATGTGTGAAATAAGTGCTGGGTTGTGTTGTGGCATCGGTTGCAGACGTACTTCTTTAATTGACCAAAAAGGGCTTGGTTTTGGTCTTTTTCTATGCCGGGTTTGAGGTGGATGTGGCCGCTTTCGATGTGGGCGTCGATGGCTTCGCGCGGGAATGGGGTGTGTTCGCGAAGCCAGATGCGGCCAGTGAGAAATTGTTGTAGCTGTTTGTCCATGGGCATTCTCCTTAGTTGGTTTTTACCCATCCTAGACCCATCGAGCCTTCGCCAAGATGCGTGCCGATTACAGGGCCGAAATAGCTGATCGTGAACTCAACGTTTGGTAGATTTGCTTCTAACTCGGTTTTCCATGCGATCGCTTCTTGTTCATTGTTTGCGTGGATGATGGTTGCTTGCAGTTTTGTGTATTTGTTTGCGTCTTCTTGAAGTAGGTCTGCAATGCGTTTCATCGCTTTTTTACGCGTGCGTACTTTTTCGAATGGGACGATGATTTTGTTTTCGAAGTGAAGGATTGGTTTCACTTGCAGGACGTTACCAATGACACGTTCGATGCCGTTTAGACGACCGCCGCGGTGCAGATGGTCGAGGTTGTCCACCATGAAGTAGGCACGAATTGTTTGTTTCATTGTGTTTAGTTCTTGTAGGATTTCTTCTGGATGTGCTCCTTCATTAGCCATTTGTGCGGCTTTTAGCACGTAGAAGCCTTGTACCATGCAGGAAATTTCTGAGTCGAATGTATATACGTTAAGGTTGTCCACTATTTCACCGGCTTGTTTGGCACCTGCGAGTGTTCCGCTAATACCGCTCGATAGGTGGATGGAAATGACTGCGTCGTAATTTTTGGATAGTTTTTCGAAGGTACTGACAAAATCTCCAAGGGCAGGCTGCGATGTTTTCGGTAGCGTGCGCTCGTTTCGAACTTTGTCGTAAAATTCGGTTGCGTTAATGTCGATTTCTTCTTTGTAAGTGTCATTTCCGATGACAACGCTTAGTGGCACCATGCGAATGTCGAGTTTTTCGCGAATTTCTTTTGGGATATAGGCGGTGCTGTCTGTTACGATTGCTGTCTTCATTTTGTGAATCACACTCCTATTGATAAGTTTACTGAATTGCGGTAGGAAATGGAAGCAAAAAAATGCCCCAGACATGATATTTGTCATATATGCCCGGGGTGTGGTTTATTCAGCTGCTGTGTCTCCGATGAAGTATACGCTTGTGACAAGCCATTTGCCGTCTTCTTTGACGAAAACTGTTACTTGGCGACCGTCACGATCGAGTTTTGCACCGGTATCTGGTTGTTCTAGTGCGATGTGGATGTTCGCGAATACTTGTGCATGTGTTTTGTCGTATTTGATGATCGTTGTGTTGTCAGCCGTTCGGATGGTGTCGTAGTCGTTGAATGTTTGCTCAACTACTACTTTTTCATCTTCGTAGTTGAAGCCTTCTGGATTTTTGGAAATAGTGTTCATGTAGCGGTTGATATCTTCTTCGTTGAACGCTTCCATGTACTCATCGAAGGATTTCAGTATGGCTTCTTTTTCTTTTGCTGGTACGTTGGTTGCTTCTTCGATGTTGCCGCCAGCCATTTCGAAGCCGACTTCGGCAGACTTGTCGTTTGCACCGTGGTCGGTTGTTTTTTGGGTGTTGGTTGGTGCGATGTCGTTTACGGACCCTGTGTTTGTGTTTGTATCTTCATTACTACTGCATGCTGCTAGAAGTAGTGCAATAGTTGCGATGGCTAGTGTATGGATGATTTTCATATGTGCAATTCCCTCCTGCTAGTGGATATTTTGTCATACTTAAGACGAAAACTCAATTAATTGGTTTCATGTTAGATTAGGTGGAATGTTCTGTTAGTTTGTTGTATGATTTTGGGGATGGAGGTGAACTAGACAATTGGTTATAAAACAATATGCTTTATTGAAAAGATTGCGTATCCCACATGTAAAAGAGGAGGATATTCGGAAAGATATTCACCAAATAGAGTCTGGTATTCGCGGAGAAAATCGACTATTACAGAAATTAAACGAATTACGCTTGCCTGGACCATATCGAATTTTCTCAGATTTGAGTTTACAATCTGGTGAGTGGAAAGTTCAGATTGATTGTTTAATAGTTACTGACCGCTGTTGCATCGTGTTAGAGTCTAAAAATATTAGTGATGACTTGTATTTTAATGAGAACTCTGATGAATTTTATAAAGTAGATAGAGCCGGTCAGGAAGTAGTTTATCGCAATCCCTATTACCAGCTTTTAAAACATATTCGATTTATGAAAGAGTTCTTCCAATTATTAAATTTTCCCCAAATGAAAGTAACAGGTGCCGTGGTATTAACCGCCAAGTCCTTTAGAATCCGCCAGAAACCAACCCATTATCCCATTTTCAAATTAGAAAGTATTATCGAGAAAATCCTACACATGTATGAATCTCCCTCTTCTTTTAGCCTGAGCAATGAACAGATAGACTCTGTTGAGCAAACGTTATGGAAAAAGCAATCAACTTTTATCCATCGCCCCCTTTGTGAAAGCTATCAAATTTCTCCAAATGAGTTGATCCGAGGAGTTGAGTGTCCAAAATGCGGCATGTTAGGTATGAAGCGAACAGGTAAAGTATGGACATGCCCTAGTTGCAAGCAAAAGTCTCGCGATGCTCATAAACATGCTGTTGAAGAGTACTTTTGGTTGGTGAGTAAAGAAATGAGAAATAGAGATTTCCGTGTTTTTTGCAAGGTAGATTCTGTTTATGCAGCTTCTCGTATGTTGAATAATATGGATTTACAGGTTCATAGGGCTGGGCCTAAGACGTTTTATACTCAGAAAAAGGATCGATGAAAATCGATCTTTTTTTGTTGGTTGGGTGGTGGATGTAAGGTAGTGTGTTGAAAATATATTGCAAGATCCACTGAGATTTTTTGTGGATCGCAAGGTAACACTTTCGAATCGCAAGATACTATGCCAGATTCGCAAAATAGAGCCTGAGAATCGCAAGATAGGCTCTTCAAATCGCAAGATCCCCTGTCAATTTTTGTGAATCGTAAGGTAGCACCTCCGAATCGCAAGATACTATGCCAGTATCGCAAAATAGAGGTTGCTTATCGCAAGATTGAATCTTCAAATCACAAGATTCACTTACAATTTTTGTGAATCGCAAGGTAACACATCCGAATCGCAAGATACTATGCTGGAATCGCAAAATAGAGGTTGCTTATCGCAAGATTGACTCTCCAAATCGCAAGTTCCCCTATCATTTTTTGTGAATCGCAAGGTAACACATCCGAATCGCAAGATACTATGCTGGAATCGCAAAATAGGGCCTGAGAATCGCAAGATTGACTTTTCAAATCGCAAGATACCCTGTCATTTTTTGTGAATCGCAAGGTACCACCTTCGAATCGCAAGATACTATGCCAGAATCGCAAAATAGAGGCTGCTTATCGCAAGATTGACTCTCCAAATCGCAAGATCCATCTTTTCCACTCAAACAAAAATCCCCTCGCCCGCGGGCAAGAGGATTTCTTATCTGTTTATCGTACTTCCACCCAACCGTTTTTGATGCCGGTTACTACTGCTTGGGTGCGGTCGTTTACGTTCATTTTTTGGAGAATGCTTGAAACGTGGTTTTTTACTGTTTTTTCAGAGATGAAAAGGGTTTCTCCGATGGTGCGGTTACTTTGACCATCTGTCAGTAGTTGGAGTACTTCGCATTCGCGCTTTGTTAGTAAGTGGAATGGGCGGCGAATTTCTGTTTGATGGAAGTTTCCTTTGTTTTCACGTTCGCTTAGGCGACGGAATTCTGATACTAGGTTGCGTGTTACTTTTGGATGTAGGTATGAGCCGCCTTTTGCTACTACTTTAATAGCAGAGACGATTGCGTTTGCATCCATTTCTTTTAGCATGTATCCAAGTGCGCCAGTTTTTAGGGCATGAGATACGTATGTTTCGTCATCGTGAATGGATAGGATGATTACTTTTGCATCAGGAAATTTTTCTAATAGCTCTGCTGTTGCTTCTACACCATTTTTGGTCGGCATATTAATATCCATAAGTACTACATCTGGAATGTGTTGCTCGTAAAGGCGAAGCACGTCATTGCCGTCGTCACCTTCTGCTACTACTTCGAATGTGTCTTCGAAATCTAGAATGCGTTTTACTCCTTCACGGAATAGTTGGTGATCATCTATAATTATAATTTTTGTCATGTATATTTCCTCCTAATAAAAACCCAATAGTTATTCTTCTTTTATGGGAATGCCGAACAAAATAGTGGCGCCTTTGCCTGGGGAAGAAATGATTTTCATCGTTCCTTCTAGCAAGTCCACTCGCTCTTGCATTCCGATTAAACCAAATGATTTTTCTTTTACAACTTGTGGATCAAAGCCGACCCCATTATCTTTGACGATAATATTCATCTTTTGTTGCAACCATTCTACTTTTACCCATGCTTCCGTGAACTTTCCGTGCTTAATACTGTTCGTTAAACATTCTTGAACTAGTCGGAAAATGGCTACTTCGAAATTGGTTTGCATACGTTTTTCTTCTCCGAAAGCTTGGAAATTAATCTTTTTCGTTGGATTGTATTCCTCAATTGTAGATATGTATTTTCGAAGTGTCGGAATTAGTCCTAAATCATCGAGTGCCATTGGGCGAAGATCGTAAATGATTCGCCGAACTTCTGAAAGTGCATTTCGAACCATTGTCTTTAGTTCGATAATTTCTTTCATCGCTTCTTCTCCACCACGCTGCTCGTATGTAAGATTGATTAAATCTGTTCTAAGTAATACGTTGGCAAGCATTTGTGCAGGACCATCATGTATTTCGCGAGAAAGTCGTTTACGCTCTTCCTCTTGAGCTTCGATAATTTTTAAAGTAAAATCTTGTTTAATCTTTGCGTTTTCTAAAGCCTCTCCTACGTCCTTTAAGTCAGATGTTAAATAGTTCATCACTATATTTACTTGGTTGACTAGTTGATCGGCACGCTCAATCATTTCTAAAAGTCCTTGTAATCTGCGTTCTAATTCATCTCTTCGTAGCCTTAACTGCTTTTCTTCATTGCGCTTTATGAGGAGCTTTATTTGAATATCGTTGGCAGTTTCGTAAGCACTACGTACCTGTGGCTCATCGTATGAGTCAAAGTTTTTTGAGACTTCCGCTAATCGGTTACGCGCTAATCTAGAATTCGCTTCCAGCGTATCTCCTTCTAAAATAACGACTTCGATGTTGCTTCGAATTATTTCTAGCTCCACTTTCATTTCTTCGAAGCTTTGTCGACTTTGTTCGCTTATAATGAATATATCCCTTTTCGAATGATCCATCACTTCGACCATTCGATCGAAAATAACATCTAACGATTGAGTATTCAAATTCTTTTTCGTCATCTGTTTTTTTCTCCTTTAAGCATGTAAATGAGTCTCCATTCATAAATGCTGACAAACTTTATTATAGCACTTAATAACTAAAAATAAATTAAAATTACTTTACAAGTATATTTCAAATGATACAGGGAGGAAATTTTTATGAGAAATGATTACCATACAGTCAAAGGTTACGGGGAGAGCGAGACCATCATTCAAAAGTCACGCTTTCTCACATATGTTGAACGAGCCGAAACCGAGCAAGATGCACAGGATTTCATTAATAATATCAAACAACTGCATAGAGATGCCACTCATAACTGTTCAGCATACATAATTGGGGAACATGATAATGTCCAAAAAGCGAACGATGATGGTGAGCCAAGTGGGACTGCTGGTGTACCTATGCTAGAAGTGCTAAAAAAACAAGGGTTGAAAGATACAGTAGTAGTTGTCACACGCTATTTTGGAGGCATCAAACTTGGTGGTGGCGGTCTTATTCGGGCATATGGAAAAGCGACAACAGAAGGGATTGCCGCAGCAAAAGTAGTAGAGCGAAAGTTGCATCATTTGATGAAAGTACAGGTAGATTATACATGGCTAGGTAAGGTAGAAAATGAAGTAAGAAATTCTTCCTACCCGCTAAAAGAAATAAATTATGCAGATTCCGTCGAATTTTTTGTTTACACGGAAGCAAATGAGGAAATCACATTTACTAACTGGATCATTGAAATGACGAACGGCCAAGCAAAAATTGAAGTTATTGAAAAAGAATTTTTGGAATTTGATGTGAATTGAATTATACTTTTACATAAGAGGTGATGAAATGAAAAAGTTATCCATATTAATCCTATTGCTTTTTAGTTTAAGTGTTGCTCCTATGATTTCATCCGCAGCCTGTACCACTCCTGTGTATTGGGACGGTGTTGAGCTCAAGTCAGGTCAAATAGGGCGAGTGCTCATTCAAAAACCAACGACTATTTACAAAAATGTAAACGGAAATTTCGAGTTTTCAAGAACGGTACATCCTGGTGAAAATTATCGAGTCTATGCAAATAAGTCTACCTATTACCATCTAGGTGGTGGCTTAGTTATCAAGGATGATGCATCGATTTTGTATCAAACTCCTTCCAAGCAAAAATTGAGTTGTGTGAAGAATACCTCTACATCGTTAACGATTGGAGATTCGACAACAGCTGTTTCAACAAAGCTTGGAACAGCACAAAAAAAGGTGACCAATGAATTTGGAGCTTCCACTTCTATTTATCACCAAAACTATCAAAACTTTTATGCTATCAGTTTATTAAACAATAAAATTGCATCTCTTTATACAAAAGATAAACAGTACAAGGTGAATGGTGTAGCAATCTCCAATACAGTTAGCGAACTAGAAAATAAATTAGGTACGAATTATCAAACGACCGGCAACACATATCCCGTCGAAATCATAACGTACCAGTTACCAAAATACGAAGCTAACTTTTTTATCGATGTACATAATGACAGTAAGATTTCTGCCATTCTCTTAGTAGATTATCAATTAATGAATAAAAATCCGAATTTATATCCGAAAAAGTCCTCTTCCTTGGAAGCTAGTTATGAATCGTTATTATTTGAATTAATTAATGCAGAAAGAAAGGTTCAAGGAGTTCCTGTTTTGCAGAATGCTTCGAAAGTGGCTACGGTTGCTAGAAAGCATAGTGTAGATATGGGGACCAATGAGTATTTCAGTCATGAGAATTTGCAGGGGCAATCGCCGTTTGATCGACTTGCAAATGGTGGTGTGACTTTTAGGAATGCTGGGGAAAATATAGCAACCGGATATACGAATGCTTATTTTGCTCACGAGGCGTTGATGAATTCCCTTGGACATCGTAAGAATATTGTAAGTACTGCGTATACGCATGTTGGTGTTGGTGTTTTCTTTGCTAAGTGGACGTATGGTTCTATTCCATATTATACGGAGAATTTTATTAAGCCTTAACTAGATTAGTAAATAGTAAGCAAATCTTAAGTGCAATTTGTCTTCTGCATTCCTAGCATGCTTTGGACTGAACATCGGCAATATTATTACCAGATAAATTTTTGAGGGACGGGAAGTGGCAAGCCACTTCCCGTCCCTCTTTTTTGGTAATCCTATTGCTGTTATTTGTCTGTCGCCTGCTTGAAACAAGTGGAGTCAGATTGTTTCTAGTTTAGTTTAAAGGAAGAAGAAATACATTCATATTTAGAGAATAGTGCCCGAAGATACAATTTCGGGCACTCTTTGCTTCTCCATTTAGAGATACTACTCCTAATTTTTCTATGACCACTGTCTGGAATACTCTTACCGCTTCCTCAACTAAAATGTAAATCAGTAGGATTACTTATTATAGAACCCACTCTAGTTATCGGGAACTCCGGGTTCATAGCACATAAACATATTAAAAAAAGTAGAGTTAGAGAATCATCAAGATTCTCACTCTACTTTTTTGTTAGTAGCAATATATGTTTAGTACTTCTCGATTGTTGTTCCCTGGTAATAATGTTTCAAAATGCGGTCGTATGTCCAGCCTGCGTCAGCGCGGGCTTTTGCTCCCCATTGGCTCATGCCGATGCGGTGACCGAAGCCTTTACCTTTTACGGTAACGGTATCGATACCGCCGGTTGTTCCAGTTGTTGATACGATGCCTTCATTTGTTTGAATGTTAACATTACCATTTGGAATGGTTTCCACACCAGTTGCAGTTTGTACAGAAGCACCTGTTAAGGAAGAGATATCCGTTGTTCCATTTGTTTGTTGCACAGAAACTTCCGTTATGCCGGAAGGTTTTGTGAAACTAATATCATACCAGCTAGATTTTAAGGATGCATTGTTTGCATCTAAAAATACGTTTCTCATAACTGTTTCGTTGCCTGTGATCGTTTTTTCTGCTGAATTAGTGATAGCTGTTACAGCTGTTACTTCTCCGTTAGAGCCACCTTTAGTTAGCTTTACATCTAACAAAACATCGGTGCTGCTAAATCCGAACTTCTTCAGGATATTTGCTTTCGGTATAGAAACTGTCCAGTTATCGTATGGTGACTTTTCAATGGAATCGTCTACAGATACGAATTGTGGTACTTGGGCAGTGTCCCAAACCTCGCCGATATTCGCAGTTTTACCACCACTCGCAGCGTAGTAATATGCTTGCACGAGCTTGCCGTTTGATTTCACTACTAAATCTTTTGTTGCATCAACAGCTGAATTGGTGCTTTTTTGTTCGGATGTATAGCCTTTGTACATTTGGTCTTTTGTTGTACTACTTAAAATGCCTGCTTTACTTAATGTATAGCTTCTTGCTGCAACTGTTTGTGCTTTTAATGCTTCTTGGTGCCAAGATGCATACGATTCGTTTGGAATAACTCCTTTTAAATAGTTTTCCAAATCTAGTCGATTCACTATTTGTACAGTTGAACCAGATTTTACAACGTTAAAGCTACCGCGAAACTGAGTGCCAGTCGGTGTTTTTCCAAGTGGAAGTGATGAAACTTCCGCTATCTTTGCATAAGTAGCCGGTACCCAAGAAGAAGCACCCTGTTCATCTGTAATCGAATACCATACTTCACCATTTGCATTTGTAAATTCATTTACGAAGTTTGCGCCTTGGAAAGCTTTATAGGATTTTACTGTTTCATAGTCAGCAGTTGCACCTTTTTTCCCATCGACATCTGATGTGAAGACAACCATTTTTTCATTGCCAGTTAACGCATGTAAAGCAAATCCGTTCGCTGAGAACATAGAAGCTCCAGATTGATAAATCGATACTTCGCCGTTCACTTGTGAAAAAGTAACCGGTGTGTTCGGTAATGCGAAAAACATTTCTTTCGTCGTTAGGTTTTCTAGCTTATAAATACCTGTTAGATTAAGCGAAGTGGAGGAAGCGTTGTGCACTTCTACTCGAACCTGCTTTGAATAGCTTTCTTGCTTGTAGGCAAATGCAGTATTGGAAACTGCTAAACTAAGTGCCACTACTGATAGACCGGATATTATTTGTTTAAACAATTATTTCACCTCAGTTAGCGTACTTAGCACCCAACCTTTAGTTCCTTTAGCCGTTTGCACATTGTACCATATTTCACCATTAGCATTTTTGAAGGAATCTAAATATTTTAAAGAAGTTCCTTTCGCCACTAATTCAAGTGATTTGTAGTTCGTTGTAGCACCTTTTCTAACGTTCACTGCTTGTTTAGCTACTACTTCAGAAGGCACGACATTGCTCGGTTTTGTTGTTGTAACATCACCAGAGAATACCCAGCCTTTTACGGTAGCAGATACTTCTACACGGTACCAAACACCAGTAGCCGCTTTATGTTGATCGATTACTTTTAGTCCTTTATTTGCTCCGAAAGTTGCTAATACTTTGTAGTCGCGAGTTGCGCCACTATGCACCTTTACACTATTGCCAGTCGTATATACCGTTGCTGGTAGACCAGTAGAAGGATCTGGAGTCGTCGTTGGTGGTGGCGTTACAACCGTTCCACCTTCTGCAACTGCTTTTTGCAATTGTTTAATAATCGCATCTTGTTCAGCTACTTTTTTCTCTAGTGCAGTTACTTTTGTATTAATAGGATTTAGTTGGGCTTGTACCCATTCAACAGAAGCAAGTAAAAGGTTGGAATTTGCTTTTGTAGCACTAGGCACTGTAATTGTAAGCAGTAAGCTTAAACCTAGCACTGCACCAACCGTTGCTAAAAGTTTCTTTTTCATCGTATACATTTCTCCCTCTTATTGTTTGAAATAGTTTTCTAATCCTTTTCGAATTCCTGTTGCTGCTTTTTTCTGGAATGCAGCGGAAGCTAGTTGCGCTTCTTCTGTTGGGTTTGATATAAAAGCAAGCTCCACAAGAACAGAAGGAAGTTCGTTCATACGATTTACATAAAATACTTGTTCTTTTACTCCACGATTGTACGTACCTATTGCTTTTACTAAATCCGATTGAATGCTCTTAGCTAGCGTTAAGCTGCGCGGTCCGTTAAAGTTAACCGTCGCATTATAATACGTCGTCGTTCCTTTAGCAGTGGCATTTAATGCATCTGCGTGGATACTGATAAAAGCATCGTAATCTGATTTGTTTGCAATATCAGTACGTTGTTTTAACTCTAAGAAAACATCCGTGCTTCTTGTTAATACTACTTCTGCTCCAGCAGCTTCTAGCTCTGCTTGTAAAGCTTTAGCAGTTGCAAGCACAACGTCTTTTTCTCTCTTTCCATTTGGTCCAATAGCTCCAGGATCTTTTGCACCGTGACCAGCATCCAAGATAATTTTCTTACCTGCTAATCCTTTAGGTACAACTTTAATCGTCAATTCTTTATCATAATCTCGAATTGTATACGTGTAATTAGGATCGAATGTGATCAATAAAACTGAAGTACCGCCAGACACTTTTTCTACTTTCATACTTTTCACGCCAGTAACGGAGGATTTAATCTCGTTTATATTTGATAGATTACCAAATATACGTAAAACATTCGCAGAAGGCGTTGAATAAGTAATATCGAATTTAGATGGTTTGGTCCATACCATATAGTTTTGACCATTTCTTACTTCTGTTCGACCATTCGATAATTGGATCGGTGAAGCATCTGAAAGCATAGAAGCTTGAATCCATCCGCGTTTTTCACTTTGTGTTTCAATATTGACCCAACCATTCAATGTACGAAGCACTCTTACTGGTGTGCTTACATAAATTGTGTCTACTTTTTTCGCAGTAGCACTTGCACCGTTGAATACAGTAGCTGTTTTCGTCCCGTATTTAGTTGGAATATTTTCATTTACTTCAAAGTCTGGAATCCAGCCTTCTTTACCACCAGCATTAATTTGAATCCAAGTAGTACCGTCTGTAGCCTTCAATTTGTTTAATACGGTAAAGCTTGTGTTTTTAGCAAGACCTTGTAGAACTGCAGAATTATAGTTGCTGTTTGCGTATAATAAAGCATTTGCTCTCTTAATCGTCCCTTTTTCACCTGCACCCGGTGTAACGATCGGTGTATCTTCAACAGAATCTCCAATGGACACAACGGATTGATGCAACCAAGCTTCCCCACTTGTCGTGTTCACTTTATACCATTTTTCCGATTTAGCGTCCGTTGCATATTGACTTGAATCAAATACATCATTTTGTCTCGCTTGTGTCACCACATCAAATGTAATTGCTGGGCCAGAACGCATATTTGCTACAGGAACCGAAACTCTTAAGCTATTTTTCTCTTCTACAATATTTGCATCAGTAGAAGGTGTTTCAGGTGTTGGATTCTCGGGTACATTAGAAACAGTTTCAAATGCATCTGCAGGTATCCAACCTTTTTTCCCTACTGCATAGGTCACTTGGTACCATTTTTCTTTGGAAGCGTTTGTAAACTCTTGATGGATAGATAGTTTCGTTCCAACTTGAATTGTTGCTACCGTTTTATAGCTTTTCGTTGCACCAGAATGAACAGTAGATGTTTTACTCACTACTTTGTTTGCTATCGATGAATCTTCGAATGCAGAAGCAAGTACCCAGCCCTTTTTGCCAGTTGCATAAGTAACCTGCAACCATTTTTCTTTGGATGCGTTTGTAAACTCTTGATGGATTACAAGAGTTGTCCCAGCTTTTACTGTGGAAACAACTGCGTAACTTTTAGTTGCCCCTTTATGAACAGTTGTTTGTTGTACAACTTTCATAGAAGTTGCTGTTTCGCCAGCTGTAGCGTTTAATGCAAATAAATCCGATGTTACCCAACCTTTTTTACCGTTATATTCAACGTTAAACCATACTTCGTTTTGGGCATTTGTAAATGCACTTAGTACTTTCAATGAAGTGCCTGCTGGAATTGTAGCAACAACTTTATAAGAAGTTGTTGCACCACTTCTCATATTTGATGCATTTTTTCCTATTTTTTGTGTAGTTCCCACATAAGAAATACCATTAGATGTGGATGCTGCTTTTACAGCAGTTTGAGCGATTGGTTTAACTGGCCCATTAATAACTACACCACTTTCACCAGCTGTAACATTTATTTCGAATAACTCGGATGTTACCCAGCCTTTTTTACCGTTATATTCTACATTAAACCAGACTTCTTTTTCCGCATTTGTAAATGCATCTAGTATTTCCAAAGAAGTGCCTGCTGGGATTGTAACAACTTTGCTATAGGAAGTTGTTGCACCACTTCGCATATTCGCAGCGTATTTCCCTATTTTTTGTGTTGTACCTGCTATTTGTTGAATTTCGTCTAAAACTAGAGATGAATTCGAAGCGGCATATGCAGTTGGTGATTCACTCGCAAGAAGATTAAGTGGCAAAAGAACAGAAGTTGCTAAGACAGATGATGCGATTACTTTTTTCATTTGTTCCTCCTTGAAACCTGTGTTTTCTCCATTTTAATGCACCAATCCCCATAAAACAATCCAACTAATGTAATTAAATCCAATGTCATAGAAATGTAATATATTTAATAGAATTCTGTCATAATCTCTGCTGACTGGATTTCTAACGTAACAAGGGTCGAAAACGCTGAAATAAATTTCCAATCGCACTTGTAAAAATTAACACAATTAAGGGTTAATCAGAGTTGAATTCCTCCTACCTCATACCAAACTTCTATTTATATTACCAACTAATAGTTTTTAGGGGATATATGAGTGAATCTCTAGATAGGAGTCTGTGAATCGCAAGTTCCACTTTGTATAGCAAGATAAGGGCCTCTAATCGCAAGATCTCCTTTGAGAATCGCAAGATAGGGACTCTAAATCGCAAGTTCCACTTTGAATCGCAAGATAATGGCCTCTAATCACAAGATTCCCTTTGAGAATCGCAAGATAGGGACTCTAAATCGCAAGATCCACTGCTAGAATCGCAAGATAAGAACTCTAAATCACAAGATCCCCTTTGAATCGCAAAATAAGGCCCTCTAATCGCCAGATTCACTACTGGAATCGCAAGATCCCCTTTAAGAATCGCAAGATAGGATCCTCTAATCGCAAGATCTACTGCTAGAATCGCAAGATATAGTCTTTAAATAGCAAGATCTCTCAGCTCTATCGACTATTAAATTTTTCCACAAAAAAACAGCCCATTACAGGCTGTTCGTTTTACTCTCCTATCGTTAAATCAGAGACAGTTTTTGTTTTAATTTCACTTTGTGCGTTTTGACCGAAATCATCTAGGTTAAGCTGCAGTTGTTTTTTCACTTCTTCCAGCGACTCTTCGTCTATCAGGAAATAAGAGGTTCCTCTTATCATGGTATCCACACCTTCTAGTTGTAGCTGCTCGATTGGTGATGATTTGATGTTTTGATAAGTCTTGATCAAGCCAAAATAATCCGAAGATGGAATATTTGTTTTGACGTTATTGCCGACGTCTTTGATCATATCATCGATGTTAGCAATATTGCTTATGCTTGTTGCTTTGTTAATAATCTCTTGGATTACTTGTTTTTGTCGGATATTGCGCCCAGCATCCCCTTGAGGATCTTTTTTACGCATACGGACGTAAGCAAGTGCTTCGTTCCCGTTTAAGAACATAGGACCTTCTGTATACTTCTTCCATTTTAAACTACCTGTAAGCTGAGCGCTGAAGGTAAATGGAACATCTACATCGACACCGCCTACTGTATCTACGATGTCTTCAAAACCTTGAAAGTCTGTAGAAACGTAATAATCAATTGGAATATCTAATATTTCTTCCAATGTATTGATCGTATAGTTAATCCCTCCGAAAGCGTAAGAGTGATTAATTTTAGTCTGGTATCCTAAGTCAGGCACATAAACTCTAGAATCTCGTGGAATACTGACCAAGGAGATTTTTTCTGACTTCGGATTAATTGTTGCTAAGATTAAAACATCTGCTCGACCATATTTTGCTTTTTCTTCATTTTCGATACCTGCTAATAATATGGTAAATGCAGAGTCTTCTGCTTTGGCACTTTCGATCTTGTTTTCTGCTTCTTCCGTTGGATTTGTATCCTTTTCCAATGGCTCGTATATTTTATTTATTGCATTTTTTGTCTGAAGCGATAGATTTGTGGCAAACACAATAACTCCAGAGAAAAGCACCATCGAAATAATAAGTATTGTATATAAAAGTTTTCTTCTCGTCTTTGTTTTTCGCTTTTTTTGACGTGAAGTAGTCATAATACTTCCCTACTTTACTGTTAAAATATAATCTCACCAATTATACATAAATTTTTACTCGATGTATATGGAAAAGACCATTACTTCTTCGTAAGGTTTTGCAAAAGATCTTTGACAATAGAAGCCCAGCTATACTCATTTAGCGCAAGTTGTCTTCCGCATTGTTTCATTTTTTCCCGATTTTCTTCATCCATTTCGACAAAATGGAACATAGTTTCTGCGATAGAATCGACATTTTCAGGTTTTGCGACTAATCCAATGTTGTTATCGGTCACGATTCGCGCACTTTCTCCTTTTCCGCAGTAGAGCACTGGTACACCAGAAGATGCTGCAGGGAAAATTTTGGATGGGCGTGCCCCTTCAAACAATGCGATATCGCGCAATGGCACGATACTTACATCTGTTACCGAAAATAGCTTCGGCATTTCTTTTAAAGGTAAATGGCCTAAAAAAGTAAGATTTTGCAGTCCTAATTCTTTCGATAGCTGATGAAGTTTTTCTTCTTCTGGACCCGCTCCTGCGATTAAAAAATGGGCATGTGGAACAGTTTCTTGCATTTTTTTAGCTGCATATAATATAAACTCTAATCCTTGTGCATAACCAAGATTACCACCATAGGCAAAGACAAATTTATCTTGTAAGTCGAATTTCTCTACATACTCCGAATTTTTTTCTGCCGGTTGGAAAAAGT
Organism: Psychrobacillus sp. NPDC093180; assembly: GCF_044754065.1. Taxonomy (NCBI): domain Bacteria; kingdom Bacillati; phylum Bacillota; class Bacilli; order Caryophanales; family Bacillaceae; genus Psychrobacillus; species Psychrobacillus sp. NPDC093180. The sequence goes on along the minus strand of NZ_JBIVOJ010000002.1, from coordinate 347,318 downwards.
TTGTGTTTACGCCATTTGGTAAAACAAATACTTTCTCCTCTGGTTGCGAGTGATTAATAATATACGATCTAATACCATCTGTAGCAGTAGCAATTTTCCAAGAATGCTTGTATAAAAACGACTCTAAAATTTCCGCAAGCTTAATAAAAAACTTATTTTTTACAAGTCCTAGCTTCACAGCAGACTCCGGCCAAACATCCGCCACATTGAAAACAAATTTCGCTCCTTTTAGTTTGGCACTAAGTAGGCCAGTTAACCCTAAAAAGATTGGCGGAGAATTTACAATGATAACATCTACTTTTCCTGCTTTCATTAGCCCGTAAAATGAACTGAAAGTAAAGGAAAAATAAGACACTAATCGTTTATAGAAAGTTCCCTTTTTCGAAGGGTAAATCCAAGTTCGGTGGACAGGAATCCCGTCCCATTTTTCAAATTCATATTTTTTCCCTTTATACTCATCCGGAATAATTCCATGTGGATGATGAGGAAAAGCAGTCACTACTTGAATATCATGCCCTTGAGCGAGCAGTTCTTTACTAACCTCATATACACGTATTTGTGGAGCACCTGTTTCAGGTGGGAAATGTTGACATAAATATACGATACGCATAGCTTTCACCGTTTTAATCTTTCAATTTATTCTTCAAGTACGCAAGTAACGGCTCTCTTAAATTGTCCCGTTTTAATGCGAAGTCAAAAGTTGCTTGTAAAAATCCAAATTTATCTCCAACGTCATATCGTTTTCCTTCGAATATGTAAGAGTAAATAGATTCTTTTGCTAACAATGAATCAATTGCATCCGTTAACTGGATCTCACCTTTTGCATCTGGTTGTACTTTTTCTAGTTCATCGAAAATGGCAGGTGATAAAATATAACGTCCTACAATCGCTTGGTTGGATGGTGCATTTTCAATTGAAGGCTTCTCCACTAAGCGCTTCACTGTAAACAAATTATTATCTGATTCACTATATTCAACGATTCCGTATTTATGAACGTCTTCGTCCGGAACTTCATTGACACCTAAAATACTGCTTTCTACTTCTTCGTACTTTTCAATCATTTGCTTTAAAGCAGGTACTTCAGCATCGATAATATCATCTGGTAGCAAAACGGCAAATGGTTCGTTGCCGATGAATTTTTTCGTGCATAAAATAGCATGTCCTAGTCCTAGTGGTTCTTTTTGACGCATATAATGAATGTCCACTAAGTTAGAAATATTCTCAACTGTCTCTAGTAATTCATGTTTTCCTGTATTTTTCAACAGAAGCTCTAATTCGATTGATTTGTCAAAATGGTCTTCCATCGATTTTTTGTTGCGTCCAGTCACGATAATAATATCTTCAATTCCCGAAGCAATCGCTTCTTCAATAATGTATTGTAAATTTGGTTTGTCTACGATTGGTAGCATTTCTTTTGGTAAAGCTTTCGTTGCAGGTAAGAAACGAGTTCCAAACCCTGCTGCAGGAATGACTGCCTTTTTAATCATATTCCATCACCTTTCGAATTATCAGACTGTCTTGAAAACGCTTCTCAGTCGAGGCACGCAGGACAAGGCGGAAGCGAATTGAACTAAAGTTCATGAGCTTACAACGATGTGCAAGTAACGAAGAATGAAAGCGTTTGTCAACGGTCTGATCAGTATTTTTCATACAATGAAAGCATATAATGCGCATTATCTATCCAGCTATAATGCTCTTTCACATGAGCTACTCCGGCTTTTCCCATAACAGCTCGTAAATCACTGTTTCTTGCCAGCTTTTTGAATGCAGTTGCTAACTGGTCTGGACTGTTTTTATCGACCACGATGCCAGTGACATCTTGGACGACTACTTCTGGTAAGCCGCCGACGTTCGATACGACAACCGGTACACCACAAGCCATTCCTTCCACCGCTGCAACGCCGAAGCTTTCACTGTCCTCTGTAGATGGTACAGCAAAAATGGACATTTTACGAATTATAGCAGGTACTTCTGTATTTGGAACTTTTCCAGTAAATGTCGTAACATCTGCTATCCCTAAATCTTTTGCTAGTTGTTCATACTCGGCTCTTTGTGGACCATCACCTGTTATGAGAAGTTCAGAGTTTGGAAACTCTTTATGGAATAAAGCAAAGCCTTTTACTAAATCCGCAATTCCATATTTATCTTCTAACGCTTTGACAGTTCCGATAATAATTTTATCTTCTGTCTCTTGCCCTTCTGGCGCAGGATAAAATTGCTCAATATCTACCCCAAATGGTGTTACTTCTACTTTTTTGTTTGTATATAGATTTGTTTCTTTCGCCATTACATGGCTTGTTGAAAAAATAGCTGTTGCTTTATCTAATGTAAACTCAATCAGCTTTTGATTGAGCTTGCTCTTTCTAGGAACGACGAAAATGTCTTTGCCCCAGACGGATACGAAAAACTTTTTATAGTTAACCATCGCACCTAATAACCCGTAGCTGGATACATAATGTGCATGCAAAACATCTGGATTCCATTCTTTTAGCATTTTTTTCAAACCGGGTGCCGCTGCTAAATAGGAAGCTTTGCTTGGAAGTAATTTAGGTAAGATCTCGGTCGGAACTAGTTTAGCATTGTCCTCTGAATAATGATCTTTGAATGTATATACTTTCACTTCAATGCCTTGTGATTGATAAAACAATGCCCATTTTTGCGTATGGATCGACCTGCTTGGGGCTAATAATGCAATTTTCATTGTTGACCTCCTAAAAGCGCTTGTGCAGCTTGTTCGGCACGTTCGTTCCATGCATGCTGCTGTAAAAATGATTGCTCGATATTTCTCTTATACGATTCAAATTGTGGCTGAATATCCAGCATTCCTTGGACAAGACTTGCTGCATCGTCCTCAGTGATTACTCCGTAAGGACCTGACAGGATAAAATCTTCTTGTGCAGAACAATTTGTCGCAATAATTGGTAGTCCTGCTGTTAAGTATTCTACTAATTTGATAGGAACCGCAAAATCGTTATAAATCGATCTTTTTCGCGGTATAAACGCAAAATCTACTTCTGTATAAACTTGTTGAAGCTCTGCACCACTTACATGCTTTAAATCGATATACGGTTTTGCTAGTTTTTCTTTATCTGAATCACTAAGCTCTGTATATTCATCTTCTCGACAAACGATGACTAACTCACCTTTTATACCGTCTTTATTTAACAAAGCAAACGATTCTACTAAAGTAGGTAGCCCGTAATCATCATTATTAATACCACCAACGTATATGCCTTTAAACGGCTTTCCGATAGCATTACTATTCGTTTTTATCTCAGTGAATCGTCCTCCAGGAGGTAAGGCCATTTTTGCTGTGTTTATATTCACATATTTGCCCATTGCGTCACTCGGTAAAAAGATAGTATGCATATATTTGCCGTAAAATTTTTCTTCCTTTTTATAAATAGTTTGCATGATGAATTTTTTCAAGCCCTTTAACGAATACAACTCATCGAACTTCCAATAGACATCACGATAAAAGACGCCAATCGGGACATGATGTTTCTTTAGAGTTTGAAAAACATCTTTATCGATTTTCCAGTCTTTCGGTATATGTCCGGGATCCGTTAGCCATAATGGAATTGTTTGGTTTTCTGAGTAACAGAATAATGTCTGCTCGTATTTTTTCTCTGCTACTAATTTGTTCCACTGCTGGCGACGTTCCGTACTCGTTCCAGATATAAGGAGGAGCTCAAGGTCATTTTTTTTCGCGTATGCTTCAAATGCTTTGATCATCTCCACTGGACGAATCGCGGAACCACTTTTCGGATTCGCTGCAACCGTAAAAGGATAGTAAATAATGATATTTTTCATGCCTTCACTCTTTTCTTCCTGATATTCATGACGAAGCGCCAAATGATGTGAAAATATCCTTCTAGGACGAACAATCCACCTAAAACAACAGTTAACATGATCCAAATCGGATTAAAGAAGAAGTCAGAAACTCCTCCAACAAGCGTTCTTGGAATGTTAATCGTGAAATAAATAAACAATGCAAGGACAACTGGTGTTTTCGGTAAACGTAAAAATACAATATAAAGTAATTGGATGACGATGGCAATGTAAATTATTGCTATAATGACGCCTAAGTAACCAAAAGAGGCAAACGCTTCACCTAAGAATATCGTGTTTAGCACTCCGCCAGTACCTTTGTCTATATTTTCCGGGAAGACATTTTCCATTACCATACGCGCGGATCGAACCTGTTCTACATCAAAGATTTTTGCGATAAATGAAGGCAGACCTTTCACTTCCAGTAAAGCGATAGAATGAGAAAAAGTATCCAAATGTAAAAAGAATGGAGAAATTTGCGCAAGAATAATTCGACCGATTGGACCAGAATTATAGGACAAGAAGCTTTTTACTTCTGTCACGCCTTGAATAGCAACATACATAACCACTAATAGGCTACTACCTGCTAATATATATCCGCTGATTCTTCTCCAGTTCAGCTTTAAACGTCCCGTATATACAGCTGCGAGTAACAGCATGATGATATAAAAGAAAATAGGCGATTTAGCTAAATCGTAAACAGAAATTAACACAGAAGAAACAAACAGCATGAAAAATACAACTTTCCAATATAAAGCTTTTGACTGCGTAGCATATACAAAAGCAATAATGGATAGTACAGGAGTTAGAGCAATTCCGAATATATTACGAATATAGACGGAAATTCCGCTAAATCCTCTGGCTGCATCGATTCTCATCTGTGCAAGATCTTTCACATTTCCTTTTAACAGTTCGAAAATCGGAACCGTATTCGTTTTTAATAATGTAAAGGCAACTGCCAAAACAGAAATGGCAGCAAGTGCCGAAAATGCAAGTCTAAATATACGTTGGTTCTTATCTACACTTGTACGAACGGGTTCATGTAGGTAACGATCAAATTCTAATGATGCATTAAAACCTAAAATTCTTCCTACAACTAATTGCGTAAGTGGGAACAAAATCATTAATATCGTCAATAAAACAAATCCAATGATTCGATATTCCTCATGGTCCATTCTTTTGATCATATAGTAATCATCTATTCCTAAAGCTATTAATAATCCGCCAATATAACTGGAGATAAGGAAAGAATAATAATATATAATGGTAATCATATTTGGCTTTACAAGAGAAAGGCTTCCAGAAACCTTCTTAAAAAGGTATGTGGAAGCCACCACAGTAAAGAGCCATATGCTAAAAATTAACAATGCTCACACCTACTTTATTTTCATCAATTGCGCCTAGATTTTTATCGAGCGAGCTCGATAAACTCCTTCAAAAAATCTATGACATGCGCCAGAGGCTTCCATTTAATTCGGTTGGAGTAAGCCCCATACCGAATTAAATGGATTTTTCCTTCAGTAAAGCTAATACTTTCTCTGCTGTTTTTCCGTCTCCGAATACAGGTGTATAAGAAGGAGAAACTTGTTTTTGTACAGCTTCTACGATTTTGTTTGTATCTGTACCTGTTAAAATATTTGCATCCTCGATTAAGGTTTCAACCCATTCCGTTTGGTCACGAACAGTGACACAAGGAACTTCTGCAAAATATGCTTCTTTTTGCACTCCGCCAGAATCTGTTACGATTTTCTTTGCACTTGTTTCCAGTGAAAGCATATCTAAATATCCTACTGGTTCGATTACTTTTAAATTAGGAATTTGATCTAGCTTAAAGCCGTAGTCCTCTAATTTTTTCTTCGTACGTGGATGAATTGGCCATACTTTTGTTTCTGCAATTTGACTAAATGCATCTAAAATAGATTTCATACGATCTACATCATCTGTGTTTTCAGCACGATGAATCGTGATTAATAAATAATCTTTTGCTTTTAAGTTTTCACGTTCTAATATAGTGGAAGTAGATTCCGCAAGTGTTTTGTTGTATAAAACTGCATCATACATAACGTCTCCCACATTATAAACGCCATCCGTGATATTCTCGTTTGTTAAGTTTTGGATAGCTGTTTCTGTTGGACAAAGAAGTAAAGTTGACACATGGTCTGTTAAAATACGGTTTACTTCTTCAGGCATTTTCTTGTTAAAGCTTCTAAGCCCTGCTTCGATATGAACGATTGGGACATGTAGTTTAGCCGCGGCAAGTGCACCTGCAAGTGTAGAATTAGTATCACCATAAACTAGCACATAATCCGGTGTTTCTGTTAAAATAATGTCTTCAATTTTAGCTAACATCTCACCGGTTTGTTTTCCGTGATTTCCAGAGCCGATTCCTAGGTGGTAATCTGGTTTTGGAATATTCAACTCTTCAAAAAAGATATCCGACATATTGGCATCATAGTGTTGCCCCGTGTGTACGATAAGCTCTGTCACTTCTTCGCGGATTACACGGGAAACTGCCGCAGCTTTTATAAATTGAGGTCTTGCTCCTAATATTGTTAAGACTTTCATTTCGCCAGCTCCTTCATCATTTGAATCATATCTTTGGCTATAAATGCATTTATATTATACGGGTGCGTATACTTTGTACCATTTCTTTTAAAAGAAAGAGATTGTTTATATTGTTTATAGGTTGGATAAATTCCATACCATTCCATTGGTTCTTCGAAATATTGTCTATACAATTTTCGCTTACGATACACTTTCCGTAAAAGAGGGTATAATACACCATATTTATTTTTCAATGAATTTTCAGCACCTGGTTTTGGTGGTAACGGATAAAAATTGGGATACATTTTATGTAATGCATAATCATATAAATACTTCTTATATTTCATATCAGCCGGTATTTTACTAAAGAAGTAAATTAACCGATCATCCCATAAAGGTAACGTCCAATCTTGATCAAAATATTCATACACTCGAACGGAGTTAATGATGAATTTAGCTTGTCTCTCTTTCCAGTTCCATTCATCTATTATAGAAGTTACTCGTTCATTCGTTAGTGTTTTGTAGGACGAGACATCTTTTGTTACCGATTTACCGATATCGCTAGTTGTATGGCTTAGCCCGTTTTCTAATTGCCATAATCGAAAATGCTTTGGAATAATGAAGTCCACTACTTCCTGTGAAGTAAATTCTTTATCTAGAATTGCTTCATAAGGCAAATGACTGCCCCCTAAGAAATCGAGAGAATGACCTGGTATAAATACTGCGTTTTCCAAGCCTTCTTCTTCCACCAATAATTTTGTACTTGGGAAGTCCTGCAAGTGGGCTACGGATGCTCCATTACAAGCATACACTACATAGTCTTTCCAAAGCTTTGATCGATATAACTCTTCCCACATTGCTTTATCATAAGAAAAGTACTTCCACTGTAAGCCTAAACGGTCTGCAATTTGTTTACTAACTGTTGCTTCTCCATTGCCTGGTCTACCGTATGTAAAGGTTATAATAGAATCGGAAAGTCCTTTATCTTTTAAGAGTAAAGCGATAATTCTAGAATCATATCCTCCGCTTAATGGTAGAATAATTTTGCGTCCGGCTAGTCTTGCTACTAAGTCGTCAAAAATATTGTGTAGAATATGAGCTAGCTCTTCAGCAAAATTATCTAAGGAATCCTGATCCTTTTCTGTAACGTACGAGTAATAGCAATACTTAGAGGCATTTTCTTTTAAATGAACAATAGTAGCAATCTCAAGTTGATACCATCCATCGAATAATGTTTTTTCACCGCTCACAAAGCCAGCTAATAAAAGTTCTTCCTCTGAGTCTTTGCGAATGGACATAGATGCTTTTGGTTCTATAAAATCTTGCACTATCCAACCGTTTGTTTCACTTTTTGAATAAAATAAAGGAATGGTTCTTTTCTTATCTGTAACCAAAGTAGTCTCGTCTTCAGTTTGTAGGATTAGCGCAAATTCACCATTCCACTGTGTAATTTCTTCAGGTAACGCTTCATTAAATACATCAACAAAATTTTCATGGGTGACATATTGATTTTCATAGTAGAAATAACCTCTAAAAAAACCTTCATACCCAGCGCCTTGTATAGGATAAAATTCTTTATGCCTAAGGTTAAGTTTACATTTGTTCGCCATGTCTTTATCCCCCATTATTTTCTTTTCACAAAATATTTGTCCATTCGAACGATCAGCACTAGGATGATGAATGCAATCCATACTCCTAAGATTAGCCAGCTAGTTAAATCATGTAATTGAATATATACGATTGACAAGGTTGCTGCTAATAGCCACACGATTGTCCAAGCCATTTTAAACCCAGAAAAGGGTACAAAATATAGCTTTTGACTTTTACGGAATACCATAAATAAGGCTAATAAATATGCTGCAATATAAGAAATGACAGTTCCCCAAATAGTAAGATGTGGAACAAACACAAAATTCAATACGATCGATACAACTGCTGCAATTCCAAATGCTATAGAAATATGTTTTGTCTGTTTAGAGTAGAATATCCCTGTCGAAACAATCATATAGTAAAAACCTAAAAAAGTAGCAATAGATATTGGTGCTACATATTGAAAGGCAATTCTAAAATTCGCTGGCATCACTAAAATAATCCACGGCATGCACGTTGCTAAAGCTAAAACTCCAAAACTACCAATTAATAAAAATGCCGCATATAAGGTTGCAAATAATTGAGGACTATCTTTTTTATCCTTCAATGACATAGAGAATGGTCTCCAGGCTAGCTGTATCCCACTAGTCAATAATGTGATAAAGGTTGCAAACTTAATAGCTGTACCATAAATACCTACATCGTCTAATGTGCCATATGCTCGTATAAAGAAGTTATTAGCATTAGCAATAATCCAAAAGGCTAAAGATGCTGGCACTAACGGAGCTGCATATACTAAGATTTTCTTTAAGATAACCTTATCAACCAATGGCTTCAAATATACTCTAACAGGTTTTATAAGGACGAAGACAATAATAGCTACACTGACTAAACGAGCTACAAGTATACCTTCTAAGGAAGTCCAAACAAACATCAAGAAAAGGACAGAAACAACTGCTATTAATAGCATTTTACCGATAGTTGTAAAGACCACTCTTTTTGTATGAAACTCATATCTTAGAATAGTTAAAACTAGTGTAACAATTGTATCTAAGGCAAGTGTACCTAAAGCAATATAAAATAGCTGAGAATAGCCCGCTGATTCTAAAATTAAAGCAGACAGCCAATCCCCACCGATTAAAAACACAACAAACAGTAAGATAACTATGGATAAACGGAATGTCATAACCGAGCGCACATACTTTTCACGTGTTTCTTTATCTTTATACTCAAAATAATAAAAAGCTAGTGCAGAATCAGTTCCGAATATTACTAGGAAGGTCAGCATGGATACAGTTGTATCGACCATTTGAAGCAAACCAACTAGCGATGTATCAACTAAATAATGAGCATACAATGGAAAGAGGATGAAAGCTATTAGTTTCGTACCTACATTCATAAATGCGTAAAGGAGCGAATCCGCTCCTAAACGTTTTAGCTGAGAAAACACTTAGAGAAGTTCCTCCTCAGGTACATTTTTCATAAATTTTGCAGGGAACCCTTTAATCAATGTTTTTTCTTCTGTATCTTTAGTTACTAACGCACCAGCTGCTACAAAGGTTTCTTCTGCTATAGTAATACCTGGAAGGATGATAGATGCCCCACCAACACGAGCTCCTCTTTTCACAGTTGCGCCTTTGATCTTATCAAAACGAGCTTCAGTTCTACCCATGAAATTATCATTTGTTGTCGTCACACAAGGTGCGATGAACACATGATCTTCTAAAGTAGAGTGTGCTGTAATATAAGAATTCGATTGAATTTTCGTACGGTCACCAATAGTTACAAAGTTTTCTACTGTAACATTGCGACCGATAATAACGAAAGATCCAACTTTTACATCTTCACGTACAGTCGCTAAGTCAGCAATTAATGTACTTTCGCCGACAACTGCTCCGCGGTACACAATTGTATTTGCGCCAATGGTACATTCTTTACCAAGCTGAAGTGGTGGAATTTCTTTTGTAATTTGCATCGTACTAGTTTTTGCTGGTTTAGGTTGTTTCCCAACTACCGCTCCATCATCAATTGTCGTGCCATCTCCAATAATAGAGTTAGCATGGATCGTTACTCGATTACCAATGCGAACATTGGCACCAATTTTTGCTCCTTCTTCTATTACAGAGAAATGACCAACTGTTGTATTTTCGCCTAGTTCAGCAGTTTCATGTATAAAGTTCATATTTACAGCCCCTTACAGTTTGATATAACGATTTGGCATTTCAATACCTTTGAATGCATTACGCGTATCAAAAATTACTTTTGATTTTTGAGCGATATTCGCATAGTCAAATGCAGTATGGTCTGTCGCTAAAATAACGATATCTGCCTGTTCCAATAGTTCATCTGTTAATTCAGTAGTTTCTAATGTTTCACCATTCACTCTGAATTTATCTACATGCGGATCAACTGATTTGAAATCTGCACCTTGTTGCATTAAAAGTTCGATTAATTTCAATGATGGAGATTCACGCATATCATCGATATCTTTTTTATAAGCTACGCCTAGTAAAAGAACTTTAGCGTTACGAAGTGCTTTCCCGTCATCATTTAAAATTTGCATTGCACGGTTAATAACATAGTCAGGCATTGCGTTATTAATTTCACCAGCTAATTCGATTAATTTTGTATGGTAGTTATATTCTCTAGCTTTCCATGTTAAGTAGAATGGATCGATTGGAATACAGTGACCGCCAAGACCAGGACCTGGATAGAATGCCATAAAGCCGTATGGTTTTGTTTTCGCTGCATCAATTACTTCCCAAACGTCGATGCCCATTTTTTCACAAAGAACAGCCATTTCATTTGCAAGTGCGATATTGATATGACGGAATGTGTTTTCAAAGATTTTTTCCATTTCTGCAATTGCAGGACTTGAAACTTTATGCACATCGCCATCTAGCACGCTACTATATAGTGCCGCTGCCACATTTGTACATTTTTCTGTAATACCACCAACTACTTTTGGTGTGTTTTTTGTGTTGAAGCTTTTATTACCTGGATCGATACGTTCTGGAGAGTAAGCGATGAAAATATCTTCTCCAACCGTAAATCCTTTATCTTCTAATGCTTTACGGATAATTTCTTCTGTTGTACCTGGATAAGTTGTCGATTCAAGTACGACTAAAGTTCCCGGTTTTGCGTAGTTTGCAATTTCATTTACAGAGCTTTCTACATAAGAAGTATCTGGTTGTTGATAAATATCAAGTGGTGTAGGAACGCAAATTGCAACTGCGTCCACTGAACTGATGGAACCGTAGTCAGAAGATGCTCGTAAATGACCAGAGTCTACCATATCTTTTAAGTCATTATCTACTACGTCGCCGATATAGTTAATACCTTTGTTTACTTGCTCTACTTTTGATTCTTGTACATCGAAACCAATAACATTGTATCCAGCTTTCGCTTTTTCAACTGCAAGTGGTAAACCAACATATCCTAATCCAACCACTCCGATTACGGCTGTGTGGTTTTCAATTTTTGCTAATAATTCTTCATAGTGTGTAGACATTTTTGTCTCTCCTTTATAATTACGAGAATATAATTCGTTTTCCTGTTTCGGATGATTCGATAATTGCTTCGATTAAACGTACTGGGTTATAGCCATCTGATCCGCTAACAGCTGGTTCACGGTTTTCGTTAATCGCTGCTACCATATCTTCAATAATACAGTCATGTCCTTTTTTACCCCAAGGCTCATTTTGTATTTTCGCTTTTAATGCTTCTACTTCATCTTCCGCATAGCCTTCTACATCCCATGTTTCGATGAATAATGCATTTTTACCGCTAACTTTCACACTAGCTGTTTCGCCAAAAATAGACAAAGACTCTTCTAGGTTTTGTGGATAAACGGTAGTCGCAGCTTCTACAACTCCAAGTGCTCCACTTTCAAATTCAATTAGTGCAGTTGCAACGTCTTCTGTTTCGATATTACGGAATCTTGTAGCTACCATTCCTTGTACTGATTTTACTGGTCCCATAAACCAAAGCAGTAAGTCTAAATTATGTATTGCTTGGTTCATCAATACGCCACCATCAAACTTTTTCGTGCCTCTCCATGGTGCTTGGTCGTAGTATTCTTGCCCTCTATTCCAACGAACAGTTGCATTCGCATGACTTAGCTTACCGAACTTTCCTGCATCCATCAGTTCACGTACTTCCATAATAGCTGGACGATAGCGGTTTGGATGAACGATTGCAAGCTTAATACCTTGTTCTTCAGCTACTTCCATCATTTCTTTCGCATCAGCAGAGTTCAGTGCCATTGGTTTTTCTGTAATAATATGTCTCTTATGCTTTGCTACAATTTTTGTTAAGTTTGCATGCAAGCCAGATGGTACACAAATATTTACTACATCAATTTGTGGATTATCTGTTAGCATTTGTTCTAAATCTGTATACTTTAACACGTTTTCATCATCTATTACTAGTCGTTCTGGGTTTGTATCACAAATGGCAAATAGATTAGCGCCTTCTGTATTGCGAATGGCAGCTATATGCTTATCTGCGATGAAACCCATACCTACAATTGCAAATTGAATCATGCTCTTTTACTCCCTCTTGCTTCTAAGATGTATTTCCATAAAGATAAAATAAGGATTGTAAATAAAATTCCTAAGATAAGTCCAGCTACTGCCGCTTCCAGTCCATAGGATTTCGTTTTCACTACATATGCTGCTTTAGCAACTGAAGGTTTTTCATACGAGATAATATCATTACGTACACGCTGTTCAGTTGCCATTGCATTTGTTAGATCCATCTCTGCTTGGCTAAGCAAAGTAGTATAGTTGTTTATTACTGTTAAGTTATCCGTATCTGCTAAAGCTTGTTTATACGATTCGATACCTTGTTGTAATGTTTTAATCCGCGCCGATTGCGCTAAAGCATATCTTTGTGTTCCATCAATTACTTTATCGTTTTGCGCCATTAAACTTTCCATCAGTTGCTCATCGAATAGTGCAAGCTCTTTTGATACTTGCTCTTTATTATCCCCATAAACCTCTGCTTTAATATACTTTCTAGTAGGGACAAACACTTCTGCTTTCCCAGTAAAATGTTGACCATAATTCGTCATAATATGGTCGGGATTTGTTAAAGCATCCAGCGCTACCGATCCAGTAAATACAGTACTTCTCCCAACATATTCTCCGTCCTTAGGGATGAACATGGATCCTACATATCCAAGTAAGGCAACAATTACAGGGATAATGATAAACCAAATCTTTTTCCTCCAGAAAAACTCCAATGAATCATATAATCGATATGTTTTATTTTCCGTCATTACACTTCTCCTATCAAATTCGCCTTGCCGAATTTGCTCCTGCGCAAGCTCGTCGCAGGAAACATTGCGCCCAGATTTTTATCGACTTGTTCGATAAATTCCGCTAAAAAATCTGTGGCATCCGCCGGAGGCTTTATCTTTATTCAGCAGGGGGCTTTGTCCCTTACTGAATCGAATGGTTACTTTCCGTTTGTTTTCCTTACAATTACGTTGTAAACAGGTACTGAATGAAGTTAATTAGCTCCTAACAGGCAGTAAGAGGGAAACGTAACAATTACGTCTCCCTCTACTATTGAGCATCACATTATTTTCCAGCAAAAAATTCCGCAATTTTCTCTACAACGTATTGTTGTTGTTCTTCTTTTAGCTCTGGGAACATTGGTAAAGAAAGTGCTTGTTTTGCAGCTTTTTCCGCTTTAGGGAAATCGCCTTCTTTATACCCTAAGCTTTCAAAAACAGGTTGTAGATGCAATGGTAGTGGGTAGTAAATCATTGTAGATACACCGTTCTCTTTTAGGTACGCTTGTAATTCATCACGACGTTCTATCAAGATCGTATATTGATGGAATACATGGTGGAAACCTTCAACAACAACAGGTGTTTTTACATGGTCAGCCACTTTTTCGTTTAATAAAGCCGTATAGTAATCTGCATGTGTTTTACGTTGTTCGCTCCATGTATCTAAATGAGGGAATTTCACATTTAGTACAGCAGCTTGTAACTCATCTAAACGGCTGTTATATCCAAGTACGCTATGGTAATACTTTGGCTTACTTCCGTGTACACGAATAACACGACTTTTTTCTGCAATATCGTCATTGTTCGTTACGACCATTCCACCGTCACCATACGCACCAAGGTTTTTCGTTGGGAAGAAGCTATATGTCGCAGCGTCTCCTAGTTCACCAACTGTATATTCCCCTTGTTTTGCACCAATTGCTTGCGCAGCATCTTCTATAACGACTAAATTATGCTTATCCGCGATTTCACGAATGCGAACCATATCAGCCATTTGTCCATATAGATGTACAGGAATAATTGCTTTTGTTCTTTCTGTGATATGTTTTTCGATTTCTTCTGGATCTAGGTTGAATGAAATTGGATCTATGTCTGCATATACAGGCTTAGCTCCAGCTCTTACGATTGCTCCACCTGTAGCAAAAAACGTAAATGGTGTTGTGATAACTTCATCTCCAGCACCGATTCCTGCTGCTTGTAGTGCTATGTGAATTGCGTCACTCCCATTTCCACAGCCAATACCGTGGGCAACATGACTATACTTGGCAAGATCTGCCTCTATTTTTTTAACATTATCCCCTAGGATAAATTGCGAGCTACTCATAACGCCATCTAAGGCTTCTAATACTTCACTTTTTAAAGATGCGTACTGCTCAGATAAATCTAACATTGGTACTTTCATTTCGTTTACACCAACCTATCAATGAATTTTAATATGTAAAGCGCTAATTGCGCTTATACCCAACAACTTTACGAAATACGGATAATATTGGTCGATAGTCATCATTTACGAGACCTATTTTTTCTGCAACAATTTCAAATGCGATTAATATGAAAACTAGGATGAAAATAGCCCATCTTAACGTAAGTGTTTCAAATGTAATTGCTGCAATACTAAATATTAAACCAAATCCATATATAACTAACACAGTATCTCGATGCGATAATCCTAATGCTAACAAGCGGTGATGTAAATGAGATTTATCGGCAACGGATATTGGTTTCCTATTGACAACTCTGCGTATAATCGCAAACGATGTATCGAATATCGGTACACCTAATATCATAACCGGTACGACAAAGCTAAATAGCGTAACACTTTTAAACAAACCTAATAATGATAAAATAGCGATCGAATAACCTAAAAACATGGATCCTGTATCACCCATAAAAATTTTCGCAGGGTAAAAATTATGAAATAGAAATCCAAGCGTACTACCAAGTAATATTAACGATAGAGTCAGTATTAACATTTTGTCAGCAGAAAATGCTAAAAATGCAATACTTGCAAATACGATAGATGATATACCAGCGGATAATCCGTCCAGTCCATCAATTAAGTTAATCGCATTTGTAATTGCTAAAATCCAAAACAATGTCACAACGTATGAGAATATCCCAAGATCAAATACTCCGATGAAAGGAATATTTAATACTTCCACTGTTAAGCCGCTTCCCATTACTGCACATGCAGCTAAAATCTGACCTAAAAGCTTAATTTTCGCGGATATTTCATATTTGTCATCTATGATTCCCAAAACAATGATGATCAATGCACCAACCATTATTCCGGTAATTTTAGCTTCATATAATCCAGCAACAAAGTAACCAACTGTCACAGCAATAAAAATTGCAAGACCACCAAGCCGTGGCATCACATTCAGATGCACTTTTCGTTTATTCGGTTTATCTACAGCTCCGATCTTATGAGCAAGTTTTATAACAAGTGGCGTAACAGCTATTGCCGTTACCATAGAAATGATAAAAGCAAGAAGTAATTTTATGTCCAAAAATATCATCCTTGTTTTTTTTATATTTTCATTGACTATTAAGTTTCTCTTCACAGTAGACGAATTAGCAGCATGAAAGTTTCTTCGATTACTCATTATACTATAAAAATAGATTTGTAACCAAGTATATTATAAAGAAAAAAAAGACTGACTTTTCGCCTTATTATAGGCAAAAATCAGTCTTTTGATGCGTAGCTTAATAACTACTTATGAAAACTCTGGCCAATTAGTTTGATACTCATCGCCCTCGATTTTTTCAAGCGTACGATATTTAAAAGGAACCAAGTCGTTCATTTGTAATTCTTCTAACGCTCTTTCTAATGGTAATAGCTGAAAACTATCGTCTTCTTCTATAATCAAGTATGCTCCTGCAACTTTTCCGTTCTCTTTCGTATTGATGCGAATAAAAGCCGGGAAAAACAAATCATTACTTGATTGGATAACAGAAGAAGCTAGTACTACATGTTCACCATCTTCGACGATATGATCTTGATCAATTTTATCGAATACTTTTACAGCCCATGCTTGGCGTTTATAAAAACCTATTACTTTTGGCGCATTTTCTTCCATTGATGAATTAGGTGAAGCATTTTCATTATTTTTTTCTTCCGAATACATGTACTTCCCTCCACAGTTAGCAAAAATCCATACTGATTACGTTATCACACATCAAAAAGGTTCGCAACTTCTAATACTTTTTAACCTCATACAGTAGGTTTTTTGTCGCACTAGTGAGTTAGGTCAATTTTTATAAATCGCTTGGATATCGTCTATGATTATTTCACCATTCGATTTATTTGCATCCTCTGTTTGCATATAGCGTACAGGTAAATCCATTTTAAGTGGATAAGTTAGACCTGCCGGGACTTCCGCAGTAACGAATCTCCAATCTGTCCAGTTCACATTTTTATCTAAATCGAGTTGAACTGATTTACCAGATGCATCGATGAGTTGTGTTCTCAGCCAGTTTCCTTTGCCATCACCTTTTACCCACATACCGATTTTCTTAGCAGGAGTACTAATCGTTAACTT
Organism: Psychrobacillus sp. NPDC093180; assembly: GCF_044754065.1. NCBI lineage: Bacteria > Bacillati > Bacillota > Bacilli > Caryophanales > Bacillaceae > Psychrobacillus > Psychrobacillus sp. NPDC093180. The sequence goes on along the minus strand of NZ_JBIVOJ010000002.1, from coordinate 330,512 downwards.
CGTTTTAGCACTTACATATGCCCCTGAAGTACCTGTTGTGCCTGTGAAATCATAAACTAGTTTAATAGCTTTTGAACCATCACGGTCATTCGTAACAGATTGAACGGCTACAGATTTTGCTCGATCACTAGTAGCCTCATAGTTTAAGATACCTTTATTAAATGATTCTAATATAGTAGGAGAACCATTTGATACTTTTAGCTGGATATTCGCTGTTTTCCCATCATAAGTTACGACACCAGCATACGTACCTGGTTTCGCATTGACTACTTGCTTGCCATTTGTATTTGTTAAAATAGAAGAAGTCACTTTACCATTTCCAGATATAGCTACGGGATTCATATACTGATCGATTCCTTTTATTGGAACAGACAAATCCGTATAAGTTTCCCCTTCAAATACTTCTAATACAGTTGACTTTGGTATGATCGTTGCAAGTGCACCTGTTTTATATTGACTAATGAATAATAAAGAATTGGATACTGAACGCTCATTTCCATCGGAAGGCTTATTTTGAACAGTTACTTTGCTATCGCCTAGTTCTCTCGTAACTACTGTAGAAGAACCTCCACCATCAAATGTCATTGCGTACACTGCCCCTAAATCTTTCATTAGTTTAGCCGTATTTTGCAATGTTAGTCCTTTACTATCCGTTGATCTTCCATCAATTACTGTTGTAAAGATACTACCATCTTTTTTAATACCTACTGCTGTTCGAGGTGCAACACCAGCTACTTTAATCGTTTGTAATGTACCATTTTTCACTAAATGATAACGTCCGCTTACTGATTCTCTTACATCATTCCATTCAGCAGGGGTAAATTTTGTAGAGATTGCAATTTGATCTCCTACTTGAACTTTTTTTAGAAACTCACTTGCAAAGTTATGTCCAGATAAAACAATTTCTCCCTTGTTTAACTTCGCGTTTCCAACACCCGTCACATTTTCTAAAACAGTTCCGACTAGTGTTTCGGAGCCGTTAAGTTTTCCTGAATCTATTTTCACTCGAACCTCTGTACCGAGTTCATTCGTTCCTGTTGTTGCATTGAAATCTCTTGTATAGATTACCAAATGGTTTGCTGATCGTTTACGATTGACAGAATCAATTGCATAAGACTCTTGCCCATTTACGGTAACATTCATCGCTACTTGAGGTGCCCCAATAATAGCTTTACCATCGGCTTTTACACCTAACACTGCCAATTCATTAAGCGGCGTTTGTGATGTAGAAACAATAGATCCGTCCATCATCATTAAATCGATAGGTTGTCCTTGTTTATCGAAGTAATCTGCATTTACCCCAGCAACTACATGATATGAATCATTTTGTTCCACGCTATTTGCTTGAGAAGATGTTGTTTCTAATCCAACTAATTGATCTTTTGCAAGCTCTGTTTTTAATCCGACATTAGAAGTTTTACCATCATATTCGATTACAAATACATTTTGAGCCCCAATTGCTCCATCGATATCAAAGTATTTTTTACGAATACCAGGAGCAAGCTGTGTAACTTTCTGACTCAATACTTTACCACCAGTTAAAGCAGGTGTAGCTTCAGTAGGAAATAACTGAGAAGAATTATTTCCACTAGGTGCAGTTGTTCCTTCTGCATTTGCTAATTCTTTTAGTTTTGCTTTGGAAGGCGTCTTATACTCGACGTACCCTGCCATTTTCGTAATGTACATGCCTCCACCAAGACCATATTGACCGCCGTATAAATTATCATAGCGATATACACGGTATTGTTCACCTGGTTTCAATACTCGTTCGTATACTAAACCTGCATCTGTACGCTTCCATAAGTTGATTGGTTTGATTACTTTAATTTTCCCAACTTGACCAGGAACCATTAATATGCCATCCCAATAAACTTTCGTTGCTGCTTGTGCTTGATTTGGTTGGAATAGAGCGCCCGTGACAATTGCAAAAACGATAAAAAAGTATAGCAATTTTTGTTTCATTTAGATAAATTCTCCTTCATTTCCTTGAGCAATTACTTTTGCTCTTTTTGTTGTTGCTCTCTATTTTGTTCAATTGTATATTTCCATAAATTACTTCCATCGTAATAATAAAGGTTTCCATTGACATCTTTTACGAGTCCATAAACCCCTTTATCCTTCAACCACTCTACTTTTAGCGTATCTTTTGTTACTCTAAATAGTTTTCCTTCCACACTTCCGTAAATATAGCCATCTGGCCCTTCTACGATTTGTGCATTACGGAATCTTCCGGAGATTAACTCTAGTAATTCAACTGAACGAACGTCTGTCCACTCATCTTTATAGACAAATAGCGTTCCATCGGCCATTCCCCAAACATTATTATCTTTATCTACTATTAAACTAGTAATCATACTGGAATCAAATGGTAGATGAATATATTTTTTGTCTTCCGGGTTACTTCTATTAAAGTAGAATAATCTAGCTCCCCTTGGGTTTACTTGTTGGTTCGCATGGATCGATGTTCCACCAAAAACTTGTGTTCCTCTACTAACTAGTGACACGATACTTTGGTTGTAAATATAGTTTTCGTATATTTCCATCTTTTCGTTTTCTGTATTGTAGAAGGCAAGAGCTCCGCCGCCTACACTAGCATCTGGTAATGTCCCTAATACAATTTCTTTTCCGTTATTGTAAGGAGTAACTGCAGTCGATCTTTCTTGTCCATATTCGTTCATACGAATAACTTCTTTCGGATTTCCATTATCCCATGGAAGTGCGCGATCATACACAAGTAATCTAGCAAGTGGATACGCACCGATATAGAGTTTATTGTTTATATGATACATAGACTCTATTTGACTAATATTTCGATACAATTCTTTGTTACCAGTTGCAACGTCATACACACCAAGACCACCGGACATATATCCATTAGCAAATATTTTCTTCCCATCTTCGCTTGAAGCTAGTGTATAAAGCTCTACTGGTTGTTCCGGTAATTCAAATTGATGGTATTGAATTTCTCCCGTTTGTGGATTGTATTCGAATAATTGGCCTAAATTATCAACCATTCCGGATAGTAGAAATTCTGTTGGTTCTTCTACGATCGGTTCTTCAATAACTGTATCCTCAGTTGTTGGTGTTTCCACTGCAGAAGTTCCTTGTGATTCTTTCAAAGCTTTTTCACGGAACGCTTGTTCAAATAGTGCCTCAAAGTCTACCTGCTTATCTTCTGCTTTTTTCTCACCTTTTACGATAAAGTCCAGATTAATTGCTTCTGTCCCTTTTGGTAAATATAATCCAAGCTCCGTATGCGCTTTTGTATCGAAGTCATAACGGATCAGTTGTTGTGCTTTTGTATAGTATAACGATTTGCCATCTGGTGATAGTGTAGAGACAGTTTTAGAATTTAGTTCAAACTCGTCTACGATTTTCAATGTTTTTCTATCGAAAACTACTGCCACATTAGATGGGTATAATCTTGCAACGACATAATCGTCCGTTAATACTAAATCTTGTGCATATTTTTCAGACATATATTTTGCTGGTAAAAAGGATGTGAAATTTTTTGTACCAGGTTTTTTCACCAATAAATCCATATTAGAACCAATCGATACGTAAATTTCATCTCGTTCCTCATCGGCAACGATTGCTTTCACAAAATCTTTTCTTTTACGAATTTGACCGTACTCTTCAATTTGTTTCGTTTCTGTGTCAAATGCTACAAGAGAGCCACCGTATGCTGAACCAGCATATACTTTATTGCCAGAGACGATTAAATCTTGGATAGATGTATCACTCTTATTCGAAAAAATTGCTCCGTGGTTTTCAAACACTTCCGTATTTGGATCATAGCTATAAAGCACACTTGAAACAGATCCACCAACCCAAAGCTTTCCATTTTCATCTACGTCAAGTCCCCAAGCGCTTTTTGAATCTTCTAACGTAAATGTATGTATCGTTTCCTTAGTTTGATAATCTACCACAACTAACGCAGCTGGAGCTCCATGCATGATGTAATAAATGAAATATTCGCCTTTGTCATTTGCAGCAATTTTAGATGAAATAGCAGATGATTTGAAAATCATCGGCCCTAAGTTTTCATAACCTTCCTGAATAACTTCTTCCTCTGGCTCTTGTTCAATTGCATCCTCTAACCATTCTTCTGCACTACCTTCGACTTCAATTACTTCTTCCCCAGTCCCTACAGGCTCTACTTTTACCTCTTCTACAGTTGTTTCTGTTTTGGGTAATTCTTCTGCATTTGCCACACTATTTAAGGGTGTAGCTAACATAGCAGCCATCACTGGAATATAAATTTTCTTCATATTAAAACCCCTTTCATGTATAGTTTAACATTAACATCATTTGGTAACATTTAAAACTTATAGTTGTAATATAATTGAAATATTATATCTCAATTTCCTTGTCGAATTAGTATCCAAATTAAGTGAAAAAGTGTTCATAAGAGTGTGATATTCATTCGACAACAATAAACTGAGCAACTTATGAAAGACTGAGTTTCCTCCAAATCTAGGTATGATTTGTCCCCTGTCGAATTAAGTACAGTTTGAAAATGCTTGCAACTTTGTTTCATGATATAATAGGCAATGGAATTTAAAAGTAGGGAGAATGAACATGTTACATTCTATTAAGAAAATGATTTCTGGTGAAGTCATAGAGTTAAAGCAACTCAAAAAAATAGTATCTAAGATTAATGCTTTGGAAGATTCATTTACAAATAAAACAGATTTAGAGCTTCAATCATATACAACTAGTTTTCGTGACCAATTAAATAATGGAGCAACTCCAGAAGAAATTATGTTGGAAGCTTTTGCGGTCGTTCGCGAAGCTTCAAAACGTGTGTTAGGAAAACGACATTATGATACACAGTTAATGGGCGGTGCAGTATTAACGCAATCTCAAATTGCTCAAATGCAAACCGGGGAAGGTAAAACTTTAGTTGCAACACTACCTGCGTATGTAATGGCACTACACGGTAAAGGAACGCATATTATTACAGCAAATGAATATTTGGCAAGTCGAGATTTTGAAGAGATGAAGCCATTATTTGAGTTTTTAGGCTTAACAGTTGGATTAAATATTTCTGGAATAGAAAGTGACGAAAAACAAGCTGCCTATAACTGTGACATTACTTATGGTACGGGCACGGAATTTGGTTTCGATTATTTAAGAGACCATATGGTACAAAGCGAAGATCAGCTTGTCCAACGACCACTGTTTTATGCGTTAATCGATGAAGTAGATAGTATATTGATCGATGAAGCGAGAACTCCTTTAATCATTGCAGGAAAGTCCAATGCAAGCTTGAATCTATTCCCAATAATGCAGCTAGTTATTAGCTCATTCAAAGATGAAGAAGATTACAATTATTACCCAGAGACAAAACAAATCGTCTTATTGGATAATGGTGCAGATCGACTAGAAGAAGCATTTGGCATTGAGAATGTATACGACCGAGAACATCGTGAGTTTATGCATATTGCAATGCAAACACTTCGCGCAAAAGTAGTTATGCGTAAAGATGTGGACTATATCGTAAAAGACGACAAGGTTATGATTGTGGATCCATATACTGGACGTATTATGGAAGGTCGTACATTTAGCGACGGGCTTCATCAAGCGATCGAAGCGAAAGAAAAAGTATCCATTAAAGAAGAAAATAACACACAGGCTTCCATTATGATTCAACATTATTTCAGACTGTACAAGCATGTATCTGGAATGACAGGTAGTGCCGTCCCTTCTCGTGATGAGTTTTGGGAAACATACAACTTACGTGTAACGGAAATACCGACAAATAAACCAAACAAACGTATTGATATGGAGACGCTTGTCTATTTAACGTATGAAGATAAGATGAAAAAAATTGTGGAAGAAACGCAAAAGTACCATGAGACGGGGCGTCCCGTTTTAATCGGAACGACTTCTATCGAACAATCCGAAAAACTTTCTTCCTATTTAAAAGAGCGTTCAATCGAGCATTCTATACTGAATGCAAAAACAGTAGAAGATGAAGCAGAGCTAATCTCACAAGCGGGGCAAATGAATAAAATCATGCTCGCTACGAATATGGCTGGGCGAGGAACCGACATCAATCTAGGCGAAGGCGTTGCAGAACTTGGCGGTCTTCATATCATCGGTACGGAGCTTCATAGTAGTGCTCGAATCGACATGCAGCTTCGAGGTCGTGGTGGCCGTCAAGGAGATCCAGGAAGCTCTCAATTTATCATTTCGTTAGAGGACGAGCTCTTCAACTATTACGATGAAGAAGAATTCGCTAAATACAAAAACAAGTTGAAAACAGATGGGTCTGGCTTAGTTATTTCATCTAATCCAATAAAATTCGTCTACAACGTCCAAAATGTAATCGAAGGTATGCATTTCTCGAGTCGCTCTCATTTATTGAAATTAGATGATATCAATAACGATCAACAACGCGTTATGTATAATTACCGTGAAAAAGCGTTAAAAGTAGAAAATATGCAAATGCTTATCATTGATGCCATGCATGAACGATTAAATAACTTAATCGATGAGCTTGCAGAAAACGATGTACATGAATCTAGTATTTTAAATGAAATAATGGATGAAATTAAAATCATTTCGATGCTAACATCGTATGAGAATGATTCATTTACTTCTTTAGATCCTGAAAATAAAGGACAATTGAAGAATGCGCTAGAGGCTGTTTATGAGAAAGCTTTCGAGATTGTCAATATGACAAGTAGTGATAGCGAAGATTGGAGAAATATTCAATCATACTACACAGAGACTCTAGATCGCCTGTGGATTGGACATTTAGACAATCTGCATCATTTAAGAGAAGGTATCAGCATCCGCGGATACGGACAAGAAGATCCGTATCGTCTCTACTCATTCGATGCACTTCACCTATTCCAAGGAATGCTTCATACATTCTTTAGAGACGTGATTAGATATAATTTGCAAGTTAATGGGGTTAAAGAGGAACAATAGTTTGGGCTTTTATAGAGTGTTGGAAGTGGCTTTGTCACTTCCAACACTCTTTTGTTTGAGGGAATAACTAGTAGTGGAGATTTCCTAATATTGGATTTTACAACTAAATTGCGTTTTTTTACAACTAAATCATGAAAAATTCCAACTAAACCATCCAAAATTCCAACTAACAAGCTCATTTTTCCAACTAAATCTAAAATCTATGAAAAATGACTGTTTTTTCTTCTCGATCTACAAATTTTCCACATAAAAAAGTCAGTGCAACGAGGAATTCCTCCGTTGCACTGACTTTTTAATTTGATCAATCAAAAATCTCAGATAATCTTTCTTCCAATTCATCCTTCAATGTCTCATACCCTGGCTTGTTCAGTAGCGCAAAAATATTATTTTTATACGACTCTACACCTGGTTGGTCGAATGGATTTACTCCCGACAAATAAGCACTCATGGCACATGCTTTTTCAAAGAAATATAGTAAATAACCTAAATGATATTCGTCCAGTTTATCAATCTCCACTTGGATAACAGGCACTCCACCATCATAATGCGCCAAAATCGAACTATTTTTCGCGATGGTGTTAATATCATGGAATGTTTTATCCTCCAGGAAATTTAACTGATCGAAGTTATTTTCTACAGACTGAATCGTACAATCCTCTTGTTGATTGCGCACATGTAAAATCGTTTCAAATATTTGGCGTTTTCCTGCTTGAATATACTGACCTATAGAATGTAAATCCGTTGTATATGTAACAGAAACAGGGAAAATTCCTTTTTCGTCTTTGCCTTCACTTTCTCCAAATAATTGCTTCCACCATTCAAATACATTACGTAAAGAAGGCTCAAAGGAAGCCATTATTTCGATAATATATCCTTTTTTCTCGAGCAAATATCTAGATAAGGCATATTCATAGGCTTCGTTTTCTTTGTAATTGGAAAACATTAAATCATTTGTTGCTTGCTTGGCACCATCTAATAACGCTTGAATATCAATGCCACCTACAGCTAGCGGAAATAATCCGACTGGAGTTAAAACGGAAAAGCGTCCACCTACATCTGCTGGAACTTCAAAATTTCTATATCCCGCATCCAATGCAAGCTTTCTTAATAAGCCGTTCTCGGGATCAGTTGTTAAGATAATTCTATTTTTCATTTCCTCGCCATAGCGTTTTTCCATATAGGACTTAATCACACGGAATGAAATTGCAGGTTCAAGCGTCGTTCCTGATTTGGAAATAACATTTACATACACTTCTCTGTCATCTACATATTGAAGCAATTGATTAATATAAGCCCCACTCATATTCTGCCCTGCGTAAATTACTTCTGTTTCCCCTGATTTCTTCGAAAAATAAGGAGTTAACGCATCTTGAACAGCTTTGGCACCCAAATAGGAACCACCAATTCCAATAACGATGAGGACAGCAGATTTGCTTCTTATCTCATTTGCAACAGCAAGTATTTGCTCTATCTCTTCTTTATTTTGTTTTGTAGCTAGTTCTATCCACCCTAATGCATTACGGTCTTTACTTGTGGATGCATGCATTTCTTCATGTATTAGACTAATTATATTTGTATATTTATTCTTTTCCTCTTCATTAATAAACTTCGATAATAAAGAAAAGTTTAATGAGAAGGCTTGTTTTGTAACAGTCAATTGGATTTCCTCCTGCGAGCTTTGTATTCATTTATCCTCCTATATTAGCATATTTCAGTAGGCTTTTCCTCTTCAAGGAATAGTTAGGTACTTTTGTTAGGTTAATATGAGTAAGAGTAATCATTCAGACCTCAAATCCTACTCCACCAAACAGTCATTAAACTAAGCTAGTGTCTGTATAAATTTCTCTAACCGATTCAATCCTTCGACCAGTACATCCATGGAATACGCATAGGAAATTCGAATATACCCCTCTCCATAAGATGTAAATGCGCTTCCCGGAACGACGGCAAGCCCTCCTTCTTGCAATAGTTTTGTAGCAAATTCAAATGAGTTCATACCATACGCTTCGATTGAAGGGAAAATATAAAAAGCACCATTAGGTTTTTCAACAGGTAATCCTATTTCGATTAGTCGACCGTATACAAAGTCCCTTCTCTTTATATATTCCACATTCATTTCTTCCGGTGTATGACTAGCATTCGTTAAGGCTTCAATAGCAGCATACTGTGCTGGAAGCGAAGCACATATTGTATTAAACGCATGAACCTTTACGACATGTTGCATTACTTCAGCTGGCCCCATTAAAAATCCTATACGCCATCCTGTCATAGAATGAGACTTGGACAAACCATGAATATAAAACAATTTTTCTCTTATTTCTTTATAAGAAGCAAATGATAAATGCTTACCAGAAAAGGAGTTTTCACTATAAATTTCATCTGTTAATACGTATATTTCTTTATTTGCTATTACTGCGACCAACTCATCCATCGTTTCTTTCGTTAGAACGACACCTGTTGGGTTAGATGGATTATTAAAAAATACAGCTTTCGTTTTTTCTGTAATGAGTGCTTCTAGCTTTTCTGCGGAAGGCTGAAAATTGGTTTCTGTGGTATCTAAGTAGACAACCTTAGCACCGCATAATTCAATAACGGGCACATAACCGGAATAATTGGGTGCTGGTAAAATGACTTCGTCTCCTTCTTCTAAAATGGTTCGAAAAACTGCGTCGATTGCTTCACTGGCACCGTTTGTAATGACAATTTCATTTTGTGGATCATAAGAAAATCCATATTTATTGGAGAAAAAACTATTTACTGCTTCTCGGAGTTCGATTAATCCTGCATTATGGGAGTAGCCAGTAAGATTTTGCTCGATTGCACGCACTCCCGCTTCCTTTACTGAATTGGGTGTGGGGAAATCAGGCTGACCAATTGTTAAATTAATCGCATTTGGATAATGAATAAGTTGATTTGAAAATTGTCTAGTTCCTGGCGTTTTCAAACTTTCTGCGCGTGGATTTAATCGTAAACTCATTGTTTTATCTTCCTTTCAAATAAAAAAGCTTTGTTTTTATCTAAGTATACTGTATAGTTGAATCATTTATAATTGCAATATTTCAAATTATAATTAAGTTAGGAGAATAGTAGTGGAAAATAATCAATTGGAAATGTTTTTGGAACAACTAGGAGAAGAAAAAATAAGTAGAAGTGAATCAGAACTATACCGTCATAGCCGTGACGAATCTTCTCACCCTTTTGTAGAGCCAGATTTCGTTGTCTTTCCTGAAAATGTAGAAGATGTAGTGAAAGTGATTCAACTCGCAAATGAACATGTTATACCTGTAACCCCTTTCGGAGCAGGATCTGGTCTAGAAGGTCAAGCCATCCCTATCAATAAAGGAATTTCCTTAAACTTCGACCGTATGAATAAAATAATTGAATTTTCACCGGAAGATTTAATGATTACGGTAGAACCCGGAATAACCCGTCTACAATTAAATGAATATGTTAATAGACATGGCCTCTTCTTCCCGATTGATCCTGGTGCAGATGCATCTATCGGTGGAATGGTGGCAACAAATGCGAGCGGGACAACCGCAGTACGCTATGGCTCGATGCGTGATCAAGTACTGGATTTAGAAGTTGTACTTGCAAATGGTACCGTTATACATACTGGAACTAAAGCGAAAAAATCTTCTTCTGGTTATCATTTAAACGGACTAATCACTGGATCAGAAGGAACACTTGGTGTTATCACCAAAGTTACAGTCAAATTGCATGGCATTCCTGAGAAAGTTATTGCAGCAAGATGTACATTTCAAACTCCTGGAGAGTGTGCAGAAGCAGCACAAGTTGTTCTAGCAAGCGGTATTCAAGTTTTGCGCATGGAACTAGTGGATGCGGAAAGCATTAAACAAGTAAATGAATACGGAAATTATTCATTCCCAGAAGAACACTCTCTGTTTTTTGAATTTGCCGGTGCACCGAACATTGTAGAGGAAGAAGCTACCGTTGTAGAAGAGCTTATGAAAGAATTAGGTTGCAGTAACTGGAAACGTGCAAACTCTTCAAATGAACGAGCAGATTTATGGAAAGCACGACACGAAATGGCTTATGCATTTAAACATATAAAAGGAAAAGCATCGACGGGTTCGGATTCATGTGTCCCTATTTCGAAACTAGCAGAAATGGTTGTCTTTGGTCGTGAGCTGTTAGAACAAAGCGGACTTATTGGTGGTGTATTCGGTCACGTAGGTGACGGTAATTTCCATACAATGGTCATGTACGATCCGAATGATCCAGCGGAAGTAGAAAAAGCAGAATATACAAATGAACAAATCGCAACCAAAGCGATTAGCCTCGGCGGCACTTGTACAGGTGAACATGGTGTGGGATTAGGTAAAAGGAAATACCAAGTTACCGAGCATGGAAATGCGGTTGAATTAATGAAATCCATGAAAACATTAATGGATCCAAAGGGAATATTAAATCCTGGGAAGATATTTTATTAATCTTGCATTTGCGTAGAGTTTTGGTTTTTCGCAACGTTCGGGCTCGGATGCGCAACGTTTTTGCTTCTCGCAATGTTCGGGGGCTTTCTCGCAACGTTTGATTCGTTTCTCGCAACGTTAGATGGCTTTTGCGCAACATTCGGGCTCGGACGCGCAACGTTTTAGATTCTCGCAATGTTCGCGGGCTTTCTCGCAACGTTTGATTCGTTTCTCGCAACATTAGATGGCTTTTGCGCAACGTTCGGGCTCGGACGCGCAACGTTTTTGCTTCTCGCAACGTTCAGAGGCTTTCTCGCAACGTTTAACCCGGTTCTCGCAACATTCGGGTGCGGTTGCGCAACGTTTCAACTCATATGCGCAACATTAAAGGCTGTCCAACATTTTTGTTGAACAGCCTTTTTAATTTCACTTTATTATTGTTTTAATTCTTCGCCTTCGTGGCTAAATTGCCATTCGATGCCGAACTTGTCCTTTAGCGCTCCGTAGCATTTACTCCAAAATGTTTCTTGTAACTCCATCGTTACGGTGCCATTAGCTTTAAGTGCGTCAAAAGCAGAGCGGATTTCCTCTTCATTTTTGCTAACAAATGCTAAGCTTATATTGTTTCCTAAGATAAAAGGAGAGCCTGGAAATGTATCAGAAAACATGACATTGCTGCCATTAATATTTAAACGAGTATGCATGACTAAATCTTTTGCTTCCTCTGGTAACTGGTAATCTGGATGTTGAGGTGCCTCACCGAAAGTCATAATTTGTGGTTTTTCTGTTTTAAAAACTTCTGCATAAAACTCCGCAGCCTCGCGACAATTCCCATTAAAATTAAGATAAACATCTATAGCCATTTGATACACTCCTCTTTTTTATCCTTGTATTCATCCCTCATGGACGACTATATTATTGTAACATTCAATCAATAAAAATACTTCCCCAAATAAAAAAGAGCGAGATAAATAATCCCGCTCCCCTACTTAATATACTTTATCTCCGTTAAAAATGGAGTTTTTTACTATAACATAATCTACATTACGAATTGCTTCTAATTTAGTTCCGCCAGCATAAGAAATAGAAGATTGAAGATCTTGTTCCATTTCAGTAAGCGTGTCTTGTAACGCTCCTTTATGCTCTACGTACATTTTTTTACCTTCTACGTTTTTCTTTTCCCCTTTTTGAAATTCAGAAGCGGAACCGAAATATTCTTTAAATTGTTTTCCGTCTTTTTCAATTGTATTTCCTGGAGATTCTTCGTGTCCAGCAAATAATGAACCGATCATTACCATCGATGCACCAAAGCGAACAGATTTAGCGATATCACCGTGTGTACGAATTCCACCATCAGCTATAATCGGTTTACTTGCAGCTTTTGCACACCAACGTAGAGCAGCTAATTGCCACCCGCCAGTTCCAAATCCTGTTTTAATCTTCGTGATACATACTTTACCTGGCCCGATCCCTACTTTTGTAGCGTCAGCTCCAGCGTTTTCTAATTCTCTTACCGCTTCAGGAGTTCCAACATTTCCAGCAATAACAAAGCTTTCTGGTAAATGCTTTTTAATATGTTGAATCATTGCGATTACTGCATTAGAATGACCATGTGCAATATCAATTGTAATGAACTCCGGTGTAAGTTTCTCGGCCGCTAATTGCTCAACAAACCCATACTCTTCCTCTTTAACACCAACACTAATCGATGCGATTAATCCACGTGATTGCATATCCTTTGTAAATGCGATACGCTTTTCTGGTTCAAAGCGATGCATAATATAGAAGTAACCATTTTCAGCTAAGTAATTGGCAATTTTCTCGTCGATAATTGTTTGCATATTGGCAGGTACTACAGGCAGTTTAAAAGCATGCCCACCTAATGTTACAGTTGTATCACATTCTGAACGGCTATTTACGATACATTTTGCCGGAATTAATTGAATATCTTCATAATCGAATACGTTTTCCATATTATCCACTCCAAAACACGAATATTGTTTTTGGGAAAAACAAAATTGTTCGTCCATTGGGTAATTTACAGCATTTTCGAGCATATGTCAATTAATTCAGGACTAATAACCAAAAAAATTCTAAAAGAGCTGTTTAAATAGCGATAGAAAAGCATTTCCTGAAGCTATTTATTCAATGTAGGATTTCCTAATAATAAAAAGGCAGATGTAGAAAATGACAAGCTTTTCTACATCTGCTTATATGAAAGTCCTATTTATTGATCGTTTTGACATGGGTTTCAATTAACTTAATTCTATCTGCCAATTCCAATACTGCTTGCATAAGTTGAAGTTGTTCTGTTTTTGTAATGGTGGTATGACGCTCCATTTGTTCTACTGATTTCTCAACTCTTTGGATACTGTGATTCATAACATTTACAAAATGTTCGGCTGACAGTTTTTTTCATCTCCTTTCATTTATTTTTATTGTAATATACTTTTAAGTTATTTCAATTGACAGAATTAAACATAAATTAACACAATACATTTAGGAGGTAAAACAGTAAGTCAAAAATGTATTTAAAGCGTTTTCATATGGCTGAAATTAATTTTTATTTATTTCTACTTAGTACATTGGATTTAGCTAACCGACTTAATTGCAACAAATTTGTGCATAATAGAATGCTTTTCATCATATATTATCTACCTTTATTAATATACTAGCTAGTAAAGTATGATAAGGAGGAGAGTATCATGTATTCAAATCCAGTTGATCCAGAGGAAATGGCTATGCGAAAAAATTGGGATGTCATTGCTTCTCTGAATATGATTGGGGAAGGCGGTCCCGTCTATAACTTCGAAGAAAAAGAAGAAACTACAGATACAACTAACGAATCCTAATAATCTATCATGCTAGTCCCCACTCGAGTGGGGATTTTTTAATTTTTAGAAATTAATATATTGCATTCAGCTGAATATTGTGATAAATTAAACAATATTAAAATGAAGTTAATACTTCAATTTTCTTCAATAATGATGAATTTCCTTCAAAAAGGAGTTTGAGCTTTGTTATTACGAGATTTGATACGTGAACATTTTATAAAAATGTCGAAAAGTCAGAAGAAAGTTGCGAATTACGTATTGGACCATCCCAATGATATCGCATTATATTCGGCAGCAGAGTTTGGTTCTAAAATCGGGATAAGTGAATCCACCGTTATTCGTTTTTCGAATTCCCTTGGTTTTTCCGGCTATACAGAACTGCAAAAATTAGTTCGAGAGCAATTTTTTAAGGAAAGTAGTTTAACGAGTTATCAGCAATCTAAAATGGATATCCCTAAAGATATGAGTTTCCATAAACAAGTAATGGAACAGGATCGGGAATCCATCTTAGCTACAATGAATCAAATAGATGAGCTCGCATATCAAACAGCCGTCCAACGCATATCTAAAGCGAAATCTGTCTATGTACTCGGACTTCGTTCTTCTTATTCGGCTGCTAACTGGCTTTCCTTTTCTTTAGGTTTAGTAAAAGAAAATGTCCATTTTATACGGCCTGATACGGAGGATGTAATCCGCACCATTATGAAAATGGACGAGCATTCTGTTGTCATCATCATTTCTTTCCATCGGTATTTAAAAGAAACGATTGAAATAGCCGGGCTTATACGCAATCAAAAGTCATATATTATAGGAATAAGTGACTCGATTTTAGCGCCGATTCATGCGTATAGCGATGTATTGTTCCCTATTTATGCAGCAAACAAGTCAACTTTAGATGCTGTCTCCCCTCTCTTTTCGTTTATGAATGCCATTGTTGCTGGTTTAATCGTGGAGCAAAAAGAGGATTTCATGAAGAGGCAAGCACTATATGAAACGATTCCGAGTCATTTTCTATTCGAGGAAGGAAAGGATCCAATATGAAACAAGCATTATTAGATATAAAACCTACTGTGAAAGCAGTGTTTCAACATCTTCATGCCCATCCTGAAATTAGCTGGAAAGAGTTTCTAACGACCGAGTATTTGAAAGATTTTCTTATCCGAGAAGGATTCCAAGTCACTACTTTCGAAGATTCAACTGGATTAGTTGTAACCATTGGAAGTGGGAAACCTTGTGTCGGACTTCGAACAGATATGGATGCCTTATGGCAAGAAGTGGACGGAGAGTTCAAAGCCAATCATTCATGTGGACATGATGCACATATGACGATGGCTGTCGGTACACTCCTTTTACTGAAAAAATTAGGTATTCCGAAACAAGGTACGCTAAAAGTATTATTTCAGCCAGCAGAGGAAAAAGGTACAGGTGCTCTTTCTTATATTGATAAAGGACTAGTCGACGAGATTGACTATTTGTACGGTGTACATCTTCGTCCAATTCAAGAAATTCGAAATGGCTATGCTGCTCCAGCTATTTTACATGGTGCTGCAAAACTAATTAGCGGAAAGATTCATGGCGTGGAAGCACATGGTGCAAGACCACATCTAGGAGTAAATGCAATTGAAGTCGGTGCGCAAATGGTGCAAGCCATACAAGCGATTTATCTGGACCCGATGATGTCCTATTCTGCTAAACTTACAAAATTCCAAGCTGGCGGTGAATCTGCTAATATTATTCCTGGTAATGCTGAGTTTAGTATCGATGTCCGGGCACAATCAAATACCGCGATGAATGAATTAATTGGCAAAGTAGAGCATGCGATTAGTTCTGTTGCCTCTCTAAATAATATAACGATCGATTTTCATATAGAGACAGAAATTGCGGCTGCAGAAGTGGACGATTCAGCAGTGGAACTGATGAAAACAGCAATCATCGACACGATCGGTAAAGCCTATTATGTGCCGCCAATCGTTACACCAGGCGGAGAAGATTTTCATTTTTATACATTAAAAAGGTCTTCCATTAAAGCGACGATGCTTGGTTTAGGCTGCGATCTAAGTCCTGGATTACATCATCCGGAAATGCGGTTTAACGAGGAGAGCATTATAACTGGCATCGAAATTTTAGCTCGTACGATCATCGGTACTTTTCGAACAAAGGAGTAAATAATATGAACCAAATAACGATGCGCGTTTTAAAAACTGTCGAGGAAATGCAACTAGTTCAGCAATTAGAAGAGACAGTTTGGGGCATGGAAGCAATTCCTGTCCACCAAACACTTACGGCTGTTAAAAATGGTGGATTGATCATCGGTGCATTTGATGAGGAGAAATTAGTCGGCTTTTCTTATGGTTTTGCTGGCTATCAAAACAAAGAAGCATACCTATGCTCCCACATGCTTGGTATACATCCAGATTACCAACTACAAGGCATCGGCAAAAAACTAAAAGAAGAACAGCTTGTCGTAGCAAAAGAGATGGGTTACAAGCTAATTACCTGGACATTCGATCCCCTAGAAAGCCGCAATGCCTATTTAAATGTTTCCAAGCTATACGGCATCGTTGATACCTACATTGAAAATTGCTACGGGGAAATGACAGGCGGGATTAACGCCGGCTTACCAACGGATCGTTTACAAATTGAATGGTGGATTACAAGTGATCGTGTCGAGAAGAAATGGATGCCAAGCAATATAATTTTCGATAATCCTTTTCAAACTGCATGGTCGGAACAAAATCTACCTATCCTAGAGGAACCTGAGTCGTTTGACCCGACTCACCAAGGATATGAAGTGCCTATTCCCCAGCAATTTCAAGAGATGAAAAAAATAAGTCCGGAGGCTGCCCTACAATGGCGTTTACAAATACGAAAAGTTATTCAAACCCTATTTTCAAAAGGCTATGCACTCGTTGCCGTCCGTAAAACAGATGAACCAGTGAACTATTATCAATTTGTACAAAGATCCACTATACCAATACAAACAGAGGAGAACTAATATGCAAATTAAAGAAATTAATATACGCAAAATGAAAATGAAGATGAAATCCCCTTTTTCAACAAGCTTTGGAACCTTCCAAGATAAAGAGTTCCTTCTATTAGAGGTTACAGATGAACTCGGAAATACAGGCTGGGGAGAATCTACTGCCTTTCACTCTCCTTGGTATAACGAAGAAACACTTGAAACCAATTTACATATGATCCGAGATTTTCTAATCCCACTTGTATTAGATAAAGAATTCGCTCACCCAGATGAAGTGAATGAACTCTTCGCTCCCCTTCGCAAAAACAATATGGCGAAAGCAACAGTGGAAGGTGCTATTTGGGACTTATATGCAAAACGCAATCAAATGACTTTGGCGCAAGCACTTGGTGGAACCACTGAAAAAATTGAAGTCGGTATTAGTATCGGTATTCAAAAAAGCACAGAAGATTTAATCGAGTTAGTTCGTGGATATGTAGCAGAAGGCTATAAACGGATGAAAGTAAAAATAAAGCCTGGCTTTGATGTAGATGTAATAAAAGCACTTCGAGAAGCCTTTCCGAATGTCCCATTAATGGCTGACGCGAACTCGGCCTATACATTAGATGATATCGATGTTTTAAAGCGATTAGATGAATACAATCTGACAATGATTGAACAACCTTTAGCTTCCGACGATATTATCGACCATGCTAAATTACAAAAAGAGTTAAAAACACCTATCTGTTTAGACGAAAGCATTCATTCCTTGGAAGATGCTCGCAAGGCAGTTGAGCTAGGCAGCACAAAGATTATTAATATTAAAATCGGCCGTGTTGGCGGGTTAACAGAATCGAAAAAAATCCATGACTACTGTATGGAACATAATATTCCAGTATGGTGTGGTGGCATGTTAGAGTCAGGAATTGGACGTGCTCATAATGTAGCACTAACAACCCTTCCGAACTTTATCTTACCTGGTGATACAGCTGGATCTTCTCGCTATTGGGAGGAAGATGTTATTACACCAGAAGTAATAGCAGAAGATGGCTATATTACGATTCCTACAAGCTACGGCATTGGATACGAGCCAAATTTTGCAGCAATGGATCGTTATACAGTAGCTACATTCAACTTTAAAGCTTAACAGAATAAGCGCCCTATTCCTTTTAAAGATTGGGCGCTTTCCGCATTTAATTCTCTGAATATTTTAATAACGAGGAGTAGAAAGATATGAAAAAAAGTTTTCAAATTGGTTCCGCTTTTATCGGAATCATTGTCGGTGCAGGATTTGCTTCGGGGCAAGAGATTTTACAGTTCTTCTCAAGCTTCGGTTACATAGGAATGGCGGGTTCTATACTCGCTGCAATGTTTTTTGCTTTTCTTGGGATGAACTTAACCCAACTAGGAAGTAGGCTTCAAACGACTTCTCATAAGGACGTAATTTATCATATTTGCGGTCGGTATTTAGGTGCTTTTGTAGATATTATCATCACGTTCTTCTTGTTCGGCGTAACGGTAGTTATGTTCTCAGGAGCTGGCGCGATTTTTGAAGAACAATTCGGATTACCTGCAGTTGCTGGAAGTCTTTTTATGACTGTAATCACCATTGCAACTGTTACATTAAATGTTCAAAAAGTGATTAGTTTAATAAGTGCGGTTACCCCATTCTTGTTAGTAATAGTTGTAGTAATTGCGGGATATTCTTTATTTCATTTCGATCCTGATTCAATCGATATGGATGCGGCTGTTGCGAAAACGTCCCCTGCTGCTTCTAACTGGCTAATGGGCGCGCTATTATATGTTTCCTATAATATTGCTGCTGGTGTGGCAATGATCACAGTAATTGGTGGTACTGTAAAAGATCAAAAAGTTGCAGGTCGTGGAGGTATTATTGGTGGACTAGGATTAGGTTTACTTATATTGCTAATTAATATTTCTATGCTAACACAAATGGATAAAATTGCGGATGTCGCGATGCCAATGATTACACTCTCCAATGAAATACATCCGATTGTCGGATTTATTATGGCAATTGTCTTAATAGGTATGATTTATAACACTGCAGTTGCGATGCTTTATGCATTTTCTGCACGAGTTGTAAAACCAGAAAAGCCTTCATTTAAAGCTTTTACCATTCTATTTGGTATGATTGCTTTTATCGCTAGTTTCCTAGGTTTTGTGAATCTTGTTGGTACGGTGTATCCTATTACAGGTTATTTAGGTTTCCTTTTAATTGCTGCAATTATTGTATCTTGGATTATGTATAAACGAAAATGCGCGAGAGTTTAGTAGATAGAGGGAAATAAAACAGGCTTTGCGAGGCTTTTCCCACAATTCTATTCATGGCCGATGTAACATCAGCGTATACTTTAAATGATATGAAAATAGATGCAAACCATTAGAAAACAAAAGGAGCCAATATATGAAAAAAAGCCTTCAAATCGGATCCGCTTTTATTGGGATTGTCGTTGGAGCAGGCTTTGTATCAGGACAAGAAATATTGTTATTTTTTACGAGCTATGGCTATCTAGGCATTGCAGGTTCGATTCTTGCAACTGTTTTACTCGCATTTTTTGGAATGAGTTTAACTCAACTTGGTAGTCGTTTGCAAACGACGTCGCATCAGAAGGTCATTTATCATATTTGTGGTCCATATTTAGGTTTCGTGATTGATATGGTCATTACTTGTTTACTGTTCGGCATAACGATGATTATGTTTGCTGGAGCAGGTGTTGTTTTTGAGGAGCAGTTTGGCATATCTGCTTTAATAGGCAGTTTAATAATGGCCATTATTACGATTATTTCTGTAATGTTAGGTGTTCAAAAAGTTATTGGATTAATTGGTGCAATCACTCCATTTCTATTAGTAATTGTATTGATCATAGCAGCCTATTCGGTAATCCATTATGACACAAGCGTAGATTTTAAAACCGTGAGTGCGGGAACACCTCCCCCTGTTTCCCATTGGGGTGTTGGTGCTTTTTTATATGTTTCCTATAATATTGCTGCTGGTGTATCGATGATTACTGTAATAGCTGGTACGGTCAAAAATCAAAAAGTGGCTGGTTGGGGAGGAATGTTTGGTGGCCTTGGACTAGGATTGCTTATTTTACTCATTAATATTTCAATGCTCACACAAATAGATTCTATTGGTAATACATCGATGCCAATGATAACCATCGCAAATAATATGCATCCTATTATCGGGTTTTTAATGGCAATCATCCTTATTGGCATGATTTATAACACAGCTGTGGCGATGCTGTATGCATTTTCCGCACGTATTATAAAACCAGGAAAAACTTCCTTTAAAGCATTTACTATCTTTTCTGGTGTTTTTGCCTTTTTTGCTAGCTCGTTAGGATTCGTCTATCTCATCGGAACAATCTACCCCGTGACGGGTTATCTAGGAATCTTGTTAATTGGAGCGATTCTCATATCTTGGTTTACATACCGAAGAAAGGTTTATTAATAAAAGTGGCGGAGACATATAATTGTCCCCGCCACTTTTCATCTATTTAATCATAAGCCTTGAAATTTGATTGCTATGCTGTTTGGTTCTGTAGTTTGTTTTCTAATCCCTTTACCTTTGCATCTAAATCTTGTAGTAGACTATTATTATCTACATTTTCCAGCTTATCCATTAACATTTTAACTTTTGCTAGCTTCTGTTCGACTTTGGCTTTATCGCCATTCTCGAATGATTTTTCTAAACTATTCACAGCCATATAAATACTTATCGGCAATGCTAACTCTGCACGTTTTGCTTCCGCTGGAACTTTGTACTTCTCAATAAGTTTGTTTCGATTCTCTTTTCCATCTACTTTATAAAATAGAGAGGTTCCTTTTTTCAGCTCTTTAGAAAGTTTATGGTAATTGCCTTCTAATGCCTCCCAGTCTTTATTTGCCTCTGCCGTTTCAATGGATGCTAGTAGTGGGAGTATTGTATTTTTCCCATATGCATCTGCAATTTCATATGTGTTAGACGAATTTTCGCTTTTGTTTTTATCTTTACTAACGTACTTTTCTTTCCACTGTTTATCATCTTTTTGAAAATTTTTATTCCAATGCTGTTTCTCCATCTTTTGATGGGATTGCTTCCAATCATTTGCTTGTCCTTTTTCTTCCCAATGGGCGCTCCCTATTAAAGGTCCACCAAATATAGCGGCCGATAGCAGAGCAGTTGTAGCAGTTACTTTTACGTAGTTTTTCTTCATACAAAAATTCCTCCTCTTTCTTTTAGAAAGTAAGCACTCACTTCTGTACTTTAGATTTACTTACTACTTTTTTACGCGTAAATAATGATACGCGCTTGTCTTCTACATACCCGATAATTTTTATGCTAAACCATTACAAAATGAAGAGACCCATTTACTGTAAAAGCAAATGGGTCTCTATATTTATTATTTTTTTACATCCACAATTCGTCCTTCAATTTCATTGTTTACTGTTTTCAATGATTGAAGTTGTTCTTGAAGGTTTTCCCAATCAGATAGACCAAGATCGGTTACGCGGCCTTCTTCGTAAGCTTTTGCGAATACATCGTAATTGTCTCCACCTTTAGCAGTGAAAGCGTTAGTCGCAACGACATATTTTTCATTTTCTTTAATATCTACGTATGATCCGTCTGCAGCTTTATACTTAATAGATACTACACGTTGTCCAGCTGGTTTAGAAGAATCAAATTCAACTTTTGCACCAGAAACGTGTAAAAAGCCACCGTTTTCTTTAGGATACGATTTAAAGCTAAGTTCAAATGCCTCTTTCAATTCCTTACCTGTTAGCTCCATTGTTGCTAATGTGTTACCAAAAGGAAGTACTGTAATAACGTCCCCGACAGTAATCGGTCCAGCTTTAATCTCTGCACGGATTCCTCCACCATTTTGAAGAGCCATCACTACTTTATCATTGTATTTTTTCGCTTTTGCTAGCATTCCGTCAGTAATAATATTACCTAGAGCAGTTTCGTTTTTACGTACACTTTTATCTACATCTGTAGTTGCACGAGGATTTGTAAGCTCTGTGTCTGCTACTACGCCAATTTCTTTTCCTTCTATTTCTTTAATTTTCTCTGCATATGTTTTCAATAATGCCGCTGCTTCAGGATCTTCTTTTTTATCTTTTGTTGGGATTAAAGCTCCTTCATGCCCCACTACTTTACCCTCTTTATCAAAGTCCACATCTAATGTTCCTAAGAAATCACTGTATTGATATGCTTGAACAATGACTGTTGGATCTTTTGCTAATCCATTTTTGTCTTTATCGACTACTACTGGCTTATCTAATTGAGTATGGCTGTGACCTCCTACAATTACATCAATTCCATTAACAGCTGCTGCTAATAGTAAATCATTATCGAAATCTGGGTTATCGTCGTATCCAATATGTGTTACTGCCACAACTTTATTGACCCCTTGTTTTTTAAACTCGTCTACCATTGTTTGAGCTGCTTTAATATAGTCCGTGAATGTAACATCTTTAGGACTAGAAATATCTGCTGTTTCAGCTGTCGTCAGTCCGAATAAACCGATTTTTTGTCCGTCTACTTCTTTAATGATACCGCTGTAAATTTGTCCATCCTTTGGATCCGAAGACACATTTACATTAAACAATCCTTTTAAGTTTACATCTTTAGAAAAATCAACATTTGAACTTACAAATGGGAAGTTAGATTTTTGGATAAATTCACTTAATGCTTTATGCCCTTCCGGAGTAGAACCTAAATCGAATTCATGGTTACCAAATGTCATCACGTCATAATTCATCAAATTCATCAACGCTAAATCTGCTTGTCCCTTGAATTCATTGAAGTAAAGAGTACCAGAAAATACGTCCCCTGCATCGATTAATAACGCAGATGGTTTTTCCGCTCTCACTTCTTTGATAGCCGTCAGACGTTGTGGCGCTTTTTGCGTATTGGCATGTGTATCATTAACATGCATTAAAGATAAAGAGAAGTCGACATCTGTGTAAGAAGCATATAATTTCTCTAAATAGATTTTAAGCTCTTTAATAGCAGGAACTGCAGACTCACTTGGAAGCTTATCTGCAAGAGGTAAAGTAGCATTGACGATTGCCATTGCTTCTTCTTTTTTGCCTTCTGCATAAAGTGCGGCTGCTTTATTAGCATTCATGTAAATAGTTACCGGTACTGCTAATGTATCTCTTTTTTGATTTGCCGGGTTTTTATATTGCTCTAGCAATAGATCACGAGATGCCTTTCCTGTAAAACGATATAAAATAGCAGTTCTTGTTTTTAGTTGAACAGATAGTTTATGATAGGCTTTTTCAATAGCTGCCCAGTCTTTATTTGCCTCTGCTTGAGCTAGTTCTTTCATGATTGGATCTAAATATTTATCAGCATAGTTATATGCATCGATATAAGGAACTAATCCTTTTGTAACTCTTTCATAATATAAATCATCTAAATTTTTCAATAATGTATCTTTGTTTTTAGCATCAGATTTAACAATTGCAATTCTTGCTTTTTGATAATTGGCTTTCGCAGTATTTAATACAGGATATAGTTCAGCACTAGTAGCTAGTTTCCCAGATTGTGCAGGAACTACATAAGAATATGAAGCTTTTTTAATGTCTTTTCTTGCATTGTCTACTACCTCTTGTAGTGAACTATTTGCAAATGAGACATTTGTAGCAGAAAATAATGATGTGGCAACAATTGCAGCAACAGCTGACTTCTTGATCTTACTGTTTTTCATAACTTACCTCCTGAATGTTGTTTGAATAATTGATTCTATTAAAAGATTCATAATTACTCACTAATTCTAAAGTACCTGAGTTATGAATATATCGCAAGACTAATTTCCGAATATTTGCAGTAAATGTTAGATGAATCTCTTCGACAAATAATCGACAGGATCACTAAATGTATGTGCTTACATTATTCTCTTTTGTGGTATAATAAAACATTATACAGAGATGGGAGCATCACTATGTTAAAAGATATTTTTATCGCATTGTCAGAAAATCAGACATTAAACGGGGCAGCAAAAAAATATGGCTTAAAAATGGGTGCACAGCATGTTGTTGCTGGAACAAATATTGAAGAAACAATGGAAAGCATAAAAAAATTAAACGCACTTGGAATCTCCTGTACAGTAGATAATTTAGGAGAATTTGTTTTTGAAAAAGAAGAGGCGTTAGAAGCTAAAGCACAAATCATTGCTGTTATTGAAGCAATCGAAGAACATCAAGTAGATGCGCATATTTCATTGAAACCATCCCAACTTGGGTTAGATATAGATTATGATTTTGCATTAGAGAATTTAAGAGAAATTACAGCTGTTGCAAATAAGTATGGTACTTTCATCAATATCGATATGGAATCACATAAACACTTACAACCATCATTCGATATTTTAGACGAACTATCTAAAGAATACGATAATCTTGGAACAGTGATTCAAGCGTACTTCTACCGCGCTGTAGAAGATATCCAAAAATATAAAAACTTCCGCCTTCGTATTGTAAAAGGTGCTTATAAAGAACCAGCAGAATATGCATACCAAACAAAAGAAGAAATCGACCAAAACTATGTAGAATTAATCGAATGGCACCTACTAAACGGTAAATTCACATCGATTGCAACACATGATCACAATGTGATCAACCATGTTAAACAATTTATCAAAGATAATAATATTTCAAATGACAAATTTGAATTCCAAATGCTATACGGTTTCCGCACAGACATGCAGAAACAACTAGCAAACGAAGGCTATAACTTCTGCACATACGTACCATTTGGCAGTGACTGGTACGGCTACTTTATGCGTCGACTAGCTGAACGCCCTCAAAATATGAACCTTGTTGTAAAACAAGTATTCAATAAGAAAACAAACACACTAATCGGAATCGGTGCAGCTGCATTCGCCCTTGGACGATTAACAAAGAGTAATAAAATCAAAAGATAAATGAAAAACTGTGTTGCCGCTATGTATCGGCAACACAGTTTTTTTGCTTACTTTCCAAATAAGCTGAAACACCCCCAGATACAATTTTGGAGACCAAGGAGCTTCAATATACTATTCGTTTTGCGACAAATGCTCAACATACTGCTTCCCCCTTGAATCAATACGGTCCACTTGAGCAATATTTATTTATAAAATGTCACAATCATTGACGTCTCACTTCAAGTAAACTTGTTATTTTAAGAATTCGTCGCCCTCACCATCGATTTGGTTGCTCTCGTAGATGATTTAGTTGCTCTTGCGCTAATTTGGTTGCTTTCCAAGCAGATTTGATTGCTTTCGATGCTATTTGGTTGCCCTTAACCAATAACTGGATAACAACAGCGAAACACTTCCTTCTTGGGAAACCTAACCGATAATTATCGGTGTCTCACTTCAAGTAAGCTTGTTATATTAAGATTGGTTGCTTTCACCATCGAATTGGTTGCTCTCGTACTTGAATTGGTTGCTCTCGCGCTCAATTGGTTGCTTTCCAAGTAGAATTGATTGCTTTCGATGCTGATTGGTTGCCCTTAACCAATAACTGGATAATAACAGCGGGATCACGATTATTATCGGCATCTCACTACAAGTAAACTTCTCTTTTTAAGATTTGGTTGCTCTCGCGCTCAATTGGTTGCTCTCGCGCTAATTTGGTTGCTTTCCAAGCAGCTTTGATTGCTTTCGATGCTATTTGGTTGCCCTTAACCAATAACTGGATAATAACAGCGGGATCCCGATTATTATCGGCATCTCATTACAAGTAAACTTCTTATTTTAAGATTTGGTTGCTTTCACCATCAATTTGGTTGCTCTCGCGCTAATTTAGTTGCTTTCCAAGCAAAATTGATCGCTTTCCTTGACTGCTTGGTTGCCCTTAACCATTTCCTGGATACACATCTGTAAAATAAAAAAACACCTCTTTCTACGGGGAATGGTAGAAGAGGTGTTTAGCTTCCTTGTTATCGCTCAAGGATTATATTTAAATCGCCGTAAACTTCGTGACTTCGTTTTTCGCTTCGTTTTATCGCTTTGTTGCTGACTAGAAATTTCCCCTATTATGCTTAGTTGGTTGAGCTTGCTTCCTTCAAACTCGCTCATCAACTTTAAATAATATTCATTTGTTACTTTCATATTAAACGAAC
Source organism: Psychrobacillus sp. NPDC093180 (assembly GCF_044754065.1). Lineage (NCBI taxonomy): Bacteria > Bacillati > Bacillota > Bacilli > Caryophanales > Bacillaceae > Psychrobacillus > Psychrobacillus sp. NPDC093180. Next base: position 304,226 of record NZ_JBIVOJ010000002.1, on the reverse strand, counting down.
TAAATGAGAATACTCATAGAGTTTTATTAGAAATTGATGAGAATTTTCACTCCCAAGTAATAGAAAGTATTTTTCCTGAAATTGCATGCACTTGAATCGTTGCTTTTGTTTTTCTTTCTTTAGTACTTTCTCTATCACTCTCAGGGAAAGTTGCTTTCATCACAATTAAATAGTAGCCACCTTCGTTAGTTTTTACAAACGAGCTACTTTCAACTGTTCCTTTTTGTTGCTGCTGTGCCTTTTTAATCGCCTGTTCTTCCGAGATTAGTACAGTGGTAGTTGTAACACTCTCTGTTTTTGCTTCTGCTTCTGGCTTTTTAGGCTCTGACTGTACAGTAGTTGTTGGAGGAGTTTGTGCTTGTCCTTGTGTTTGTGCTTGTGTTTCCTCCGATGTTGGTTCTTCTGCCTTAGCAGATTCCGTCTTTTTTGGCGGCACAGGTTTCATTGCATCTACAATTTCTTCCGTTTTAGCACTCTCTTCTTTTGGCGTTTCAGCTTTTGTCTCTTCTTGTTTGCTCGTTTCTACTTTTGGCGAATCCTTGCTAATTCCTTTATTAGGCTTATCTTCTACCTTTTCCTCTATTTTAGAAGTTGCAGATATGATAGATTTAGCCGTGTTATTTTCACTTGCTTTAGGCGTTTCTGCGATCTCAACTGTCTTATTAGTAGTTGTCTTTTTTTCACTAATAATAATTTTAATCGGTTCCTTCGCATGTCCTGTTTCTGTTATCTTGGCTACTTGCTCTTCCATCTTTTTTTCTTGGTTTGGTTGTCCTTCCCTTTGAGAAGACTTCTCTGGGATCGATTCACTTGATCCTTCCGCAACTTCACTTTCTGTTTCAATGATGTATTTATCCGATTGTTTAAGTGAATTAACTTCACCTGTGAGTGCATCCATTTCTACTGAATATACAATTCCATTTTTAGCAATGAGTGCGTGGTAAACAGCTTCATTTTTTTCCACAATAGCTACTTCTGCATCATATGTCTGCTCAAGTTGGGCGCGGACTTCATTTTCCGATATCGACTGTTGATTGGTCCGAGTAATGCTTAATATAAAAACAATCAAACAACCGGCTACAATCAATGTAATAATCGATAGAAATCTTTTTAGTTTGAAAAATTTCATTCACGCTTTCCCCTCCTCAAATCTATCATAAAATACAAACATTAAAAATCGATGAGAAATTAAGAATTCGGGATAAAAATATGGATGATCGTACCAACTCCAACTGTGCTTTCAATCTTCAACTCTGCCGAAAGACGCATTGCAATATCTTTAGCTATAGCCATTCCAAGGCCTGTGCCGCCTGTCTTTCGATTTCGTGCTTCATCTACTCGATAAAAACGGTCAAATATATGTGGTAGATCTTTTTCAGGGATACCATTTCCGTAATCTAAAATAGAAATAGTTATACCTTTTTCATTTTCCAAAATGGTCGCTATAATTTCTTTTTCACTATATTTCCTTGCATTATCTAAAATGATGAATAGCAATTGTCTTAATTGCTCTAAATCTGTATTAGCATAAATGGGGCCTTGCCCGTTTAATATAAATTGGCGATTATATGCTGTACGCATTGATTGTAACGTTGTTTCTACTAAGCGAAATACATCTATTTTTTCGAAATGACGCATGCTTTGTTCATTACTTTTTGCTAGCAGTAACATTTGCTCGATCATTTCTTTCATTCTTGCCGTTTCATTCACAATTGCCTGTACTGACTCTTCTGCTACTGCGGTATTACTAAAGCCGTGTCTTGCTAATAATTTGGCATAGCTTTCAATGACCGTAAGAGGTGTTTTTAATTCGTGAGAGGCGTCAGATACAAATTGTTCCTGCTTTTTATAGTTTTGCTCTAGTCTCTCCATCATTTCGTTAAACGCAATGCCCATTTGAGCCATTTCATCTTTACCATTTGGAGGAACGACAATCTTTTCATAGGTTCCTGATAATCTACTTTGTGACATAGTGTTTATAAGCTTTTTGATAGGCCTCGTGATTATTTTTCCCAATGTTACACTTGAAACAGTCATGAGTAGTATGCCGACTATCATAACACTTAGTAGAATGAGACGAAGAAAGTCTAAATTCTTTTCTACATCTCCTAAAATTTTCATCACTTGAACTTCTGTTACTTCCCCATCTACCCAAATGACCGGTTTACTTATAGTTAAAATAGGTGTTCCTTGAAAAGCACCGATGGAATACCTTTCTCCTACTTTGAACCTTGGATAATAGTCATCTACACCATCAATTGTTTGCACGAACAGCTTCAAATCGTCATCGTTATCAATAACCCGAATACCACCATTTGGAGGAATATATGTACGCAAAATAGTTGCGGCATCTGCTTCGTTACTTATTTTACTTAAAGCAGCGATCAGCTCGTCCACTTCATTATTAAGCTGCTTATATTCCGTATCAAAAGCCATTCTTTCAAATAATATGTAAATACCAATATTCATCATACTTAAAATAACTAATGTTAAAACGGTGGAAAAGAGATGTATCTTTGTTTTAAGATTCATCGTTTTTCTTCTCCTTCAGCACGTACCCGATACCTCGTACTGTTTGAATAAGAGAGGATTTTCCGTTCTCTTCTAACTTTTTACGTACATATCGTATATAAACATCCACCACATTTGTATCTCCATAATAATCAAAACCCCAAACAGCATCTAATAATTGTTCTCTCGTCAGCACCTGGTTCGGATGTTTCATCAAATAGAGTAAAAGATCATATTCTCTTGGTGTTAAATTAATGGACTCTCCCTCATTTGTTATCTCACGAGTCTGCTCGTTTAAAAGAAGCGAGTGGAATCTATGCACATTATCATTATGTTGCAACTGAACTGTCGAAGATCTAGATACACGTATAGCAGTGCGTACACGTGCAAGAAGCTCCTCAATTTCAAAAGGCTTCGTCACATAATCATTTGCACCTAAATCTAAACCCGTTACTTTATCCTCTAAATCACTTTTAGCAGTTAATAAGATGACTGGAGTATCCGTTTTGGTAGCTCGAATACGTCGAAGTACATCTAATCCATTCAAACCAGGCAACATTAGATCAAGCAATACAAGATCCCATACCTTCTCTCGATATTTGATCAATCCATCGGTTCCTGTATAGGCGATTTCGACAGCATACCCTTCGAATTCTAACTCTAGCTGAAGAACACGCGCGATGTTTTCTTCATCTTCAATAATCAATACATGCTCCTTCATCTAAAACACCCGCTTTCTTTCCCACTATTTTAGCACACAACAGGTCTGTTTTAGAACAGAAGCACATGAGTTGTTGCCTGCAATGAAAATCTAAGGAAATTGCTGGCTTATCAAGGGCTAATTTTGCAATATATGGTTGAATGAGACAAAGTCCACTGTGAATACGACAAACCAAGAAATCCTATCCATATGTCGCACTTTCCTGATTACAAAATTTAATTTTGATAAGTTTTTTCGAAGTTAAATTTGATTAAGAAGCACTATAGGGCTTAAAAATGAAATTATCAAGGAAAACATTGAATTATGAAAATTGTTGTTTTAATTATTATATTGTATGGTGGACTCAATAACATTGGGGGGTAGTACAATGGGTAGCATGAGAAGAGTTTGGCAGCCGGAGATTTTTTATCATGTGACGGTGCGCGGAAACAACCGTCAAAATATCTTTTTAAATGAAGCGGACTTCGCCTTGTTTTTTCAGGCACTGCAATATACACATCAAAAGCATCCTTTTACGATTATTGCTTATTGCATGATGAATAATCACTATCACTTACTCATCCGTTCACCGAAAGTTCCGCTTTATAATGTAATGACCATTATTAACAAACGTTATTCTAACTATTTCAAACGAAAGTATCATTTCTTCGACCAGCTTTATGAAACACATTTTTTCGCAAATATGGTAACCCACCCAATTAACTTATTAAACGTCAGTAGCTATATTCACCAAAATCCTTTAAGAACGACTAAAGTACATGTCGAGAGGATGGAACTCTATCCACATAGTTCTTACAAATATTATATTAAACAAACAAAGAGCCAGCCTAGTTTTATAAATACACAGTTATTACCCTCTATCATCGATCAATATCCAGAAATAGTAGCAGAGAATTATAGCACTTATTGCGAAAACTTTCGTATGGAAGAAGAAAAATCCCTTCTTACTTTGACATAAGAAAGGATTCAATAGATTGTTAGGCAATAGTCTCATCACTACTAACAAGAGTCAGATTGTGACTTGCAAGTTTGCATTTTTCTACAAAAGCGTTGAAAAGCGGACGAATTGTGGAAACTTTAGCTTCCATCATTTCTGGGTGCCACTGAACAGCTACTACAAAACGGTCACCATTTTGCAGTTCCATTCCTTCCACAATACCGTCTGGAGCCAACATAGTCGCTTTAAAACCTTGTCCCATATCTTTCACCGCTTGATGATGGAAGCTGTTCACACCAAGCTCAGTTGTTTCATAAATCTGATATAGAATTGAATCTTTTTCGATCTCTACTGGATGGAATGCATGATGTCGCAGTGCTTTTGGGACAGAGTGATTAATACCTGCTGGTTTTTGTGATTGAAGATCTTGGTATAACGTCCCTCCCGTTGCAACAGTAAGAAGCTGCATACCTCGACATATACCAAGCACCGGTACATTCATTTCAAATAAAACCTTCTGTGCAAGCTTTATTTCATGAGCATCGCGCTTTGGTTCGATAAATCCTAAACCAAATTTCGGATATTCACCGTAGTAATTGGGATCTATATCTGACCCACCAGAAAATAAAATACCATCTAATTTTTGCAAAAGAGGTGTCAACGTTTCAATATCCTCTGTAATTGGTAATATCACTGGTACACCGCCTGCTCGCTCAATCGCTACAATATAATCATCCGCAAGCATTTGCCATTCTTGATTTTTTGCCCCTATACCTGCTGCCATACCAGCAGCGTCATTAGATAAATAATTTGCACAAATCCCGATAAGTGGTTTCACTTTATATCCCCCGTTCATCTTTTCTTAGCAAAAAATCGCCGCTCCACCTATTGGAAGAGCGACAATTTTAATGTTTTATTTAATGAAGATTTACTTTACTTCGACAACCCAGCCAAATGGATCTTCAATTGCACCTTTTTGAATTCCTGTCAGTGCATCATATAACTTTTGCGAAAGTTCACCAGTTTCACCGTTGTTCACATAAAACAGCTCGCCTTTCCAGCGAAGTTCACCGATTGGAGAAATAACTGCTGCTGTTCCTGTTCCGAAGGCTTCGTCTAACTTACCATTTAAATACGCCTCGCGAATTTCTTCCATCGAAACTTTACGCTCAGTTACCGGCACGCCCCAATGTTTTAACAATGCAATAATGGATTTACGTGTAATACCATCTAAAATGCTACCATTTAAAGCTGGTGTTACGACCTCTCCATCAATTTTGAAAAATACGTTCATGCTGCCGACTTCTTCAATATATTTTCGTTCGATCCCATCTAACCAAAGCACTTGTGAATATCCTTCACGATCCGCAACTTCCTGTGCCTTTAAGCTAGATGCATAGTTTCCAGCTGTTTTAGCAGTACCTGTACCACCTGCAACTGCACGAACATATTCGTTCTCTACAAGAATTTTAACTGGATGAATACCTTCTTTATAATAAGAACCAACTGGTGACATGATAATGATAAAACTATATGTTTTAGAAGCAGAAACACCCAAATGAGCCTCTGTTGCAATCATAAACGGACGAATATAAAGGGATGTCCCTGGCTCTGCAGGAACCCATTCTTTGTCTAACTCAATTAGCTGTTTTAAAGCTTCTAACGCAAATTCTTCATCAATTTGTGGCATGCTAATACGGTCGCATGAATTATTCATGCGTCTCATATTTTCTTCAGGGCGGAACAGGCGAACAATTCCATCTTCTGATAAGTAAGCTTTCATCCCTTCAAAAACGGTTTGTCCATAATGCAAAATACTAGCAGATGGATCTAAAGAAATCGGTTGATAAGGAACGATTCGATGATCATGCCAACCTTGCCCTTCCGTGTAATCAGCTATAAACATATGATCGGTAAATTTCGTACCGAAAACTAGTTGATTGGATGGAGTTTTTTCATTTTTGTTTTCGTTTACTGTAATTTGAATTTTTAGACTATTCACTATGTATTTCCCCTATCAATATAATTATTAGTAGATTGCCGCTCTAATTTGCGTACAATATATTATATGCAATTATACTACTTTTAAGAAAATTATAAATACCTTTTCCAAAAATAATTTTATAGGCTACTATTTGACTAGTATACTTTCGGTTAATTCTCCCCTGCTCTTAATTTGACTAAGTTGTACCAGCTTACTCCTCCATGCTTTGATTCTGACAGGCCGTGGTTTACAAAACCTAATTTTTCATAAAAAGAAACTAATTCCTCTTTACAGGTTAATGTGATTCCTGCTCTTTTATTTTCTTCACCAAGCTCTTCCATTTTCTCCATTAAAACCTTTGCAATTCCTTGACCTCTAGCTCTTCCGGATACTGCAAGACCTAAAATACTCTGATATCCTCCTCTTTTTGGATTCTCCTTGATTTCCTTAAAAAGATCGTCCGTTATATAAGGCTGATTAATAATAGGACCATTAATATAACCAAGTATCTTGCCTTCTCTTTCTGCGATAATAAACGTATCAGCTATTAACTGGATCCTCTCTATAAATGCTTCTTTTGTAGCAGCTTTTTCTATTGAAAAGCCTTCATTTTCAATAAATAATAACTGCTCTAGATCTGTCGGCTGAACATTTCTTAAAGTAATCATCTTGTCTATACTCCCTTTCCGTAAAGCTGTTTGCACAGTCTTAATCTTTCTATTATAACATTCCTTGCAAATCTTTTAGCATTTCTACTTTATTCCTTCCTAGTCTTTTTTCCTCAATAAAATTACAACTGTGTAACAATTCATTACCTTTAACCGATAAATAATATATAGGACAAAATACTAAATAGATAGGAGGCGTTATACTTGTTTAAATTTACTACATACATACTTATGCTTTCGATTTTATTTGTTAGCTTCTTCCCCTCTACTCTTCAAGTACAAGCATCCACATTAGTAAGCGGAATGTTTGTTGATGTTACATATGAAGAAGTCATTGTGGATAAAAAAACAACCGAAAAACAACTATCCAAAATCACTTTGATAAATGACAAAGGGAAAACAATTACATTGAATATTGATGCGTATGCTTCTCTATTCATTAATTCCACACCAACATCTATTGGAGCATTTAAAGAAGGGATGTGGGTCGAAGCAACTGTTGAATTACGCAATGTAAAAGAACTAAACGGCTTTGTCGATATAGCACAAGGTAGTGACTCGCAAGCCATCGGGGAAAGTTTAACAGGTACAGTTAACACAATCGACAAAAGTGGCAAATTTATCGCTATCAATACAAAAGAAAGAAATTCGGTCAATTATTATTTAGATGCACAGACCAAAGTTTTTAAAGACAATAAATTAGTCGATTTGAGCGTTTTATACGTAGGTGACCGTGTAAAGTTAATCCTTTCTGAAAATAGTCCTACTACACTTTCTACTATTGAAATAATTGCGGAAGGCATTAAAGTAGAACAGTTATATAAAGGGACAGTACAACAAATAGACGCTAAAAAGAAAAAACTAGTAGTAAAAGATGAAAAAGTGTTTCGTAACTGGGATTGGAGAAACGTTTCTGGAAATAAAGGAAGCATTAGCTCTAAAGCATTTACAGCAAAAACTCCAATTTATGTTGGCAATAAAAAAGTAGATTCCAGTCAGCTTCGAAACTACATGAATAACGAAATTTACTATGTTACGATCGAGCAAATGGGCCAAGAAGTGGTACAAAAAATGATTATTAAACAGTCAAACGAGCGAGACCTACATGAAAGTTTAAATTCGGTAGACACTTCCGCCCAAAAAATTCGATTATCAAGTACTGGTAATATGGCCTATCATAACGGAACGATTATTATTCGCAACGGCCGATTAGTGGATGCGACTGCACTTTCACAAAGCGGAGATGCTTATGTCATTACGAACGGTACGACAACTCATCAATATGCCAACGTCATCTATGTGACAAACGACGGCTTCCAAAGTGCTAATTTATCGAACCATGAAGTTTATTTTGGCCAAATTAGTAGTGTAGGATCATACCGACTTACTTTGACGAATGCAAATCGACTTTCTAATAACTATTGGTACGGGGTAGGCTATAGTAATTTAAGTTTTAGTGATGATACGGTTGTTGTAGAAGACGCTAGTAGCTGGACGACAGATTTTACGAACAGTACTAGTAAATATGCATATTTCTATGTAAAAGATAATCATATAGTTGCTGCAAGAATTGTAGGATGGAGTAGCCCAGCATCGTTCATATCGGTCGGTCGATATAACGGAAATTGGAGTTGGAATTCGATTCAAGTAAAAGATGTCAGCCAGTGGCTGGCAGGAAACTGGATAGAGTCTAATCCAATCTATTACATGGATACAACTTGGACTACACTCATTAAAGAAGGAAAAGTAATTTCCAAAAGTGATTTAGAAGAAAATGATCGACTATATATTATTCATGACACATACTCGCAAGCTCGAATTATTTTAGTCGATTAATCTATTGAAATGAGGTAAGGAAAATTCAAATGTCTAGCAAAACTATCCAAAAATTATTCTTTTTAATGTTGACGGTTGTATTAGGATTCACATTAGTGATCCCAACGGCAAGTGCAAAGGTTCCTGATTTCAACGGTGGCGTACTCGATGAATATGAGTATGAAGAAGTTTTTTTCTTAACAGGCTACCCTATTAAATTTACTGGAAAAGCAACTGTTACCGAAAAAGAGAACAAAAATCTGTTAACAACGACGTATAAATTCACGTTAACAAGTGACTATGGAGATAAATTAACACGTAATGTGGTATATGTGTCGGACTTAAAAAACCATGAAACCAAAGGCCAAACAACGTCCAACACAACTGTAAAAAGCTACACAGAAAAAGTGACAATGGCTAACAAAACGACGTATACACTAGACGATTATCAATTTTCACAAGGGTCCGTCATTGATAACAGACCAGCTACTGACTATTACTCTGGAAATGTGATCGCTCGAAAAATTTATATTAGAAGTGTAAAATCCGGAAAAGCAACATTCAATGATAAAATTACTGTTTATATGGATGGACGCAATGTAGGATACAAAAATTTCTGGGGCTCTACTGACACACAGTTTATCGACTATGAAATCGAAGCTCCGGAAGGTACCTCCTTTGTAACTAGTAAAGTTTCGGATAGTAAATCTAGAGTATTAGAATATGAGCAACATACTCCTTCCCTTTCTAGCTTTGTAGGTGGACATGCAGTTATTAGCTCCTCTAATATAGTTTCTGAATATGAGTATAATATTCCTTATTACGCAGGAACAGGAACGATCTATTTAAACAAAGAAAAAACACCGAAAGTGGAACGATTGATCGTTCCGAAATTTCGTGACATTGCAAAGCATTGGTCTAAACCAAACATCGAAAAACTCTATTCTTTAGGCATACTGGATGAGTCTAGTAACTTCTTTTCACCGGATGCAGCTATGAAAAAAGATTTATTCACAGTCGGTGTGGCAAAAGCGGTAGATTTACGTGTGTTAGAAGTAAAACCAACGAATAAAAAATCGACCAAAAAAGCATTATTTGAAGACTTGGATGTAAAAGATCCGAACTATGTCTATATCGAAAGTGCGTTAAATAAAGGTATCGTCAGCCCAGTAAATAAAGACAAGTTTGGTGCAAAAGATTCTATCACACGCGCACAAGCTGTTACCATTATTGTTCGTTCCCTTGGTTTGGAAGGCCGTGCGCCTACTCCAGGTTATACAACAAAATTCGCTGACGATAACAAAATACCAAAAGAAGCAAAAGACAGTATTTATGTAGCAAGTGAATTAGGCTTAATCGATCCAGATAAAAAAAATCGTATCAATCCTAACGAAGTACTGACACGAGGTAAAGCTTCCCAGCTGTTAGTTCGCTATTTAAATTTCTTAGAATCCGATTTAAAACAAAACTATCGAGACGATATGCTATATTTCAACTAAGAAAATCCCCCACGAAAGCACCCATTGCTTTTGTGGGGGATTAATCTATTAAACGAGTATAAACCAGATAATCATTGTGACGATAATTGTCGTGACACCTTGTAGTAAAGTAGCCATTGTTTGAGCTTTATATGCATCCGTTACTTTCATACCGCTAAACTGTGTAACTACCCAGAAGAAACTATCATTCACATGACTTACGGTCATTGCCCCTGCACCTACTGCCATTACAACCAATGCTAGTGGTAGTGCTCCTTCAATACCTAGTGTCGGAAGCATTGGAGCAATTAGTGAAGATGTAATTACGAGAGCAGCTGTAGAAGAACCTTGTGCTGTTTTCAGTGCTGCTGCGATTAAGAATGGTACCAATAAGAACCAAGCTCCATTTGCAAGTGCTCCTAAGTCCATTTGCTGTAATTGATCAGCAACGCCTGAGTTTTTAATGACTGTACCAAATGCTCCTCCAGCCCCTGTTATCAACAATATAGGTGCTGCTTCTTTTAACGCCTCGCCGATCCACCCAGACAAAGTCGTTTCATTGATCTCAGGTAGTAACAAAAATGCTGCAAAAACACCGAATAATAATGCTACAGTTGGTGCTCCTAAAAATTGCAGGAATTGCGTAAGTCCAGAGTCACTTCCTGTTAATGCAGCTACAGAACCGATCCCTATTAACACTATCGGCAATACGATCGGTAGAAATGCTTTAAAGGTTGACGGCATTTTACCAAACGACTTGATGACTTCTTCATAATCAAGTGCTTCTTCATGATCCGCTTCTACGTCAATTTTCGTTCCTACTTTAACTGCCCAAATATATCCTACGATAACAGCTGGTATTGCAACGAACAAACCAACTAAAATGATCGTACCTAAGTAGTCCGTTGCTCCAATATTACCAGCTGCTGCAATAGGACCTGGTGTTGGCGGAACTAATGTATGAGTTGCATATAGCCCAGTAGATAACGCAACCGCCATAGAAGCGACTTTCACTTTTGCACGTTTTGCCAAGGACTTTTTCAAGCTCGATAAAATAATAAATCCAGAATCACAAAAAACTGGAATCGATACGATATAGCCGATAATCGACATCGCTAGCTGCGGTCGTTTTTCTCCTAAAATACGAAGCACTACTTCTGCCATACGATAAGCAGCACCTGATTTTTCTAAAATAACCCCTATAATTGTACCAGCAACAATAACAATCCCGATGCTCGTCATCAAACCACCGAAGCCGGCATTCACATTTTCCACAACTGTAAGTAAAGGCATACCAGATGCGATTCCTACAAAAAATGCACTTATTAAAAGAGCTAAAAATGGGTGCAATTTGAACACCGCTGTCAATAATACGACTAAAAGCACCCCTACTAAAATCACAAAAAACAACATTTACTACACCCCTATTTATAAAATGGATTGCATAACTTCTTTCGTTCTCATACGTAAATAGTAGCCTGCTTGTGCAATAGACTGTTCTTTAGAAACGGTATCGCCCACAACACTTGCAAGCTTATAAAAGTAAGAGGATAGTTGTAATTTACTTTCCTCTTCTATAAAACCTGACAGTAAAATGACCGGAACTCCCAATTCTTTACCTACATTTGCGATACCTATCGGTGCTTTACCGGAAAGAGTTTGAACATCCGATTTACCTTCCCCTGTAATAATGAAATCAGCATCCTCGGCTTGCGCTTTAAAATCGATTGCTTCCATTACTACTTCGATTCCCGGTTTTAAAGTTACTGGAAAAAACGCGAGAAAGGCACCACCTAATCCGCCAGCTGCACCCGCACTTGGCTTCTCGTGGAGTGCAATACCAGTCACATCCTCAATTTTATTTGCTAAATGGAATAGATTTTGATCGATTATTTCCACTAAATCGGCAGTAACCCCTTTTTGTGGACCAAAGATAGCAGTGGCACCTTTAGGACCTATAAATGGATTATCCACATCGCAAGCAATGATAAAATGCGCTTCTCTTATTCTTTTATCAAAATTTGTATTATCCACTTTATGTAACTTTGCTAACGCCTCGGCGCCTTCTGTTATTTCCTCCCCTGTTTTATCTAAAAATTTCATCCCTAGTGCCCGTAACATCCCTGTTCCACCATCATTCGTTGCACTACCTCCGATACCAACAACGAACTTTTTGTATCCTTGATCGAGTGCGTGCAATATTAACTCGCCAGTACCAAAAGTGGATGCAATGAGTGGATTTTTTTCATCATCCTTCAGTAAAGTTAATCCGGATGCTTTAGCCATCTCAATCACACACGTTTCCCCGTCTCCAAGGACACCGTATTCTACTAGAATTGGCCTGCCGATCGGATCGTGCACATGGACTTGAACCGTATGTCCATTTGTCGCCATGATTAGTGGTTCCAATGTACCTTCCCCGCCATCTGCTACAGGGAGTAATACAGTTTGAATTGCCGCATCTACCTCCCTTATACCAGCAGCTACTTCACGTGCCGCTTCCATTGCAGTTAATGAACCTTTAAAAGAATCAGGACTAACAACGATTTTCATTCAATCACCTCTTATAGTTAAGCGCTTACACATTAGTATATTGATAGTTTTCATTTTTTGCATTATACTTAATGTACAATTTCTCTGTATTATAACAGCATGATTTTTATACGCAATGGAGGTTCTAATGATAACAAAACAGCTTGCCAATCAAATCGTTGAGCAAACGATGCTAAGGCTACACCGAAATATTAACGTCATTCAAACAAATGGGATGATTTTAGCTTCCGGGGACCGCTTACGCGTTGATAGTATACATGAAGGGGCTGTTGTCGTTGCAGAAACGAGAGAGCCATTACTAATAACAGATGAAAATAATCATTTATTTCCTAAAACGAAGCCTGGTATTAATTTACCTATATTTTTTCAACAAGAATTAGTTGGCGTCATAGGAATTACAGGGGATCCATCAGAAATTGAAGAGGTAGCAACACTCGTTCAACTAACAACGGAAATGATGGTTTACCAAGCATTGATCGCTTCGGAACGTGAATGGGAAAGAAAAATGCAAGAGATCGTTTTTAAAGAATTAATGAGTGGACAGCCATTACAAAAAGTTATTTTCGAACGAATAAATAAAATAGGGTTTCAAAACAAACCTCCCTTTCATACGATAATGATTGAACTTGATCCAGAATCTAAATCCTATCAGACGATTCTCCAAGGGATAGAACATTTCTTCCACCATGATTCTATTTTAGTAGGACATTATCAATTAAAAGAACATTTCATCCTTACTTCTGGTTTGAACGAAAAAGCATTTCAACGAAAAATAGTTCAACTAGCTAATATACTTAAGAAATACAACGCCTTGCCAATCTCCATAGGTAAAATCGTCCATTCACTCGATCAAGTACACCATTCCTATCAAACTGCAAAAATCGCTCTAGAATATGGACAGGCAGATCGATCTATTATTTATTTTGAAGAAGTTGAACTATATTCCCTATTAAAAAAACGAGACTCACAAGAAGCGAAGAATTTTACTAATCGAATAGTAGGTGCATTAGATGAAAAGCTACTTTTCACTTTACATACATATTTTAAGTGCAATCAGCAGCTAGCAGTTTGTGCAAAAAACTTAGAAATTCATCGCCACACACTTACTTATCGTCTTAAAAAGATTCATGATTTAACTGGCTACAACCCAACTTTGTTTCAGGATGCTATTGTTTTACAAATTGCCTTATGGATGCTAGATGGATTTAAATTTTCCTGACAACATAAAAACCGTTTCAGCCTATTGCGCTGAAACGGTTTGTTCGTATGGTTATTTTTTAGCTAATGATACGTTAGCAACTTTTTTAGCGCCTACGTATTTTTTACCCCAGTAGTATGGGTCATTTACTTTATCGATTTTTACACCTTTAGATGTCGATGCATGAATAAATTTGCCACTACCTATGTACATTCCAACGTGAGAAACACCTTTACCTGATGTATTGAAGAAAACTAAGTCTCCCACAGCCAAGTTTGCTTTTTTCACTGATGTACCCGTGCTGTACATTCCTGCTGCCGTTCTCGGAAGGTTTACACCATTATTTTTGTAAATATATCCGATAAAACCTGAACAATCAAATCCTGCTTTCGTTGTTCCACCATAACGATATTTAATTCCTATTAAATTTTTCGCACTTGATACTATTTCATTGGATGCTACAGTGCTTGCTGCTTCTGTATTCCCTGCAAATGTTCCCGCGGCTAAAACTACAGTTAAACTAAAGATTGTGATGATTTTTTTAAACAAAGAAGTCAAAACTTATGTTCCTCCAAAAGATGTTTATTGAAAAATTCTACTAAACTAGTAATTGCAAATTTCTCTATACCCATACTAACACGATATAAACGTTAGTGAGTTTACAGTTATGTAACAAAACTATTACAGTAATCTTCTAATAGTTTTCAAATCTCTCCTTCATCTAGTCATTTATTCGTTATAAAACATTCAATTGATATATATCTTTTATACCTGTTTCTATGGTATAAATAGTATAAAGAAATGATTAGGTATGGCCTATGAACAGGGGAGAATTGTATTATGAAAAACACACTAACAGTACATCTGGGATCGATTATTGTTGGAATAATCGTTGCGATGCTGTTAATCACTTCAATCGCCACTTATAAAACTGCATACGACGAGTTATATAAAGCAGCAGGCATTGAAGCTTATGGATGCGCCAATATAACCACAGGTTTGATAGATCCATCTGATATGAAGAAACTATTAGCTGGGGATGCTACAGCAGTGGGTAATGTTAGTAAGCAATTAAACTGGACTACTGCACATAAGGATATTTTTGAAACTCAGTATATTATTGATTTAGACGGAAAATTATTAGCAATGGACGATCATTTGAAAGCAGATGGTTACAAGACCGGCGATCAGTTTTATATAGATAAAGAAGCAACGGACATGCTAGTTGAAATGGGACATCCCACTTATTCGGAGGTATACGAATTCGGTGGTATGAAGCGTCTCTCTGGATATGCCCCAATTTATGAAAACCACGATCCTGCTGGCAAAATCATTGCGATTAGCGTCATTGATTTCGACGCATCTATTGTAGGAGATCGCACATGGGATGTAGTGAGTAAAGGGATACTTACAAGTTTAATCCCTATGATTCTTGCTTCGATCTTTACATTATTTTTAATTAGAAGAAAAACAAAACCTCTTACAGTACTTATTGCCCATGCAGGTGAAATTGCAAAAGGTAATCTATCTGTGAAAGATACAAACTTTACGAGCAAAGATGAAGTTGGAGATTTAAGTAAAACACTTAATAGACTTGCTGGAAACTTCCGTGAGATTATTGGGACCGTTCAAACGACCTCTACCCAACTTACTAGAAATGCAGAGGAAACAGCGGCTTCTTTAAATGAAATGAAAGATGCTGTACATCAAGTTGCAACGAATATGAGCGAAACTGCTGCCTCCGTGTCAGACGGCACGTTGACAGCCGAAAAATCATCCACCATTTTACAAGCGCTTGCGGAAGATCTTCAAGACTCTAAAATGACGGCGGATACGAGCGTTCAAAATTCCAAAACGACGATGGCAACAGCACAAGAAGGTTTAACGCGCGCAAGTGAAATTAGTAGCGATATGGACAAAATAAGAAAAGCTTCTATTGAAACAGGCGAAACAATTCAGCGTTTAAATGAAGCAACAAAGAAAATTCAACATATTACTGGCTCTATTGCTGCAATTGCTGCTCAAACGAATTTACTAGCACTAAACGCGTCCATTGAAGCGGCTCGCGCTGGGGAACATGGTAAAGGCTTTGCCGTTGTAGCAGAAGAAGTTCGAAAGCTTGCTGAACAATCGAATAGCGAAGTAAACCAAGTAGAAATGATTGTGCAAGATATTACAGCAAGTATTTTATCCGTTGTAACTTCTACTGAAGAGAGTACAAAACTGATTGAAACAGGTTCTACTACTGTATTACAAACGTCTCAATCATTAAGTGATATTTCAACAGAAGTTGCGAAAACAGTAGAAGAAATTTCTACGATTTCTAGTAAAGCAACAAGCGAGGCGGAAGATTCTAAACAAGTTGTGAAGCTTATCCAGCAACTAACAGAATCTATTCGTGAAATAGAAGAAGTAACCACATCTATTTCTGCAGCGACCGAACAAACCACAGCTTCTATCGATGAGGTAGCAAGCCGCTCAAACGAAACAAGCCATATGGCACAAGAGCTTCAAGAAATTGTTGGTAAGTTTAAATTGTAAATATGAAAGTGAAAACGCCGGTAAGGCTTTAACAGGTGTCCACTGCGATTTTCACTCCAGTCGTACGCTTTCCGCCGGGTGAGCGATGAGCCATTCCCGCCGCTTATGGCGTCGTTGGAACGTCTCATTTTGCTCCCTCATCCGGCAGGAGTCGACACCTGTAGTGAAAATCAATGGTAAATTCTTTTTTATTTATGATTGAATTGCTAAAACAAAATCATCAACAGTTATTTACCCTGTAAATACAATAAAAGGTTAAGGGCATTCATACAGCTGTTGAGAGCAACTAGTTCTAGTCTGAAAAAAACCAAATTACTCTTGAGAGCAACGAATTTTCATAAAATAAGTTTATCTGGAGTGAGACTACGATAACTATCGTATAGTTTCCCTATTCTACATTCGACAAAATATTAAAAACTCGCTTCCTATATAGGAAAGCGAGTTTTTATTCTATCTATTAATGAATACCATGTGCAACCATGGCATCTGCTACTTTTAAAAATCCTGCAATATTTGCACCCACTACGAAATTCCCTGGGGCTCCGTAAGCTGCTGCTGCATCAAAACAACTTTTATAAATATTTTTCATGACTACTTGTAGCTTTTCATCCACTTCTTCCACAGTCCAAGACAAGCGCATGCTATTTTGTGACATTTCCATTGCGGAAACCGCCACACCCCCAGCATTAGCTGCTTTCCCTGGTGCAAATAAAACACCATTTGTTTGGAAAGCATGAACGGCTTCTTCTGTACAAGGCATATTAGCGCCCTCTCCTACCGCCTTTACACCATTTGCAATAAGCAACACTGCATCTGTTTCTTCTAATTCATTTTGCGTCGCACAAGGTAAAGCGATATCGCAAGCGACCGTCCAAATATTGTTACATCCTTCATGATAGACCGCATGCTTATGAAACTTTATATATTCTTGTATTCTTTTATTGTCGAATTCTTTTAATTTCTTCACTGTTTCTACATCTATTCCTTTTGGATCATAAATGTAGCCACTAGAATCACTGCACGCTAGTACAGTTGCACCTAGCTCAATTGCCTTCTCCATCGCATATGTTGCCACATTTCCCGAACCGGAAACAATTACTTTTTTTCCAACGAAGCTCTCGCCTTTACCTTTTAACATCTCTTCTACAAAATAAACGCAGCCATAACCAGTCGCTTCTTTACGCCCTAAGCTACCGCCATGATTTGGATCTTTACCGGTGAAAACACCTGCTTCAAAACCACCTTTAATGCGATTATATTGACCAAACATATAGCCAATTTCTCGCTTTCCAACGCCAATATCTCCCGCCGGTACGTCCATGTCCGCTCCTATATATTTGCTTAGCTCTGTTATAAAGCTTTGAGTAAAACGCATAATTTCACGCGATGACTTCCCTTTTGGATCAAAATCAGAACCACCCTTACCGCCACCAATCGGCATACCAGTCAATGCATTCTTGAATGTTTGTTCAAATGCTAAAAACTTCATAATACTGCTATTTACCGTCGGATGAAAACGAATTCCGCCTTTATAAGGACCAATACTATTATTAAATTGTACACGGAAACCACGGTTTACTTGCACCTTACCTGTATCATCCTCCCAAGCAACACGAAACGAAATTACTCGGTCAGGCTCTGTAATACGTTCTAAAATACCATTATGCATAAACTCAGGATGCTTTAAAAAAACAGGACGAAGCGAATCAAAAATTTCACGTGTTGCCTGTAAAAATTCTTTCTCCCCTGGATTACGCTTCTTCACTAGCTCGTAAACCTCATGCACATAATCATTTGCTCTACTTTTTTGTTCCTGTTCTCTCAATAAATCCATATATTTTGCCCCTAACGTATTCATTCTTTTATCTATTATCTCGAATCTTCTAAAAACATTCAACACAAAGATAATAGTAGTATAATAATTATACATAAAATGTTACAATTATACGGCTAAAACACCCTGAAAAAATCATTCTATTCCAAGATAACGCTTCTACTTACAAGCTCTTGAAGTATCAATCAATCGAGAAAATTATTAATTCTACTGATCACTCTATCATCTCACTTGTATACATTATACATTCCGTGATGAATTAAAAATTTTCTAAAAAGTATGTGTCAGCTTTTTTCACTTTATAATGAATAAATTAATGACTATATAGCGAAAGTTAAGAAAAGAGGAATAAAACATGGAAACAGTAAACACACCAACATCTAAAAGAAAGTGGAAACCATCTATTCCACATGTATATGTCATATTATTTTCACTCGTTATTGTAGCAGCAATTTCCACTTACATATTTCCGTCCGGCGAATATGAGCGGATGGTGGACGAAGCAGGTAGAACGATTGTTGTAGCGGATACATATAAAGAAACCGCTTCTACTCCTGCTGGCTTTTGGTCGATTTTCCAAGCGGTACATAAAGGAATGGTGAATTCGGCAGGTATCATTTTCTATATATTCATCGTTGGAGGTTCTTTTGGTATTTTGCAAGCAACTGGTGCCATTGAAGCAGCAGTTGGTTCAATCGCGCAAAAAATGAAGGGGAAAGAAATTTTAATTATACCGATCCTTATGACTTTCTTCGGCCTATCTGGCGCAATGCTTGGTTTAGCAGAGGAGACAATTCCTTATATTACAATTTTAGTTCCTTTAATGCTTTTAATTGGATATGATTCTATGGTAGGGACGGCTGTAGTGCTCCTTGGAACTTCAGCAGGATTTACAGCAGCCTTTATGAATCCTTTCACGGTTGGAGTGGCTCAAGGAATCGCGGAAGTTCCTTTGTTCTCTGGCCTTTATTTGCGAATTGTATTTTTTGTCATATTTCTAGCAGTAAGTATTTGGTATGTTATGCGTTATGCACGTAAAATTAAAAAAGATCCAACTAAAAGTGCACTTTATAATGATACAGATAATGATAGCTTCAAAATTCCTGATACTATCCTAACGTTAACGAATCGTCATAAAATAATTTTCGTTATTTTACTTGGAACACTTGTCACACTCGCATTTGGAGTTATAAAATTTGGATGGTATTTATCTGAAATTGCCGGGTTATTCTTATTGATGGGTATCCTAATGGGGCTAGTTGGAAAGATGAACTTCAGTCAAATTTCAGAGCAATTTATCGAAGGGTGTCGAGTGCTTGTAATGGGAGCACTAGTAGTTGGGGTTGCAAACGCAATATTAGTTGTTCTTCAAGACGGGAAAATTATGGACACCATTCTATACGGATTCTCTTCTGTTATCGGAGACATGCCTGCTGGTTTTGCAGCGTTTGGTATGTATATCGTTCAATGCTTACTCAATTATATTATTCCATCGGGTAGTGGACAGGCTGCATTAACAATGCCGATTATGGCTCCGCTTTCAGATTTAGTCGGGGTAACTCGCCAAACAGCTGTACTTGCCTTCCAGTTCGGGGACGGAATATCTAATATATTCACACCGACATCCGGATATTTCATGGCAGGACTTGCCCTTGCCAAAATTTCTTGGGTGAAATGGGTTAAATGGATTTTCCCTCTTATTTTGATCCACTATGTGTTAGGGGCAATTTTCGTGACCATCGCACACTATATAGGATTTTCTTAATAGCATACCCCCTCCATTCACGGGGGTTTTATTTAATGGAAAGGAACTAAAACAATGAAACCAGATATAAATTTAACAAAATGGGTTATTGAACAACGACGTTACTTACACACTCATCCAGAAATTTCCCATGAAGAAGTTGCCACAAAAACATATATAACGGAACAATTACACGCTCTAGGAATCGAGACATATTCCATAACTGGTAAAGACGTCGTCGGTATTGTTTACGGAGAACATCCTGGAAAGACAGTTATTATTCGTTCCGATATGGATGCTTTACCTATACTAGAAGAAACGGGTCTTCCATTCGCTTCTGTCAACAAAGGTGTTATGCACGCTTGTGGACATGACGGGCATATGTCCATTTTACTCGGTATCGCTAAATTACTAGTCAGCAATAAATCAGCTATTCATGGTACGATTCATCTTTTGTTTCAACATGCGGAGGAAGCAGTTCCAGGTGGAGCAGGTGAAATTGTGAAAACTGACTTTCTGGACAACAAAGACGCCATTTTCGGTTATCATTTATGGCAGCCTTTGAAATCTGGTTTAATCGGAGTTCGTCCAGGCTCTACAATGGCAGGTGCAGATCGTTTTTCCATAACTATTTATGGAAAAGGAGGTCATGGATCTATGCCAGAAGAAACGATCGATCCAACGCTTGTTATCTCACATATTATTACGCAGCTACATACCATTGTCAGCCGTAATGTTAAAGCAATCGATCAAGCTGTCCTAAGCATTGGCGAACTAAATTCAGGCACAACTTATAATGTAATACCGGATACAGCGTATGCCTCCGGTACTGTTCGTTATTTCAATATGGAAACATCTCTACTCATCCGAAAAAGAATGGAAGACATTGTAGACGGTGTATGTAAATCGTTTGGTGCAACATGTAAAGTAGAGTACTTCCACGGGGATCCGCCTGTACTAAATAACAAAGCGTTAACCTCTTTTATTCAAAAAACGGCTGTTTCCCTTTTCGGCGAAGAAAAAGTTGTGGAGATCGATCCGATTTTAGGTGCGGAAGACTTCGCTTGTTACTCACATAAAATTCCGGCGTCGTTTACGTTTATTGGTGTCGGTAAAGAAGAGGCTCCATACGGACATCACCATCCGAAGTTTGATATTGACGAAGATATGCTTTCTGTAGGAGTCGAGCTATTTACGACTGGCGTACTCGATTATTTAAGAGATAATTCGGTAGCGAACAATTAATTTTCTCCAATAAATGGCGTAATGCGACAATACTTACTGGGAACGCGACAGATTAGGCTCTGAAAACGACAAAGCCAAGCAAGCGGAAGTTTTTTGGGAAGTAACCCCAGTTAAACTCTATTATTATTGCCGTCTCACTCCAAGCTAACTTGTTTGATGAAAAATGGTTGCTCTCAGGGGTCATTTGGTTGCTTTCAGAATGCCATTGATTGCTCTCAACAATCGTTTGGTTGCTCTTATACTAGAACTGGTTGCTTCCCCTAGCTGTTTGATTGCTCTTAGCCATTTACTGGATATATTTATTCTACAACTACTTAATTGTATGGATTTAGTGCGGCGGCGCGTGCCCACGGAAAGCGAAGCGCAGCCCACTAAGTCGCAGTTTCCCTAAACTGATCGACACGCCCTAGAGCATATAATTTCCTAAATCCATAAAAAAGTGGCTCCATCAACAAACGATGGAGCCACTTTTTCTATTAGTAAAGGCTTTTAATAAGTGTTTCTAGCATAACAGGCATTTCAACAAAGGCACTATCTACATGCAGTCTCTCTGTTCTTTGGTGTGCATCTTTACCGAATGGGCCAACATTCAGCACTGGACCTTTTAGCTGTGCCATATCTTCAAACGGGATACTGTATGTGTCTCCCCAGACTGGTGTGTTGCTTTCAAAGGCAGTCCAACCGTTGCCTGAATCATCATAATTTACATAGCTTAAATCACAAATGCCATTAAAGTAGTGAATTTGATCAATTTTATTATTGAACGATTGTCCTGATTTCTTCAGTAGCTCTACCGCTTCTACAATTAACGGATCATTGGATGTATTGACCGCCGGGTAGTAAGGAGGTGTGAATAATATGACAGTCGCAGGTGCTAGTTCTTGGCACTGAATCATTAAGTTATCAACGATACGCAAGGATTTTTCACGATCGTCCCAATCCTCCTGCATAAGCGCTTCCTGTTTCAAGCGCTCTACTTCCTCTGCTCCTAACTTTTGAGTCGCATAGGCAAGCAATTGTTCATAACGTAATACTTTGACTGTTCCTACGCCCTTTACTTCTTCACGCTGACAAATCTTTTGATAATCGGTATTTAGCGCATCCATCGCCTCTGTAGCCACCTGTTCAAAAAGATCCATCACTTCCGCTGCCGTACGTTTAAATAAAAACACATTATATAATGCTACTGCACGATATGGAGTCTGTGTGGAATAAGACATCTTCAAGTCTTTCTGCTGCAAGGAAACTGGTAATGGCGTACTTTCACCTAAATCCGTTTCACGGAATAGAGAATTCCATTCCATACGTTGAGTCAAGTAAGATGCAATATAGTTCGCCGTCATCCCTTTCATCGGCTCTCCAACATGTGTCTCTTTACCATAAAATAAAGCAGCGGGCATAATTTTACCGATTGTTCCAGAGTAAATATACTCTGCAATATCCGTTGGGTTTTGAGAAAACGATGGCTCACTATTTAAAAACAATTTATATGTTAACCCAAATTCCTCCCGAAGACGTACTAGCTGTGTTACCGCTGCACGCATCCCAGCAGAATTCACTTCCTCATCTGGAACAGTAGTCAACACAAGATTGATCGGCCATTCTTCGACAGTTGCTTTTTCTATTAATTGCATATGAAGTGCAAGACCCATTTTCATATCCATCGTGCCTCGACCAAATAAATACTTTCCAGTTTCTAAATCAATGCGGGCTGACTCTGGTAAATCGCTCGGATCCTCCATTAATTTCTTTGTTAGCTCCTCTGGAAAATATGCGAGTGGTTGTAAAGCACCATACTCCTCTGTTTGGACCGTATCAAAATGGCTGATTAAAACAACTGTTTCTACTGCTTCTGGGTGTTTATATAATGCAGTAACTGCATATCTTCCTAGTCCTGCATCAAGCAACTGTAGATGACTCGGATGATCTTGAAAATACTTTAATTCTCTTAACTTATCCAAAGCTTTAGGAGCAAAAGTAGTTTCCCCTTCTGTTAGCGTAATACTATCCCAACTAACAAGTTCACATAACAATTCTCGAAGTGTTTTTGGTGTACTCCATAATAATTGACTCATTCTCTATTTCTCCTTTGTTGCTAATGCCTAATACAATAATTACTAATATTCAGAAAAAATACGTTAGTTTTCTTGAACAACTTTAGTATTTACTAAGGCTTCTTTTTGGTGTTTTTTCTCTAATCTCAATTTATAGAATAGCATACAAGCGATGAAAAAACCTACCCCATAATATAAACCTACTCGCTGTGTAGGGTCAAATGCTAAAAAGACTAATATTAATAAACAAAACGCTATACAAAATATTGGAACCAACGGATAAAATCGAACTTTATACCCTAAATCCTCGACTTTTCCACCATCCCTTATATAACGTCGTCGGAACATGAGCTGGGATGTAGCAATTCCCATCCACGAAATAGTGACTGAAATCCCCGCTATCGACATTAATAATACAAATACTGTATCTGCCTCCATTACACTTGTAAGTAAAGACAATAAGGAGAAAGCCATCGTAAATATTAAAGCAGTTAACGGAACTTTTCGTTTAGATAAACGACTGAATACTTTTGGTGCCATCCCTTCTTTGGCCATTGACCATAAAAGTCGAGTAGATGCATATAAGCAAGAATTTCCGACAGACAAGATGGCAGTCAAAATAACGAAGTTCATAATACTACCAGCGTATGGAATTCCAGCTAAATTCATCAATGTTACAAAAGGACTTTCCAATAATCCAAGTTCTGAAGCTGGGAAGATAGCCGACAATACAATAATAGATGCAATATAAAATACGACAATTCTAAAGAGAATTGTTCGAATTGCTTTAGGAATATTCTTTTCTGGGTTTTCCGTTTCACCCGCTGCAATACCTACCAATTCTGATCCTTGGTAAGAGAAAATAACATTCATCATCGTCACGAAAACAATAGCAATCCCCGCTGGGAACAATCCTGTAGGTGCTAAATTAGTAGCGAATGGTGTAGCTCTTTCTTCCAATGGAATAATCCCGAAAATTGCTGCAGCACCAATAATGATAAACAGAATTACCGCAACAACTTTAATACCTGCAAACCAAAACTCTGCCTCCGCAAAAGCTCTCGTTGTAAGCGCATTCAAAGCAAATAATAAAACCATGAAAATGGCACACCATATCCAAATTGGTACATCAGGAAACCAATGCTGCATAAGTATCCCGGCTGCAGTAAATTCCACACCGGCTGTAGCAGCGGATCCTACAAAATACATCCACCCAAGTGAAAATCCTGCAGAAGGACTTATAAATTTTGTCGCATATGTTTGGAAGGATCCCGTAACCGGCATATAAACAGCTAGCTCTCCTAGACAAACCATGACCATATATAAGATTAGACCACCAAATAAATAACCAAGAATAGCTCCCCCAGGACCAGCTTGGTTAATCGTATAGCCAGCATTTAAAAATAAACCCGTCCCAATTACCCCTCCAAGTGAAAGCATAAATAAATGACGGCTTTTCATCGAACGATTTAATAAATCTTGCTGTGATTGTTCCCCAATATTAGACATACTATTTCCCTCCCCTATTACGATTTAGTGGTTCTTACTGGTACGCTGGCACAAGTAAGAATCTTTTAATATATTTTCCCAAGTTAGAATCTCAAAGATAAACAGCTAAGACCTCCGTCTTGCTTTTGTACTTCAGACATATCAAGTTCAATTGTTTCGTAGCCTGCTTCGTTGATTTTACGTTTCGTTTCGTTATATCCTTGTGGAATAATCACATAATCATTTACACGAATACAGTTTGCTGAGTATTCATCTTCATCGGAAATAACGATTTTATCGTATGCATCAAAAGCTGGGTGATCGACAAATTCACCTGCTACTACCATTTTGTTATTTCCTAAATAAGCGATACCTGTTTTCAAATGAAAGAACTTTTGAAGAGGAATGATTGTTGCTTCAAATCCTTCGCTTTCTAGAATTTCTTTTAACTGGCGTGCTCCTTCTTCATTCGTACGTTCTGAAATTCCGATATAGAATTTATTATCCGCTTGAAGAATATCCCCACCATCAAGAGTGCCAGGTGATTTAATATAATGAAATTTCTTATAAAAATCTTTTAAAACGCTTTCAATTTCCACGATTTCTCCATTACGAGAATCCGCACCAGGATTCGTAACAACCGCAAAATCAGCAGTTAATACAGCAGCGTCTTCCACAAATGTTGAATCTGGAAATTCTTCACTCGCTGAAAGAAGTGTTACTTCTACTCCGCACTTTTTCAAAGCTTCGACATAAGCCTCATGCTGAACTAGTAATTTATCATAATCTGGTTTCCCAAGATCAGATGTAGTCAATCCTTCTACATAGCTTTTACCAGGTGTTTTTGCGATTACTTTTTGAAATTTACTCATTTTATTTTCCCCCTTAATTTCTTATAACCGGACTTGTCAGACATGTTGGACCACCAGTTCCTAAAACACTGATTTCGCGTCCTTTGTATTCATATACCGTTGCTCCCGCATCTAGCAATTGTTGTTTCGTAGATTCATTGCCTTCGACTAGCACACAAACACGTGGCGCAAGAGCCAACACATTACAGCCGAGATTATCGTATTCTGCCTTTGGTACTTCTACTAGTTGAATACCACGCTCAATTAGTAGCTGACGGAAAAAAACTGGCATCAATGGTGAATGCACTGCCGCCAAGTCTTTATCGACCATGCTTATGAAAGACATCAAATGTAAGCATTCCGCTTCTCCTTGATCATGCGGAAGCTGCACAACGATGAACTCCTCCACAAATGGAGCCGTCATTTCTTTTAATTGACGAATTGCTTCATCATTCGTACGGTATCCACGACCTACTACCAATGTTTTATCATCCAACCAAACAATATCTCCACCGTCAGACACTGCATCACCAGTTAACTCTCCAATAATAGGAATCTCTTTTTCTAAAAGAAATTCTTTATAAACAGCTGCTTCTGGCTGTCTTAACTTTTTCCCTGATTTTAAAATGATGGCACCTGCTGGCGTAAACTTTACGGGATCATGCGCGTAAATTGAATCCAATCCTACCTTGTCTGTTGCTGGAAGATAATCAATTTGAGGTACATGTTTTTCTAAAATCTCGATGAATGTTTGATATTCACGAACCACTTCGTCCAAATCAGGTTCTTCTAGATAATTGAACGTTTTCCATTGATCTGAAAGATGTTCTTGACTAACAAAAGCTTCGTTCGGATGTTTTACAATTACTCTTTCTAACTTTTTATACATAGATGAGTTATAAGACATTTCTGCTCCCCCTTTTCCGTATATCGGAAAACGTTTCTGATTAACGGAAAGTTTATATTTAAAATATATGGTTTTTATGGTATGATGTCAATGTATTTCGAAAATTTAAAACATATTATTTTAAGATAATAAACAGGTGGTGACTTACATATGCAATCCATTACACGTGCTATGACTGTTGCAAAGGTATTAGCTTCGCATACCAATGAAAAAGGAGTAAGCATTTCGGTGCTATCCAAACAATGCGAGCTTCCACTCAGCACGATGCACAGATTGTTACAAGCCATGATTAAACAAGGCATGGTCGAGCAAGATGAACATTCCAAACTATATCGCCTTGGCATCGTTTGGTTGGAATATGGTTTACAAGTGTACGATACAATAGACTATGTTAGTAAAATCCGACCTGAATTAGAAAAACTCTCGAAGGAAGTAGAGGAAAGTGTTTACTTAAGTAAACCTGTTGGAACAGAAGCGATGATTGTCGAAAGAATCGATAGTGAAAACAATTCTATCCGGATATACGACCAGCTCGGGTTACGTATCCCTATGCATATCGGTGCTGCCAATAAATCAATGCTTGCAGCTATGCCTAGTGCTCAATCTGAAAGTATTTTGTCAGATCTTGTACCTGCTGACAGAATTCCTGATTTTCTACAAACACTTCACCAAATTACAAAGCAAGGTTATGCAGTTAGTCACTCTGAAAGAACGGAAGGCACCTCTTCTGTCGCAGTTTCTATAAAAGACAGCCTTGGACAAATCATCGGTGCAGTAAGTGTTGGTGTCGTTAGCTTCAACCTAACGGAAGAACGTCTCGCATTCCTAATAAGTAAAGTAATGGAGACTGGCAATAATATATCTACAAAATTAAGATCAAATAACTAAGATATCTGCCAAAGGAAATGGATAGAATATGTAATATAGGGAAACTGCACTGTAAAAGTTTTATAAAGGTGACCGCTAAGATTTTCGCTGCAGTCGTACGCTTTCCGCGGGGTGAGCGATGAGCCTTTCCCTCCGCTTAGGGCGTCGTTGGAATGTCTCATTTTGCTCCCTCATCCGGCAGGAGTCGACGCCTGTAGTGAAAATCAATGGTAAATTCTTTTTTATTTTTGATCGACTTGCTAAAAACAAAAACATCAATAGATTTTTGACTAAGTAAATCCATTAAATGGCTAAGGGCAATCAACCAATTATTAAAAGCAACCAATTCTACTTGGAAAGCAACTAAATTAGCATAAGAGCAACTAAATTACTAGTGAGCGCAACCAAATCGATGTTAAAAGCAATCATTCCTTAAAATAACAAGTTTACTTGGAGTGAGACGTCGATGACTACCGTTGCAGTTTCCCTATACGGTGTAGTATTTCAATAACACCAATTCAATAATTTCGAGTTCCTAAAAAAAGAGAGCAACCGTCTATTCGACAAGTTGCTCTCTTTCTATATATTATCCGAAACTGATTCTTTATTTTACTTCAAGTTAGCCCATTCGTTTTCAAGCCAAACTTTGAAATCAGAACCTTTTTCACCTTCGTATGCATCATACACGTCAATGCGCATTCTTTTTAACTTTGTTGCAAAATCCTCAAAGGAATGATCTGCTGGTAAACTCTTTTTCACGCGAACGAAGACTTTATTAGCTCCTTTAATCACTTCAAACTTTTTACGAGCAGGCATCGCAGCTTCCTCTCCAAACTCAAGAAGGATACGGTATGCCGCTTCCTGAATTTTATATACGGGGTCATTTGCTAGTCTAGATTTCATAATGTCGATTACTTGACTAGTATTGTATTTCCCTAATTCCTCCACTGCATCATAACGTGCTCTCCAATTGGAGGTGCGATTGGCCGCCTTTTTTAATTCCTCATAATTCTCCGGTAACTCATTATTCACGATCTTTTTACTCAACTATTCCAAACTCCTTCTTTTGTTCGACTCTTCCTTACTGTCACATCTCATCATTATATACTATGATCGATCATTCTCCTATTTTTACCGGACAATCTTCTTTTATCCCGCATTAACGTGCAGTAAGACTCCCACTTCAAGATTTAAGAATAGCGAAAAGATAAGTGGGAGATCAACTGCCCGTAAAAGCCCGAAGAAATGATCCCAGACTAAGCACGCAACATCGTGTTGCAACGTCTGTGTGACCCACATCGTGTGGGTCACAACTAACAATCAGTGGGGGATGAACCCCCACTGATTGAAGTTTCACTTTATAGGATTTGTTCGTGTTGGTTTTGGACTCTTCTAAGGACATCTAAAATCTCCGCCACGATTTCTATAGCTGAGCTTTGTTTTCCTACTAATAACTCTACATTGTTTTCGTTGATCATTTCAAAAGTCCAATTGCTAGTAGTGGATGTGAGTACATGTAGACCTTCAATTGCCCAGTCATTATGTTCTTTATAAAAGATGAGTAAGCGATTATTATGTATTTTGTTTTTTATAGAATGATTTAAAAGCCTACTCATCTTTTTTAAATCTCCATTTTTATTGAACTGTACTAGTTTTTGTTCATCTATTACGGTTCCTTTTTTTATCCATTCACTATAATAGCTAGTTGGGACAAAGACTTTTTCTTGGGAATAGACTTTTTGTTTGTCTACTCCTGCAAGCATCCGTGGATAGATGACATTGTTCCACGTATCACTTGGAGCCCCGTGCATATATAATGTATACTTCTTATCTTCTTGCTGTGAGCATTCGACTACATTGTTCTTACTAAAATAAAACAAAGACTTCTTTTCTCCGTCTGACAATATTTCCACCGTTAAATTTGTTCTAGACATAATCCATAAAGCATTTGCAAATCCTTCTTCTAAATCTATTTCCCCGTTTGAAAAGCGCACAAGCTCTAACGCATGTAGCTTTTTATAGGTTTTTTCCCATTCTATTTCTATTTGTTCTTTTGAAAAACCTAAGAAGGGATCAGAAAATCCTATTAAGGCTTTCGTGTTCAACGTTTGCATCATGACAAAAATATCACTTACTGTAAAAGTAGGAACCATCTTACCTCTTCCCTTCCTTCTTTCGTTTTTTCTTATTTTTCCTCTTATATCGCTCACTCTTAGGTAAACCAAACTCCGGATAAAGCTGTTTTACAATATCTAAGTTTTTGCAAATAAAAAAATAACGATGAATATAAATGGAAAAAAAAGCAGTTAGGAGCGAAAAAAAAGAAATACATACAATAAGTAATATAGATAAAGTGGAATCAGTATGTATAAAAGACAAGACTATTTGCCCTAATATATAACTAGCTCCCCCAATAGCTATCCAACTTACAGGAATAGTGCTTTTTTGCTGTAATCTATGATAGGTTCCCGAATATAAAGACTTCCAATTCATCCAGTTCATACCCACCAGCAACAAAATAAACAACAATATACCTGTTATGAAAGGCCATAAGCCAGTTGCCCCCATATTTACATAGAGCAACTTTTGAATAACTAAAAAATATACATAGGTGTTTACTACTCCATAAATTCCGAAAAATAAATAATACGACTTCTCATTTTTATACGGATCTATCAAATAAATGATAGCCCAAATTTGAATAATTGCTATCGGAACAATTGCAGCTATCAAAAAAGGAAGGGAAAAAGGATCTCCTATGATTGGAATGATTCCAAACATGTATAAAAAAATTAAAAAGAATCCAATTATATTGGATCTATTCTCCTTGGGTGTTTGTAACTTTAAGTAAGATTTTGCAATCTTATCTATGTTATTCTTTTCTATTGGAACTCACCTCTATCTACCTACTAAATCTAACTAAACCAAGAGGACACCTTATCAATAACGCCTTTCGTTCCTATCTTAATAGCATCTCCTATGGAATCCTTTTGGCCATCATTGTCAACATCCATAATATCAATTTCACTCAAAACAGTTGTTACAACTATCCCTGTAACAAGTCCAGCTACTGCTCCAACTGCAACACCTACTGGTCCACCGAAAGAACCCATTAAAGCTCCTGTTTGAGCACCTGCCCATGCGGAAGCTGCAATAGAAGCTCCAGCCACTGCTACATCTCCTGTAACATCTCCTGCAATTTTGCTACCTGACTCGTTATTTTGAATGCCATGTACAATATCTCCTCCAGCAGTGGCAATAACGCCTAAATAACCAACTTTATTTCCCGCAAATTTAAGCGATTCCTTTACATTAGTCGCAGCATCAACACGCTTAAATATCTTCGTATAATTGGTAGCATTCTTACCTGAATAGGTCTTCTTTTTAACACCTATCAATTCAGGCTTCGTCAATTTTAACACAACTCTTCTTTCCCCTTTCGCAGTAATACGCTCTTCTCTTTTAATACCAAAACCTTGGGCAGCAAGCCTCCCTTCTTTTCCAGCAACATAACCAGAGTAACCAAAAACCCCCAGGCTAGCAGCAGCATTGATCGGCTTGTCTTCCCAACCATTAATATTCATGCCGACTGTACTTAAAATTCCTTCCCATAGATTTTCTACCGTATAACTAGGTGAAGAAACTTCCACATCATTTTCTTTTACTCTAGGGTTCTCTTTGAGTAAATCCAATTGATGCTGCCTGTAAAACTTTCCTATCGGCGTATTCTCTTGTAACATGTTCCAGTTTTCACTTGGAAAGTTTACATCGGTCAACCCTTCCTCTATAAGAAGCTCCATATCGCTTATCCATGTCTCTATATGTAAAAGAGCAGCCTCTATAACAACAAGTGCATTTGTTTGTGTACTATCAAATTCTTCTAATGCTGTGACCGTGTCATCTCTTTTATTCCGACTATTCATGACTCCGTCTTGAACGCCACTGTCATCTAAATGAGGAAGTGCCACAATATCAGAAACCTGATCCATAATCGCATTCGCTTCTTCCGTAAGATTACCGGTAATTTCTGAAATCTCTGTTAGTCCGTCTTCGACATCTTCCTGCAAGAAGCTTTGACGTATAAAACCATTCGTATTCGGTTCCAGAGAAGAAAGTGCGGCATCCATTTGCTTAAGAATACCATCAAACTCGTTTTTAAAAGTCATAAAAAAATGCAATAAAGGCAAATGACAATTATCATAAAATGATCGAATGGCTTGAGCCCCTTGCCCTTTAAAAGAGTCCTCCATCGCAACAAGTCCATCGACAGCCAGTTGAATTGCCTTCATTTCTTCTTCTATTCGACTAAGCATTTGAATGTTGCGCTGCAAGCCTTCATGAAAAGGGTTAACATCTAAAACCTTCACATAAACACCTTCCCTGTCTGAGCATTATCTTAGTTTTCCATGATCTTTATTAATCTCTTTATTTTTTACAATACTCCTAGACTCATTTCCGCATAGGTTCGATTAGATCTTGTTTTCTTGAACTGAACGAATACAGGCGTTTTTTGAGTCATATTATGTTCTTTTATATAGGTGAACAACTCCCAATACTTAACTTGTGATTGCACTTCATAATTTTCAGTTACTCTTGTCATAAGTAAATTATCGACAATAAAATAGCTACTGAAATTTATTTCTTCTTCCTTTGGGAAAGCAAAATGGCTTTCTGCAATTGGTAGAAAAACCTGAGCTGTCATCACTTCTGCCGTCGGATCACTAATAATCGAAAAAAATATCACTCCTGTTGGATGATACCCATGCCCTGTTAGAATTTCATCAAAGTCATTTAACGCGATATCAATTTCCTCTGGCAAAAAATTATATAATTTCGATGCTACGTTCCGGTAAGCAATTTGATGGTTTTCTACAATCATCCTTCATCACCCTGCCCTACTACTGGCACGTACAAATCGATTATATAATCGCCGTACACTTCCAATAATACACAATAATACGTATCATCTAGCTTTATCCCTCTAGCATTCGCATACGATTTTACTTTTTCATACGCCGCATAAAAATCCACTTCTTGGTCCGCTTGTCGAAGTAACAAAGCCCTTTCTAACACTAAGACATCTTTAAAAGAAAGATCTCCCTCATCTGCCAGTACAACCGGACTACTGATCGGCAAGTAATATGTAAAACGACCTGATTTTTCATCTGTCGCACTTTGCTCAAATGAAAAACATATCGGTCCATTGCGATAAACATCCTTATTCAGCGTAAAGTCTTCCAGCATATAAATACTTTCCTGCCAATCTGCTTTCTTCTGCTCCACTTTATATGTCAACACATTCTCAAAAACTAATGAACACATTTCAATTCCCATCCTCATTCACCCTTTCTCCAATTTTTTCTACTTATTTAAATAACCACGCTTGTTAAAATTAAAGCTTTTAAATCGGAATTTGCAATATAAGATGACAAGTTGTTCCGGCAAAACAAATAACATAACTAAAAATAAAGCAATTCCAATTACAATGACTACTATCATATTAATGTCATCAATCGCAGATATTCTAGCAATATATTGAATGATAAAAACTACTCCTAAGCCTCCCACAGTTGCTGCAGGGACGATAGATTTAGTTTCAAAATGACTTCTCAAAGCATCTTTTTTAGTCCCTTTTCTATAATGCCCTTTTCTCAACAGCCTAATAAAACGTATAAAAGTAGCAACAAAGATTAAGAGTCCAATTCCCAGAATAAAATACGTAAATTGAATAAGAGATTCTGCATTCGCTACCTCTCCTTCCCCATCGTAACCAATAATAAATAAGGCACTTATGAACAAAGAAAAGGAAAATAAGTTTTGCGAAACTAATATGGATAACAAATACTGCATCTTTTCACTTTTTTTATATACTATAGGAATGGCGTAAATAAGTGACAGTACGCTAAGTATTACTGTAAATACAAAATGGCTCAAAAGAATTTGATCTTTATATGGATAGACGGTGTACCGACCTGCCACAAAATATTCTAATGCAAATAGCAAAGCCTGGAAAAGTATAGATAGTAGTAGCATGCCTCCCAAAGATCCAGGGCTTTGTCTTCCAGATTCAAAAGGCCCTCTTAGTACTGCAAAATCTTCTTCCTTAAGTTTTCCGAGCATAAATGGTACCCTCCGCTTTAATTGAATTGCCGCTTGTTAACAAAACCTCGCTCACTAAAATTAAAGCTTCTATATCGAAATTTACAATACAAAATAACAAGTTGCTCTGGAAGTATAAAAAGCATGACAAAAAATGCGAGAATACCTCCGACAATCAGAATAATCATATTCAAATCATCAATTGCAGATTTTCGGACAATGTATTGAATGATAAAAACAATCCCTAATCCGGCAATAATAGAAGACGGAATATAAGAAGTTGTTTCAAATCTACCTCTCATTTCACCTTTTCTCGAGCCTTTACGATAATGACCGTTCTTCAACAATATATAAAAACGGATAAACGTTGCTAAAAACACTAAGAACCCGATCAATAAAACAATATAGGTAAAGTTAAGCAGGGAATCAGAGGTAGCAATCATTCCTTCCCCATCTTTTCCGATTAAGAATAATGCCATTATGAGAAATGGGATGGAAGACATATTTTGAGTAACTAGGATGGAGATAAAATACTGCACTTTCTCACTTCTTTTATAAACCGCTGGAATTGCATAGATTAAAGACAACACAATTAATACAATGGTTAACCAAAAATGTGCTGTCAGTATTTCATCCTTATATGGATAGATGGTAGAATCAGCGGCCATATAATACTCAAGTGCATAGAGCAATGCCTGTAAAAATATACCCAGAATTAAGACAAAAGCTAAGTTCGCTGGGCTTTGTCTACCGGAATCTATAGGACCTCTTAGCACTTCAAAATCTGCTTCCTTAAATTTCATAAAAAACCACTCTTCTTTCTTTATTAATGGAACCATCCTTTTACATGATCCATTACCGATTTATCCTCTTCCCCAAACTTGGTATTTAACGCAACGTTGGCAAGTATTCCAAGTCCAACCCCTACCGCTGTTCCAACACCTGGTATAGGTATAGCCACTGTAAAGGCAGCAGTAAACCCTGCCTGAACTGCTCCTCCAACCGCCACATCAATTGCCGTATCAACTGTAGCACGTCCTGCAGCTTCTCCATCACTAAGACCTTCATCTTTTGCCGTTGTGTAGTTGCTATAATAACTTAGTCCTGCACCTATAGGGCCCAGTGCTTTTCCAGCGCCTTTGAAAACTCCACTTGTTGCTATACCTTTTACATCCACTAAATCCGTAAATGATTTTCCTGCACTTTTTAGAGCGGCACTTCCGACCGTTTTTGCTTTTTGGATATTGGTTGCTTGGTCATTAAAGTAAGCAAGAGAAGGATGCTTTTTCAATGCTTCATCCCCAGTCCCAGACCAACCGCTCTGTCCTGGTTTTTTCGTTCCATATTTAAGCGTAACTTTATTGTTCGCTGCAATTTCATAATGCTTAGGAGACCATTTTCTATTTCCTTTTGGCACATTTTTCATTAATTCTTTAAAAGCTTTAGAGTCTATATCTACTCTCAAGTTTTTTAAAGCATTGCCAGATGCATTGATTCGATAAGAATATTGGCCGGTTTTTGGATTAAATACCCTGGAAGTAGTAATCCCTCCATCTTTCCCTGCCACATACATACCGAAAGCAGATATTCCGCCAGTAAGTCCTGTATTCAACCTTTTCGCGTGTCCTACTGCGTCCTTCAACATCATAACAGTCGGATTTGCGGAAGAAACATCCCCAGGATTTTCCTCTTCCCCGTCAGCATCCACATTATCCGTTTTCCCTAAACGGGTATCTAGCTGTGTACGAAGTGGATGACTTTCCGTATACTCTCCCCACCGGTCTGCCGGAAAATCAATATCCGTCAAGCCGTCATTCATCATGCCTTCTATTTCTAATAACCATAGTTCTAGCGTAAGTAAATCCGATTCAATTTGCGTTAATGCATTCGTCTGATTTGTGTCAAACTCATTCAAATCTGTAACTGTATTATCTCGCTTTTTCTTCGCATTACTAACACCATCTTGCACACCGCTATCATCTAAATGAGGAAGTGCCACGATATCCGCCACTTGATCCATAATGCCATTTGTTTCATCTGTGAGATTACTAGTTACTTGAGAAATTTCCGTTAGTCCTTCTTCTAGTTCTCCCACTAAAAAACTTTGGCGAATAAAACCATTACGATCTGGCTCTAATGCATCGAGTGCAGCACCCATTTGGGTAAGGGTGCTATCGAATGCGGCTTTAAACGTAATGAAAAATTGTAAGAATGGCAAATGACAATCATTGTAAAATGCTCGGATAGCATTTCCACCTGTTCCTTTTAAAGAATCTTCCATTGAGACAAGACCTTCTATGGCAGTTTCGATTGCCTTCATTTCCCCTTCAATTCGGTTAAGCATATTTATATTTCGCTGTAAGCCATCGTGAAATGGACCGACATCTAATATTTTCATGGTGCCACCCTCTGCGGTCCGTCGATTGTACATTGCATAGCGGTCGAAATAGTTTGATCCGTTTCATTCATAAATTCAACAGAACTTGTAGTGGTCTGAATGTTTGTGTTTAACACGGTTTGATATTTTGTCAATAATTGCTCCAGTTTTGTTGAAAGATCTGTCAATTTCGACACAACATCCAGTGTATTTCCTGTAATTGGCGGTTCTGCTTTTGGATTAAGCGATTCATTCGCGTTTGTCATTTCCCCTAGCTGCATTTCCACATCGGCATATACGATTTTCACTTCAGTTGACATATTGATTCACCCCCCACATTATTTAGATGAAGCAGCGGCTCTTTCTCTAGCTTCTTCTGCCTCTAAGTTCGCAATCGTTTGTTTGATCGATTCAATTTCTGCTTGCAATGACGCAATTTTAGCTGATATTGCACTAAATACAGCAGAGAATTGAGCGCCCGTTATTTCTAAATAAGAAGCATGAATTCCTGCTTCCCGAATGTCATCAAAACTAGTTGCAAGTGTTCCAAACCATGTCGTCGTTGTAAGTTCTGGCTCTAAACACTTATGTTCATTTTCATTGAATTGTCCTTGTTTTTCTGAGAGTGATCCTTGGCATTCGATTAGTCGTCTTAGTTCTTCTTGCTTCTTGTGCAACAGTGCATAATAATATCCAAGCAAATGTATTCTCCTCTCTTATCCTTTGTTAATGGAAGTTCCAGATGGTTGAACCAATTTCGGTAACACGACGATAAATAAAGCCAAAAGACCGATAGCAATGATCGCTAGGAATATCAACGTGCGCGTATTGTTAGTAGCCGTCTCTCGATCATCTATGAAGCTATCCGGCAACTGCATATCATTCTTACTTTCAGCCATAAAAAGGTTTAGTTCAGAAGATTTCGCAGCGACTGTGCTCTTTTCGCCCCTAACGGAAGTTTGAAACAGAAATGAAGTGTCGCTTCTATTGGGTAGCTGTTTTCTTCCATCAAAATAAATATTAAACTGCTTATCCGGAATCGTATTCTTCATCTCTGTTTTTTTTCCATCATGCAAGTAATCGGTATTTTTCTTAAACTGGAGCTTTTCATAAATTACTGGCTCAAGCTCCTCGATTGTTTTATCTTCCTCTGCCGAAACAACCTGTAAGTCTACAAATAGAACTACAAACGCTAGTAATACTAGCAACAACAATATCTTAGTTTTCATACGCTTCCTCTGCCTGCATGACTGGTTTGTTCGTTTGTTTAAAATACGAAACGATTAGCATAATAATCGCGATTACCCCTGTAATGATTGTTCCCCATAAGAAACTCGTTTCCGGTTCATATTTAATAGACATATAGACATTTGATAATACATCTGGAAGTGGGATATCTGGTACCGCCAGTATTAATAGCGGAATAATATACACACACATGAGTACAACACTTGCGATCCATCCAGCTGATTGCCCAAACTCGAGCGCGGTACGAATAATGGCAGCACTCGCAAGCAATAAAAGAATTGTAAATATCGTCCATTCAACTGCTCGTTCATCGTTCAATATATACATATTAATACTGTATAAACTAATAACGAGTCCAACGAGTAAGGATAATATTGCTGTAAGACCTAAACGTATTCCGATTGGGCCTTCTTTCATTTGATACGTGAAGTATCCGATTAACAGACTACTAATAAGTAAAATGATAAATAGAATGACTGGAGGTACTTTTTGCGCTTCTTCCGAAAGTGCGGCTTCTCCTTTCACATCTAATGGATTGACAAAGTGGTTAAATGCATATCCATTTTCTTGCCCATCTACATATGTGTTTGCAAGGAATCCTTTTATATCCTCATCAAATGCTGTCATCGCATCCACATTAGTTTCCCATTTCTCACTAAATTCACTTGATGTATTTCGGATGTCTCCAGCTTTAGCAGATAAATCATTCGCATAATTTACCAAACTACTCTGTTTTTGAGATAAGGATTGGATCATTCCGCTCAGTGAAACAAGCTGGTTGCTTACATTTTGTTGACCGGACATGACTTCCCCTTCCGTAGCTGCTGCCACAGGTTCACTCGATCCGATCATCATAGAAGGTGTTTGAATTTGTTGAAGTAGCATATTCGCTTGTTCATCAATGGCATTTAAATCTGTCAGTAACGCTGAATGCTGTTCCTCAACCGTTTCTTTGTAGCCCGACATAATGGCTGCAAATGTCGTATTTAAATCCGATAGGCCAAGCTCCGTTTCTGGAATGCTCTCGTTTACAGAAGTCCAGCCTGCAAGCTCCTCCTCATTTAAATCCACCACATTTTTCAATAATGCTGTTAAAATTTCATCCTCTAACATAGCGTCCTTATTTGCAGTTTGCCCTCCCTCGCTAAGCGTAAATTCAAATTGCTCTAGCGTTGCATAATAGGAAAGAAGAGAACTAGTATCTGTACTAGTTGCACCTTTAGCAAATAGCTCTTCTAATCTTGTTCGTTGATCGGTTGATAATTGCGGATGCTTTAATAACGATTCTTCTTTTTGCTTTATTTCCGCACCAATTCTTGCTGTATCAACCGGATAGGAGTTTAATATTTGTTGCACCGATTCATATTCTCTATAAATAGAATTGTAATTTTCTAGGAGACTCGTATAGTCAGTTGCTGCTTGTTTGTAATCACTTTTTCCTTCTTCATTTGTTTGATTCCAAATGCTTTCTTTGGAAGAGATGCCTGTATTGAGCGTTGCTAGCTCCCCTTCGAGTTGCTCGAGTTCACCGATAAATCCAGATTCCGGATCTGCTGCTGCCACTCTTTCTTTCATAGCAGCAAGCGCAGTTAAAATT
The DNA here is from genome assembly GCF_044754065.1 of Psychrobacillus sp. NPDC093180. NCBI lineage: Bacteria > Bacillati > Bacillota > Bacilli > Caryophanales > Bacillaceae > Psychrobacillus > Psychrobacillus sp. NPDC093180. The sequence continues at coordinate 265,509 of NZ_JBIVOJ010000002.1, read as the reverse complement.
TCCGCCACTTTTGCTCGCTCTTCTTCTAATGCAGGAAGGATTATTGTTTCTTTACTAGCAGCTTTACGATCCATTTCTTCCTTCGTGGACATTAGCTGTTGCTGGTCTGTTCCAATATTCGTTACACCTAATACAGCGGGACCGTTCTTTCCTGTTTCAATCCCTTTTTCCAAGTTAGATAAAATAGTGTTATTGTATCGATCGATTGCAGTTCCTTGTACGATCAGTAGGTCGGACAATTGACGATCTACTTCATTTTTACGTAATTCGGATAAGGAGTTCAGTTTTTCTTTGTTTGTATCTATTATTTCGTTTACTTTTTGAATTTCTTCGTTTAATGTTTCTTGGCTATCCTCTAACATTTGAACCGATTCATTATACTTTTCGGCTTGCATCGCTGCAGCTGCTTGAATTTTAGCTAAACTACTATCTTGTACTTGTTGTAGAATCTGTTTTTGTGTATCTTGAAATTCTCTGTATTGCTGAACATATGTGATAAATCCGTTCATTTGTTGACCAAATGTTTCTGCATTTTCAATGCGAGAACTATGTGCATCACTTGCTGAACCTATTGTGGAAAGTAAAGAATCCATTTGCTCTTTCTGTCTTTTCATTTGATCCGCAAGCGTTTCGGATTCGGGCTTATAGTAAGCCGACATGGCACTGAGAAATTCTGTTTCCTTTCCTAAAATGTTCGCAAATTCTTTTTTGATATGATTCATTTCCTGGGCAATATAAGTCCAGTAAAGCGTCGAAACCTTATCATTTACTCGATTTGTAGCTAATTCAATCTCATTAAGCACGCGCTCTTTTTTGATACCCGTTTTTTGACGCTGCACTTGATAAGAAAAAGTCGCTTTTTTTGGGTTTTGTTGATCATACGACATAATATTTTCAGAGAAGTTGGATGGAATATATACGATTGCCTCGTATTGATGGGATTTTAATCCATTCTCCGCAGCTCCACGCCCCATTACTTTCCATTCATACGGAGAATTCTCTGCTAAAATGGAAACGACTTCTCTTCCCATCTCCACATTTTCTTCTTCCTTGGATAGCCCTCTATCCTCATTTACAATGGCAATCACTCGTTTGTTTGTTTTGTTCAAATCTAGTAAGTTAACCCCCATCAGTTGAAAAAACAAAATGGGGACTGCTAATATAACTAAAATTCCAACGGTTAATTTCAACCATTTCATATGCTTATCTGATTTCATTGCAAAATCTTCCTCTCCATCTTGCATAATGGGAGCTGGACTTTCGTCGTATTCCCATTCAACATATAGTGCGCAAACCCAAGTGGTAATTCCGCTTCTTTTCGCTCATAGGCTAATGTGTACAATGTTTGTTCTGACTTCTTCGTATAAAGGATTGCTTGACGAACAAGTTTTAGTTCATTTGTAAATGCATCGTAGCCCTTAGCGATTTCTGCATTGTTTCCAGAAACAATGACATTGAATCCTAAATGAGCATAATTTTTCATCATTTTCGAAAGACGATCTTGAATGCCGATATCTGCAACTTGTAAAAATCTTGTATATCCATCAATTACAAAATAGGAAAGAACTACTTCTACAGCATTTCCTTGTTGCAGTTTTTCCACATACGTTTTTTCTACTTTTGCATAATATTGCTCCGCACGGGAAATCCATTCCACTAAGCTTTCTTTTGTTTCTAAATAATCGATAGCCGAGTTATTCGAGAATGTGGATAAACCTCGGTCAAAGGAGTCAAAGATACCGATAAATCCTGTTTGCTGTTCCATTAACGTAGTAAGCATCCACTTTAACGTATTTGTTTTTCCACGCTGCACTTGCCCAACTAGTAAGCAATGACGATTCTTCTTGAAATCAATTGAAATTGGACGGACAGTTTCTTCATCTAATCCGATTGGAACGAGCCCATCTTTTTGTTTAGGCTCTAAATAATCTGCAAAATGGATAGAAGTTAACTCAAGCGGCAACATCGCAATTGGACTTGGAAGTACTTCACCACGATATTTATCCTGCAGTGATTGGATATTCCTTTTCATCGATTCTAATACTTCGAAATCATCTGCTCCTTTACTAGGAAGGTAAATTTGCGTGAAATAGGCATCTTCTTTTTTTAATATCGCTCGCCCCGGAAATGGTTCTAAGTTAAAAGGAACACGCCCAATAACTGTAAATGCTTCCGTTGCATCCAATAAATAATGAACAACCTTCGTCTTTAAGTTATTCATAAGCGACTGTCTAACAGCTTGAACCCTTGTTGCTGCTATGAACAAGTAAATACCAAGTGATTGCCCATCTCTTCCGAATTGAATAAGTTGCGATTCTAATTCTTCCATTTCTTCACGGACAATATCATAGTTATCTACTACTAAATAGATAAATGGTAATTTCTGTTCAGATAGTTTGTTATACATATGGATATTGCTCACTTCTCTTTGTTGGAAGGCGATCTTTCTTTTCGCAATTTCATCCTTTACTCGTTTGATGAGTTTTTCACGTTTCAATTCTTCATCAATCGTGAAATAATCAGCTGTTTGTGGAAGTTGCTTTAATGGAAGTAACGATCCATTGCCATAGTCCAAAATATAGAAGTTCGCTTCACTTGGTGTTAATTGCTCAGCTATCCCAAGAAGGGCAGTAAGTAATGTATAAGATTTACCATATCCAGAAGAACCGAAGACCCCTAGATTTCCATCTTTTGTCCAATCGTAGTTCACTTGCGTTTGACTTTGTTTCTCAGGTTCATCTATCACACCAATCGGCACTCCTTTTTGTAATGGAACAGTTGTTACTTGTTTTTCCATTCGAAGTGCGAGCGGCGGCAACCACGGACTAGCTAGTTTTTGAATATTTAACTCTGCTGTTGTTTCTGCGATTTTCGCTGTGACAGCTTCAATCTCCGTTATACCACTTGATTTCTTCTTCCCATTTGTTGCAATACCAGAAAGCGGATAGAGACCGAGATCTGTGACGATTGCCACATCGTCTTCTCCTTCCAATACTTCCTCCATATAAGCAGCTCCACTCCATGCAGACTGGAATAATTCATACACTTCGTTGTTACCAACCTGTAAATATCCTCGACCAGTTACCGTAATGGATGCTGCATCACTATTTTTTAATATTTCTTTACTATCCGATGCATCTTGCACCTTCAATGCCACGCGGAAACGAGCATTACTCCAGATTTGGTCGTCGATAATGCCCCCTGGTTTTTGCGTTGCCAAAATCAGATGCACACCTAAGCTTCGACCGATTCGTGCGGTACTTACCAGCTCACGAATAAATTCCGGTTCCTCGCTCTTCAATTCCGCAAATTCATCAGAAATGAGGAATAAATGTGGTAATGGCTCCGCCGCCTTACCTGCTTTATACAAGGTTGTATAGTCATCAATATGTGTGACCGTATACTTATCAAACAAACGCTGCCTTCTTTTTAACTCACTATTAATAGAAGCAAGGGCACGCATACTAAAGTTTTTACTTCCTTCAATATTCGTGATAGTGCCAAGAAGATGTGGGATTTGTCTAAAAGGCTGTGCCATTCCCCCGCCCTTATAATCGATTAAAAGAAAAGCTACTTCATGCGGATGAAAATGAACTGCTAGCGATAAAATATATGTCTGCAAAAACTCACTTTTACCGGAACCCGTCGTACCTGCAAGTAATCCATGAGGACCATGTGCTTTCTCATGTAAATTCAACTGCACGAGCTCATCTTTTCCTTTAAAGCCGATTGGTACAGCCAATGATTTTGCTGATTCATTCATCATCCAATTGCGACCAATCGGAACATCTGCTACATCTCTGACTCCGAACATTTCTAGAAAATTAACGGAATTGGGAATCGAATTTTTGATACCGATTTGATGATTCAGCGTTCTTAACATCCGAGCAAAGCGTTCATTTGTCGATTGATCGTATGCATCTAAGCGAAATGGAATATCTACTGCTTTTCCAGCTTCGATTAGAATATCTCCTTCTTGTTCGTTTACGTAACGCACAAGTGTATGAACATTTTCCGTCATACGCTCTTGTGCTGACTCTGCAAAAATAACGGAAATGCCAAGTTCCTTCGTATTTTTACTTTCTAAGTACTCTAAAATTACATGCTCAGCAAGTAAGGAGTAATCAGAAATGATAAATATGAGATGAGGGGCAAACTTCACTTTCCCTTTCATTTCATCTGCATCTCGCTCACGAATAAGTTCATATAACGAAGAAAGTAACTGATCTCGCGTTTCTTCGTTATGGATTAACCCTCTTGCATGCATATGGGGAAGCTTGAAATGTGGCAACCACTTCATCCATTCAATATCTGCATATTCCTCATGATTAAAAATGTATATAAATCTTGTATCATGATAACTATGGGAAAACGCTAATTGACCAATTAGCTGATGCAATTCTCGTTTAATAACCGATTCTTTTCCTATAAGTCCTAATATTCCTTCCGAGAGATTAGTTGTGATCGGTGCTTTTGGAATTTCTTTGTATACATTTTCCATTCGCTGCGCTTGTTCTAACAAGTCATCTATTTCTCGATTGGCTAAATCGCCCGATGATAGTTTAACCTCGTAGCTGGAGGGAATTGTACCTGTACCTAGTCGAAACTGTAAGAAGTCATGACTTTCTAGTGTTCGTTCCCAAATTCTTCTAGAAAGGGATTTCGTCATTTGTTTCATTTCCTCGAAAGGAGGGAAATGATAGGCTAAGACCCTTTTCTGTTTTTCCGATAGCTCATGTAATTCCTGTCGAATGTTTTCTAAATAAGCTGTATATACGCGAAGTCTTTTTTCTGCATTTAACTTCCGCTTTTTACGATCCTTGAAAAATTGGACAGTAGACATTACTAAAACAGCTACAAACATCGCCATCGAAATGATGATGAAACTTCCTCTTGGTATGAAGTAAGCGACGAGTCCTAGAACAATAAGCATGACAAGTGGAAGTGCAATCGTTAATAATAATCCGCGTCCGTTATCATCACTTTCCTGAGTAGGAAACGAAATCGATACCTTGTCTTCAGGCAAGTCATAAATCATACGAGGCGTACGTCTATAATCCGGATACATATGGAATATTTCCGATTTTGGCACTTCAATTTCAGATAAGCTCGTTTTGTATTGGCTAGACGTTATCACTTCTAACCGATCGCGTTCAATTAGTTTCATTTCCATAAAAGCCCACTGGATAATATCGCCGGTTTTCAGGATGGTGTTCGATTCACACCGCTTTCCATTCACATACAATGGACAGCCGAATGCTTTTTTAATAATCCATCCATCGTTTATCTTGTTCAAGGAGAAATGACCTGACTCCACATGTTGGAATTGCACATTCTCCCGCTTAAATGTCGCTGTCTCTAGTTGACAGTCAAAGGATATTTCCTCTTCGTAGTCTATAAAGTAGGTCTTTGATGTGAGAGATGCCGAAGAAGCATATAGATGCAGTACTTTATCTTCTTGATCAATTCTTAAACCTTCTTCGTCTGTTAATTTCCCCACATATTCATTCCCACTGTATACGGAGAGATTCTTGTCTTCTTTTTTTACAGTTATATTTCCATTTATAAATGGGTACGTTTGGATGGTTACGTCATTCTCTACTTTTGAACCTATTGTAAGAGGAACAGCATCATTTTCATTCATACTTATACGCTGATAATATTCACCGTAAAACAGCCATAGTTGCAGCAATGCAATACACCTACCTTCTATTTGCTCAAGTTTTGTTGCTTATCTTTCTGCTTTTTCTTTCTCTTCCTCTTCTTCTTGCTGCTCCATCAGTTTTTCATATTCTTCTACTTCTCTATCTATTTCATCTAAAAGTGTTTGCATCTCTTCACCCGATAATTTCTGATCTGCCTTCACTTCTTCACGTCTTTTCAATAAACCATACGTAATAAGCTCGCCATCTTCCATCGACCTAGCTAGATCCACAGCATTTTCTGCTTCTCCTCGATTAATATAAATCCAATACATTAAATAATCGGCATCCGTCTGCAACGTAATATTAGACAAGACATTTTTTTTCTGTTCTTCGTCTAATCGTTCATTCGTTACAGAAGAGTAAGCTAGTTCGTATAACACTACATAAGGCATAGCCTTCACACTATACGGACTTAATCGGGTAACAACCTCACTGTAATTTTGTCCCAAAAAGTATTCATGGCTGAGGGTATATGCTTCATTTTTTGGCTTTTCGTGTATGAAATAAATAATAGTAAATATGATTGCAGGAATAATTAGCACGCCAAGCCCTATAGAAAGCCATTTCGTTATCTTCCATTTTTTTCGTGGGAGTTTTACATTCGCTTGTTCCCTTACTTCCAGCTGCTCCAATTGCTGACCGATAAAATCGAGTAAAGACTCGCTATCAGTCATCGACATTAGTTTTGCGCCAATTTCTTTTAACTCGAGAATCTCCGAGTATTTCAAGTACTCCTCGAACGTAAAAGATGGGTCTATGCTAGCCGCTACGACAGCTTTCGTTTCTAACCAAACTTGCTCATCATTTGTCTCATATGGCGGCAAGCTTCCCATTACACCGTAATACAAAAAGGAAGGCTCCATCCCTCTGCTATATACAATGTTTTCAGGACAAACGATTAAATTTAAGCGAGGATAAGGATGAGCGTAAACCTTTTCTACAAGCTGATTAGCGAACATCCATCTTGATTTTTCATCTTCTAAACGCATGTTACTAAAACGTTTGAGGGAAGATGGAATCATTGCTTGAATAATCAGTTCATCATCTGTTATCGTAATGTCCTTCGTAATTTTCGGGCTTACTTCTTTTAGAAAAATAATTTCTTCCGTTCTTTTAAAGCCGACCCGTTCTTTTTGAAAGACGAACGTTGTTTTACTTTCTTCTTCATTTATTTCTGCACCTATCCGATTTTTTAAATATGTATGTGAATTAGTGGCCATCTTCATAACTCCTTCAAATAATTTCGATTCGATCACCAGTCGTAATTCCGCAATGCGCAAGCGTTAAATGACCTGGAAATAATTTATCTTTGTTTACTACACGCACCCAATGACCTTCCCGTGGAGTTTTGGAAATTGCATTTGCTTGCCACGCTATATCAATCATTTTTTTCATCGTATAATAATCGGATAATCTAAGATCCATCACATCACCTTCGTAATTGGACAAATCTACTGTAATTTCTATATACATAATTTCACCTCTATGAAGGAAAAAGCGCCTTCCTCTTTGGAACGACGCTCTACTTTTTTCTTCTTCCGAGTTGGAAGTGTTATCCGCGAATTTGACTCGCGATTTGTTGGTCTGCATCTTGTAATGCTTGACCTGCACGGCTTAATTGAATTCCTACTTCACTTAAAAGTTCACGCATTTCGTTAAAATGAGGTTTAAGTCTTTCATATTGCTCAGCGAATGCTGCACTTGAAGACCCTTCCCACATGGATTGCAACTCACCAATCATTCCATCTAAACGACCGATTTGGGATCCAACCTCCCCTGACTCATGGTTGTAGCGAGAAGCCATTGCATCTAGTTCTGCTGGTGTTACGCGAATAATTCCTGACATTCCATACATCTCCCTTATCTTTTAATATTTTGTCATTTATAAAATAACTGTTTTGGGAAGAAATGAAGATTTTCAAATTGAATCTTTAGTACTTCACCAACACAGATACTTCCGCTGTTTTAGTAAATACGAATTAATTTCTGCTCTAGTCCAAGGATTCTATTCCCAACTTGATAGAGTGTTAAACCTAAATATTCATTAAAAACAAAATATTTTTTTATTTTTTATTTAGGATGCGAGAAGTTGGTTATATTTACAAAAATAAATACCTAACTTTTCCTTAATATAATAAATAACATTACAAGTTGCGTACGTCAAAGTTACAAAATTTACATAAAAATTTACTTAGTACCATGAACTCAAGGACTTATGTCACGACATTTTAATATGCAAAACTATTTGGCACTTTTTTTATATCGATTTCCGTAATAATTAGCTAAAAAGCAAAAAATCATAAATCAAAAATAAAACTAGTGCTTTTTAATCATTTTCTGTCTGAATAGTCGAAAAATATCTCGATATAAAAATACTCAATACTATGTGTTTAAGTGCTAGGATTTTTGCCAAAACATTGGAACAGCGAAATTGGACCTTCTTAAGTCAGAATTCATTCACTATAGGTCTTAAATCGTATAAAACTACTTCCTTATCAGCATGATTGCTCTTGATAAAGAACTGGTTGCTATCAGTATGTTGCTCTATACAATTTTCCGGTTATGCCTTCATTCTCCAAACACAAAAAAGCAAGGAGAATTACTTCTCTCCTTGCTTTTTTATCCATAGTCGTAAAATCCCCGTCCACTTTTTCTGCCTAAATGGCCTGCGCGAACTTTTTTACGCAATAATGGTGGCACTCGATATTTGGAGTCGCCTGTTTCTTCTAATAAGGTTTCTGCAACAAACAGCATCGTATCTAGTCCGATTAAATCAGCAAGCGCGAGTGGTCCAATTGGATGATTTGCACCGAGCATCATTCCTTTATCAATATCCTCTGCTGAAGCAATCCCTTCGCCAAGCACAAAAATGGCTTCATTGATCAATGGGACCAAAATTCGGTTCACTACAAATAATGGTGCATCTACAATGGATATACTCTCTTTCCCAATCGATTCTACTAAACTAGCTACAGATTCGTATGTTTCGTTGGAAGTATCTGATCCTCGCACAATTTCGACAAGCTTCATAACTGGTACTGGATTGAAGAAATGCATTCCAATTACTTTTGCTGGTCGTCTAGCTGCAGTAGCTAATTCTGTTATGCTTAGTCCCGATGTATTCGATGCTATAATTGCTTTTTCATTCAACAATGCACCTAACTCTGCAAATACTTTTTTCTTTATTTCCATATTTTCAATGATAGCCTCGATCACAATATCTGAATCCTTTAAAAGTGGAAGCTCCTTCGTAAATGTAATTCTCTCAAACACTTTATCTATTTCGCGTACATTCTTTCCTTGCTTTTTGTACACTCTTTCTAAATTTGTATGCATTATTTTCTCTGCTCGAACAAGCGCTTCCTCATTTACATCACATAAGATTACTGTATGTCCGGCATCTGCCATCACTTGCGCAATTCCGTTTCCCATCGTACCTGATCCTAACACGCCTATGTTCATCTACTCATCTCCCTAGAACTTAAACTTTCTAAAAATATATAGCAAGGTCTGCAGGTTTATTTCGCTATTTCCCGGGAAATTTCGACAGCTTTCGCCCATGAAACCTCTACCACTTTAATAGCTACTGTTACTAGGACTACATACTCTCTATTACAACCGCGATTCCTTGTCCTCCGCCAATACATAAACTAGCAACTCCGTATTTTAATCCTCTACTTTTCAACTCATATGCTAATGACAGAAGAACCCTCGTTCCGCTAGCCCCAACAGGATGGCCTAAAGCAATGGCACCGCCGTTGACATTTGTTTTGGCACGATCAAGTCCTAACTCTTTTTCCACGGATAAATATTGAGCAGCAAATGCTTCATTTACTTCTATTAAATCCATGTCCTCTAATCGGAGTTTTGCTTTTTCCAAAGCTTTTCTGATTGCAGGTACAGGACCGATTCCCATAATCGAAGGGTCGACTCCTGCTACACCCCAGGAAACGATTTTAGCAATCGGCTTCAGTCCGTTTTCCGTTACTGCTTTTTCACTCGCTACAATAACAGACGCGGCACCATCGTTAATACCACTAGCGTTACCTGGTGTCACTGTTCCATCTTTCTTAAAGGAAGGTCTTAATGTGGCCAACTTTTCTGCTGTAACATCTGCTTTTATATGTTCATCTGTCGATACCAGTATTGTCCCTTTTCGAGTCGGTACTTCTACTGCCACAATCTCATTTGCATAGACACCATTGTCACGAGCTTCCCCTGCACGTTTTTGGCTTAGTAATGCAAATTCATCTTGCTCTTCACGCGTTATTTCATATTGCTCCGCCAGTTTTTCTGCCGTCATTCCCATTCCACTACCTACATATTCATCTGTAAGTGTAGAGAGCACCATGTCTTCATAAACGACAGGGCCCATTTTAGAAGCACCAAAACGCGCATTGAAATTGGAGTACGGAGACATCGACATATTTTCTGCTCCTCCGGCTAAAACAATTTCTGCTTCGTTCAATAAAATCAATTGTGCAGCAGAAACAACAGACTGCGCTCCAGAACCACATAACCGGTTCACATTATAAGCAGGAACTTCTACAGGCACACCTGCTTTCAAGCCAATATGTCTGGATAAAAACGAAGCATTCGTGCTAGAGTGAATAACATTTCCATAAATAACATGATCCACTTGAGTAGCATCCACTTTCGATCGTTTTAATGCCTCTACTGCTGTCGCAGCACCTAAATCATCTGCTTTCACTTGTGCAAAGGAACCTCCAAAACTAGTAAAAGCCGTTCTAGCACCATCTACAATATATACTGAACACATTTCTTTTCCCCCTTATTCTTTTCGAAGAGCCGTTTTCAACACTTTTCCGCTTGCATTTCTAGGAAGAGTATCGATAAAAACAATTTCTTCTGGTATTTTATAATTTGCCAATCGTTTCGAACAGAAAGAAATAATAGCTTCTTCTGTCAAAGTTTGACCTTCTTTTAATACAATAAAAGCTTTTGAAACTTCTCCATAAACGGTGTGTGGAATACCTACAACCGCTGCTTCTAAAAGCTCTGGAATTTGATATAATACCTCTTCAACTTCTACTGGGTATACATTTTCCCCTGCTCGGATAATCATGTCTTTCTTCCGATCTACAATATAAAGCAGTCCATCCTCATCGAATCGGCCTAGGTCCCCTGTATATAACCAACCGTTTTGAATCGATCTACTCGTTGCTTCCTCATTTTTTAAATAGCCTTTCATTACTTGAGGGCCTTTCGTAACTATTTCCCCGACTTGCCCGACCGGTAGTGGTTTTCCAAATTCATCCACAACTTGTACTTGTGTTTGTGGAAGCGGTTCTCCTACAGAGCCAATTTTGTCTAATGCATGATGATCCTTTAGCGTCGTAGCGGCCGGAGAATTTTCTGTTTGTCCATACAAGTTTTGTACTTTCACATCAGGATATAATGCTTTCACTTTTCGAACCAATTCGTATGGCATCGGTGCCGCTCCATAAGTAAACAGTCGAAGATTAGGTAACTGTAAGCCTTGCATTTTTGGCGTATTCAATAAAATACTGTACATCGCAGGTACCCCAAAGAATATTGTGATATCCTCTTGCTCCATCGTATTTAAAGCGCGTTCAGGAGAAAAACCTTCTTCAATCACAATCGTTCCACCGGCGAAAATTACAGGAATACTAAAAACATGACTCGCCGCACAGTGAAATAATGGAGCGACAATTTGCATTCGATCTTTGGAGTTAAGCTCCATTGCCTCTCCCCATATCTCCGCAACCGCTCTCACATTACTCGCTGTCAACATAACGCCTTTTGGCTTACCAGTCGTACCAGAAGTATAAAAAACGACGCTCGTCCGTTCTTCATGCTCGCTTACTTCCTTGTAAGTAATAGTTTCATCCTCTAACACTTCTATTAAGCCTTCGTTTTCTCCTACTACTAGCGTATCTTGAAATTTTGCAAATGTTTCAGGGATTTCTTTTAAAATTGGCTCCATATCCGCTCCATAAATAAGTGCTTTTGCTTCAGAATGCGCAAATATGTACTCCACTTCAGGAGCAGCAAGCTTCGTATTGACAGGCATTACGCTAAATCCACCAAGCTGACATGCATAATAACAAATTAAGAAATAATCAGAGTTATTCAAGTAAACTGCAATAATATCTTCTTGCTCATAGCCTTTTGCTTGAAAATAACCAGCTAATCTTTTAGCCTGCTCGTAAAACGCTGAATAGGTTGTATTCCTTCCCTTAAACTGCGTGATCAAATGATGGGCTTGCTCTTTTGCATGGAGTGCCAATTTTTCTGTAACGAACATATATCAGATCCCCTTTTGTTTTAAATGATGGCATTCATTTCACAACTTTTAACAAATAATCTGCATAAATTGTTTGTAGTTCTTCGATTGTCTTATCCCCATCAAGTCTGTACCATTGCTGAATCCAGTTCATAGAACCAAGTAAAATCATTCTTGCCATCTTTGGTTCTTGTATGGTGAATTCTCCCTCCGCCACTCCTTTTTGAATTACTTCATCAAACCACGCTGCATATTCATTTCGCTTACGTAAAATAGGATGGAGATAATCCTTGGAAAAGGTTTGATCAGGCTTAATGATCATATTAAACGTTTCTTTTTCCTCAATCATATAGCGTATATGATTGGCAATCATCTTGCGTAGTTTCTGTTCATTGGATAGATCTTCATGAAAATAATCCTCTAGCTCACTAATTGCCTGCCCCAACACCATTTCGTGACATTGAAAAAGGAGATCTTCTTTATTTTTAAAATAGTAATAGAGAGAACCTTTCGTCATAAGAAGCTCTGCAGCAATCTCTTCCATCGTTGCACCTTGATATCCTTTTTGGTTGACGATTTTGACAGCAGATAAAATAATTTCTTGCTTTTTCTTCTGCAGTTTTTTCTCTGAGAGCTTCATCTGGATTCCTCCCTTCTCTATAAATCTAGCTTCTTCGCTATAATGGTTTTCATAATTTCCGTTGTGCCCGCATAAATACTCGCAACTGGAATATCTCGGTATCTTCTTGCAATCTCGTATTCTTCCATATATCCGTAGCCACCGTGCAGCTGCAAGCACTCAGCTGCTACCCGTTTTGCCATTTCACTAATCCACCATTTTGCCATAGACACTTCTTTTACAATGTCTTCATTTTCAATATGACGAGCAGTCAATTGATTCACATATGTTCGTCCGATATCTATTTCCGTTGCCATTTCCGCAATTTTGAATTGCGTATTTTGAAATTTACTAATCGATTGACCAAATGCTTTTCTATTTTTTACATAGTCAATCGTTATTCGCAGCATTTCTTCTGCTTCTATTTGACATTGAAGCGCAACGACTAAACGCTCCTGCTGCAAGTTCTGCATAAGATAATAAAACCCTTTACCTTCTTCCCCAAGTAAATTTTCTGCAGGCACTTTTACATCTTCGAATATTAACTCCCCAGTATCTCCGCTATGCATGCCGATTTTATCGAGCTTCTTCCCACGCTTAAAGCCTTCCATCCCGTTCTCCACAACGAGTAAACTAATTCCTCTATAAGCAGGGGTGGCATCTGGATCCGTTTTACAAACAATGACAGCAATATCCGCTGTCAAAGCATTTGTGATAAATGTCTTTTCGCCATTTAAAATGTAAGTATCTCCCTCTTTTCGAGCAATCGTTTTCACTCCCGCTAAATCGGATCCAACACCAGGCTCCGTCATACCAATTGCAGTAATCAGTTGCCCGCTTATACAGCCGGAAAGCCACTTTTCTTTTTGTTTTTCCGTTCCAAGACTCTCGATGTAAGGGCTTACAATATCAGAGTGCAGACACATTCCACTTGCTAAACCTTGACCTACACGTTCGAGTTCCTCAATTAAAATCATCGAATAGGAAAAATCTAGCCCAAGTCCCCCATATTCCTCACTAACCCACGGACATAAAAAACCATTCTCCCCCATCTTTAGCCAAAAATCTCTTGGAATAGCTCGTTTTGCTTCCCATTCATCATAGAATGGGTACGCTTCCTTCTCTAACATCTTTTTCAAAGCCTTGCGAAATAACTCATGCTCATCCGTTATAAAAGAAGCTTTCACCAAAATAATTTAACCTCCTCTATAATTCAGTCTGAAAATTCAATCTTAAACTCATTATACTTCTTCCGTTCTAAAAGTAAATGATTTTTTGAACGACGTTTAAATTTTGAATAAATACATACATTTTTCATTTTATGTTGGAAAAGCCCCAAATATCTATCCACCCTGGGTTTAATTTTGTAACATACCTTTTATTTACTCACCACAGTAAAAACGCCCTGGATAATTACACCAGGGCATTGCGTTACAAACTTATTTATCAAACTTTTCGTCACTTAGCGGTATATCTTCATAAGGATGTAAGTCATCAGTAGATGGAATATTATACCCTGTATCAGGAGAATCATCTAAAAAGCCATTTGTCTCCCTGTTATTTTGCTCCGTTTTTTTAGTTGCTTGAACATCCTTCTTCATCGATTGTTTCATCGACTCTTTTTGTGCTTGAAAATTTTCCTTTGATACTTCTGCATCCTCTAAGCTTTTTTCCATTTTACTTAAATAGCGAGAAGCATGTTCTTTTCCTCCCAAACCAAATGCCAATCCAAACGCTAATGCTAATCCGCCTAATATTAGGATAAAGGCTGAATTAATAATGGAAGCAGCTATTCCTAACTGGTCTAATGCCATGAAGAATGCGAAAGCCAAAATCGCATATTTCGCCACATAGCGTAAGAAATGTGGTGTTCCGGAAGAATGCTTCATCAAACTTCCGACCAATTTTTCTACCAAGTTTGCTAACCAAAATCCTACTGCTAAAATAACAATTGCGGCAAACACAGATGGTAAATAAGCAAAAATTCCAGTTGCCAATGTCACCATGAATTCTAACTCCAACAATTGTAAAGCTTCTACAACAAACAGTAAGATAATCACAACTTGAACGATTGTACCTAGCAATGTTGAAAAAGTTGGCGTCGAATCATTACCAGATTTGAATCCCATTTTACCAAATACGGAATTCACACCACTTTTTTCAAGAAGCGATACAACGACATCCTTTACCCATTTCGCGACAACGATTCCCACTAACACTAATAGGATTGCCACAAAAATCTTCGGTAGCATGGCAAGAACATTGTTTAACATAGCAATAGCAGGTGATGAAATACCTTCTAAATCTAAGATTTCTAATGTAGTAATAGAAACGGGAATCATGATTAAAACAAAAGCCACAACCCCAACAACTTTTGAGACACTCGTCCCTTCAATAAAAGAAGAAATCTTCAGCTTATCTGCTAATCGATCTGCACCGGCTGATTGCAAAAACTTCTCTATTAAATTACGAACTAGTTTCGCAACGAACCAACCAATAGTAAACACAATAGCTGCCGATACTAGTTTAGGAATAAAGTTAAAGAAACTAGCAAGCATCCCCTCGAATGGTCCACTTAATCCATCAATTCCTAATGCATTCAATACTGCTGGAATAAACAATAAAAAGATTAAATAGTACGCAATGTTTGCTGCTGTATCCGTCCATTTCGTCTGATCCACTTTTTCCGGATCAACGCCCGTTTTTCCAACGTATTTATTTAAAGGAAGCTTTGAACCTGTCATTTGAATCACTTTTTTGATAACAGTTGCTAAAATCCAAGCAAATAATAAAATCAAAGCAGCTTTCAAAATATTTAAGAAAGCACCCGTTAATCCAGAATACATGGAAATAAACGGAGTGGCCATTGTATTCAGGTTCAGTATGTTAAAGAATAAAACAAATGCAAAAATCAACACAATAGCAAAGACTACTTTGCTTATAATTTTCTCGACTGACCATTTAGACTTTGTATTTCCTAAACGTTCATTCACCTGAAATTTCCTAAGTATTTTATACGTCGTGTTTTCTAATATCTTCGCAATAAAAAATCCTATTAATAATACCAATAAACCTATTAATATCTCGGGTAAAAAAGAGAGTGTATCTCTCCAATAATACTGATCTAACATTGCTTCTCCTCCTTATATATTAACTTTTCTATAAGCTTTCATATTTACTCTGTTACCCACCTAACCCTCTTCTCAAACTAAATTAAATACAACGAGACAATTTACTAAATAAAATAAAGTATGGAAAAGCCCAATACGCTAAGCACTTGCCACCTGTCCGATTTAGCTCATAGAAAAGATAAAAAGATTAACTCACATTATAGGAAAACTGCGCGGTAAAGCTTTATTAGGTATCCACCGTGATTTTCGCTACATTCGGACGCTTTCCGCCGGGTGAGCGATGAGCCATTCCCTGCGCTTAGGGCGTCGTTGGAATGTCTCATTTTGCTCAGGCGGAGGAACAAAGGCTAAGATCGCCACATCGTGTGGCAACGCCTTAGAAACCAACATCCTGTTGGCCTCGGCAGGAGTCGACGCCTGAAGCGAAAATCAATGGTAATTGCTTACTTATCAGAATCCGCCATTACCAATAAATAGTTGAGTGAGACAATATCCACTGTGAAACACGACAAAACCAATCTAGCGGATGCATTTTTTGCTATAGAGCGAAGACTGGCAACTGTTTACTAAGTAATATCCCCATAATGTGAAATATCTCCCTTCTCCATTATCCAGTTATTGGATAAGGGCAATCAATCAGTCATTGAAAGCAACCAATTCCATTCGGAAAGCAACTAAATCTGTATGAGAGCAATCAAATTACTAGTGAAAGCAACTACTTCTTAAAACAGCAATTTTATTTGGAGTGGGACGCCGATAACTACTTCGCAGTTTCCCTATACTGATCGACTAGCTATAGAATTTATAATTTTCCAAGCTATAAAAAAAACGACTCCTCAATACGAGAAATCGTTTTTGTCTTCTATATATATTTCTATAGGATTGCTATTTCAAACTATCAATCGCTTGTTTAACGCTGCCAAATGTGTGAAACGAGCTAAAATCAATACCTGCTCGGACAACCTCCATGGAAAGATTGGGACGTATGCCTGAAAATAATACATGGATGCCAAGTAGTTGAAGTACACTGTGAAGGATAAAGATCTGCTCCGCCACTTCAGAATCAATCGTCAAAATACCGCTAAAATCAATAATCAAATGGTCAATCGAACGGCTCGGGATCAAGGGCACTAAATGATTGATGACGTATTGAAAACGATAGGAATCAATCATACCGATTAAAGGCAATACCGCAACTCCTGTTTGGATGGGTACAATAGGAGCCGATAATTCGTTGATCTCTTTTTGGCGTTCTTCCATTAATGAATCACGATAAACTTCATATGCGGAAATCGTCTCCATAAGGCTTACATCCATCAAATAATTAATTCGATTATTTATTTTCACTACATTTTCAACTGATAATCCGTGATCTATCGATATCTGGGTGATGCACTCTAAATACATTAAGCGGTTTTTAGCAAATGGTTTAAGAATCGTTGAAAATTGGGAAAAAAGAGCCGCTTGCTGTTCACCGACTTGTTTACTCCATTTGATTAGTTCTGCTTCTGCAGCTTCCTCTGTTTCTTCAAAAGATTGAGCTATAAGCACTAAAAACTCCACATTCTGTTGAATTGAATGCTCTAACATCTCTTCTGTAACTGGTATATCAACGTTTATTAGTGCTTTTTTTGTTATATCTCTTATTACTATTTCGGCATTATCGATTAAATACCGTCCTACTTTCCTTACTTCTTCCATACAATCTCTCCGTCCCCTATAATGTTCCCGTTGCCTTTGTTAATTCTTTATTTGTAATCTTCCTATGAGAAGCATTCCAAACAGCTCGTCCATCTACTATTAAAAACGCTTGTGGTGATTCATGACGTACCCCTAAGTCATTTTCTATCTCATTAGACACCGCTCGATGTTCAATCACTTTAACTAAGTACGTTTCCACTGGTGAATCAAACGACGTAAACTCTCCATATGCATATGCGCTAATCGGGCAAGTGGTACTATGCTTAAACACAATGACCGCTTTCTCTTTTGATTGCTCCAAAACATCTTTCCATTGATCTACCGAAGTAATTTCTGTATACTTTGCCATTTGAACCATCCTCCCTAAATTTTCTCCTTTATATCTTATATACCATTATACAAGACTTCCCCTTCAAAACACCTATACTTTTCATACTACCCTCTTTTTAAAAAATCTATCATTCTTGTATTTGTTTAATAGGCTCGTTTTTAGGTTATTTATAATATGTAGATCCAATCATCTTGAGAGGAGAATGTACATGAGAGCAAAGAAACCTACCATACTTGCAACAATCCTGCTATCATCATCGATGCTTGTTGCTGCTTGTGGGAATAATGATGAGCCAGAGGAAAACGTACCTGATGGAACAGCATTTGAGGAGGAACAAAATGAGAAAGTCGATGATTCTCAAACAAAAGAAGACCCAGAGAGTGAATTCGGCTTCCGTTTTTTAAATTTACACATCAGTACACCCGACAATAAAGATGCAATAATAGCAGAATACTATGGAAACTCATCACGATCGGAAGCAGTTTACAAAAATATGCATGCTGCTGCGGATGTGCAAGGAGATGCTGCATATACGTTACTCGAGCAAGTTTTTACAGATCTTCAGATAACCCAAGACATGAGTAAGGAAGAAGTAATCGAAAGGGTAACGATGGCTTTTGATGCAGCTGATTATACAAACTTTGACCTTGAAGTTGAATACGAAGATGGAGAAACGAAAACATACACAGATAGCAAAGAATAATAAAAACCAAGCCGGGATCTTAGCCGGCTTGGTTTTCATTTTTGCTATTTTGTTTTATCTTCTCTTATTTTAGAGAGTATGATACAGTAAGACTAAAGCAACAAAATAAGAAAAACTCCCCAAGTTTTCCAACTTAGTTTTTCTAATTTCTTATTATGTCCTTCTCTTCAATCTTCCAATTTCGCACATATAACGCCAAAAATAGTTCCCAATAGTGCACCTGCTACTACTTCCACTGGCTGATGTCCAAGTAACTCATTTAATTCTTCCTCTCTTTGAACATACTCAAAGCTCGGAAAATTACCCGATAATGTGGCTATATTGTCTTCCAAATCATTTACAAGCTGTGCAATCTCGCCTGTATGTCTTCTGATTCCCTGTGCATCATACATTACGATTACACCGAACACAACAGCAAGCGCTGTCTCCGTATGACGAGTTCCTTTATTAGCCGCTACATAAGATGCAAGTGCTGCTACTCCTGCGGAATGCGAGCTTGGCATTCCTCCCGTTGTAAATGCTTGTTTAATATCCCATTTTCCCGTTAACTTTTTATGCGTTAATATTTTTAAACCTTGCGCTAGCCCAATTGCAGATAAAGCTGTAACAATTCCTCGATTCATTTTCGTCATTTTGTCCTCCAACTAGCAAATTTTATATGTATTTACATTTCCCTATCTAACATTAAATAATCCTGAAAATTATATTTTCTTGTTTTTTTATGAATAATCATTGAAAAACTTCAACATAATAGCACAAGCCAAATAAATCGAAAGGAGGACAATCCATGTGAATCGGAGGATTTTAGCTCCTACTCAAATAAATCCTTTTACACTAGCAATATTCCTATTAATACTAGCCATTTTCGATTCTATATTTACTGATTTCGGCATCCGAAACGGTCATATTTCGGAGGCAAATCCATTCATGCGCTTCGTGTATGAAAACAATATTGCCATTTTTTATTCCATCAAAATTATCCTTCCCCTTCTTTTTATGTATATCATCACAAAATTTCAACCGAGAAAATATTTGCAGCTTTTAATTGGGTTTACACTTTTACTCTATACGCTTGTTCTAATCCAACACTTTTTTTGGATGTCCTTATTGTTTATTTTTTAAAAGATCCAGCAACTCAAGAGCTGCTGGATTTTTTTACTTACTTTTCTTACTTTTTTCTTCTCTTTCCCATCTCTTTAAAGAAGGGAAAGGGTCGTATGCCCATTCGACTCGGCCGTTGTATTTGTACATGCCGTAATGTAAGTGAGGTGGGAATTTTCCAGAGGTTCCTTCTTTTCCATAACCCGAGCTTCCAACATACCCAATTATTGTTCCTGGCTCGAGTATATCTCCTTCTTTTAAACCTTCTGTATACCCGGATAAATGAGCATAATAATGGTACGTGTTATTTACGTCTCTAATACCGATCCTCCAGCCACCGTAGTCGTTCCATCCCATTATTTCCACTTTGCCAAAAGTAGTGGATTTCACGGGAACACTATAAGAAGCAAACAAATCAGTACCTTCATGCATTCGTTTACCACCCCAGCCTCTTGAGTCACCCCAAGTACTGCGATAGCTATAATTGTGATTTATAGCAAGTGGAAAGGCACGCGCATCTAAATTTAATGATTCAAACTCCTTGTAAATTTCTGCGTTCGTCATAATTTGTTTAACTGTTTCATCGCGTTTATAATACTCCTTTAGCGCTTTTCCAAAGTCTTTTTCCGTCACTCCAAACTGTATTAAATATTCAGTTAAAGTGTACATCACATCATCATCATTTCCGCGATCTGCCTTACCGTCCTGATTGCCATCTAAGCCATGCCCATTGAAAAAAGCGATCGAATTCAGGTTCGTATCATCTAGCAACGGATTTAGCACACCCGTCCAGTAATCATCGGAAAATTGGATAGCAACAACGCCATCTCGCTTCGGGATATCATTTCTGACTTCCTGTATATTCCGTTCAAACTGATCGATAGCAGCTAGATAATACCAGGGCAAAACGTCACTCGAATATTTTATATAGTACTCCATGCGCTTTTCTAAAATTTGCTCTCTCGATAGTTCTTCAGCAGCAGAAACAGCAGTGGAAAGAAGAAAGACAAAAACACATGTAGAAAACGTCAGTCTAATCCAGCTAATCAAACAAAATACCTCCTTTTTCTATACAGTAGCTTTCCCTCCTGACATCATTTCATGAATAAATAAAACGTGTATTTCTAACAAATTACTGGTTACATTAAGCAGATTAGGAGCAGCTTTTCTTACGTTAGATATAATGAAGTGAACGCTGGAATTTAACACGGAGGCGCACCAAATTTCTAAATTATGTATTTGCAAAATAAATACTTCCAAGAAACGGCAAAGGGCAACCAAACTGTTGAAAACAACCAGTTCTACTCTGAAAGCAATCAAACGACACTTGAGAGCAATTAATAGCAGGCTGAAAGCAACCAAATTACCCTGGAGAGCAATCAATTTGAAAGTCAGGAGATATTTGCATCCGATAAATTCTAGTACATGGTATGACACGACAAAGCCAACCACCAATATCACACACCATAGATTTTAATTATTCCTAAACCCCAAAAAACGACTGCTCTTAAACAGTCGTTTCCCTTAATACGCTAAAATTCACTTCACACAAGCCTCTATAAAACGTTCAAAAATCGCAGCAGAAATCAGATCATCTTTCACCAATAAACTTTCCGGATGCCATTGAATTCCCATAACAAACGGGTGGTCTTTACTTTCAAAAGCTTCAATAATTCCATCGCTAGCAAGTCCGCTCACTAAAAATCCATCTGGAATATTGCGAACTGCTTGATGATGAAAACTATTCACTTTAAACTTTTCTACCTGAGCCACATTACTTAAAATGGTGCCTTCTGTTACATGTACAAAATGAGAAGCATACCAATTTGGTGCTTGTTGGTCGTGCTGTAAAAGTTGCTCGGTTGACTGCGCATATATATCCTGATACATATCTCCGCCAGCGGCAATACTTAAAATTTGAGCTCCCCTACAAATTCCTAAAATAGGCTTATTCTTTTCTAACATTTTTTGAACTAACTGTATTTCAAATACATCTCGCTCTGGTACAATACTTCCTAAACGCGGATGAGGCTCTTCTCCAAACAAAGTCGGATCAATATCGCCACCGCCAGTCAAAAGAAGCCCATCTATCCTATCAACGATTATGTCCACTGCTGCATCCTGCAAATTTGGTAGCACAATGGGAACCCCACCAAAACGAGCGATTGCATGAACATTAGCAGTCGGAACGGAAAGAGCGTCGTCCTTTAAATTCGATGAAACACCAATAATTGGATTCAAATGAATTCTCCTAAACAATTTATTTTATACGGAAATACTGTTTTTCGTAGCTTTTTCCATTACTTTATAGTCAAAGCCTAACTCTTTTAAAATAGCTTCTGTATGTTCTCCCACCGCAGGAATGGGGTTCATAACAGTTTCTATTTCATCAAATGTAACAGGTGGAAGTAATGCCTTTAAATTGCCAACCGGAGACGCAACTTCTCTCCAACGATGTCGAGCCTGTAGCTGAGGATGGTCCATTAATTCGCTCACTGTATTAAGCCGTGCATTTGCTATTTTTGCATCCTCAAGCAGTTCAATAATTTGAGTAGAATCCATCTTTTCAAAAGCATGGTCAATAATAGCCTTTAACGCATTTTTGTTAGATACTCGATTAGAATTATTACTAAAACGAGCATCCTGCGCTAGCTCGCTATCTTTTAGTACATTTTCACAAAAACGAACCCATTCGCGTTCATTTTGAATGCCCATAAAAACTTGTTTTTGATCTCCAGCCGTAAATGGTCCATATGGATAAATGGTAGCATGACTAGCTCCCGTTCTTTTTGGTTCTATCTCACCGTAGCCCGCATAATACAGTGGATAGCCCATCCATTCTGCCAGCGCCTCTAGCATCGATACTTCTAAAATAGCACCTTTACCAGTTTTACTTCGAGCAATGATCGCAGTTAAAATCCCCGTATATGCATACATACCCGCAGCAATATCTGCAATCGATATACCCGATTTAGATGGCGTGTCTTCCGTTCCAGTAACCGAAACTAAACCAGCCTCACACTGTATTAGTAAATCATATGCTTTCTTATCCATATAAGGACCTGAAGAACCATAGCCTGAAATCCCACAAATGATGAGCTGCGGATATTTTTCTTTTAACTCCGCCGCACTGAAACCAAGTCGATCTACAGCACCTGGCGCCAAATTTTGAATAAACACATCTGCATTTGCTAATAATTTATCTAAAACTTCTTTTGCTTCCTCTTGTTTTAAATCGAGTGTAATAGACTCTTTGGAACGATTAATCCAGACGAAATGACTAGCCATTCCTTTGACCGTTTTATCATAATTTCGTGCGAAGTCACCAGTTTCTGGTCTTTCCACTTTAATAACACGCGCTCCTAAGTCTGCAAGCTGCCTTGTAGCAAAAGGTGCTGCCACAGCCTGCTCCAACGATACTATAGTTATCCCTTCTAAAGGTAACATACGATTTCCTCCTTACTTACTAGATTAGTCCAATCCATCTCCACCACGTAGCTGCAACAACTACGGTTGCAATTATCGTGATGATTGTTGCATATAAGCCCGGCTTTAAAAAATCTCTCTGCTCAATCATTCCAGTACTATGGACAAGCAGATTGGACATAGATTCCACGACAAACATAAATCCAAAAACACATGTAAGCCCTGTTGCAAAACCAATAGCTAATGGATCTACCCCTGCATTCTGCGCAACACTTATAATGATAGGAACCAGTACAACTACTGCCGTGGAAACGTTCGAAATCATTTTATGAAATAGCTGAGCCATCAAAATAACGATGAATACAGCTAATAATGGATTTTGAATAAGCTCCATAAACGAAGGTACACTTAAATAATCACTGATTGTATCCGCCGCACCAGAATCGACAAATGTATACCCCATCGACAAAGTCACACTTAATAATAAAATCGTATTGTAATTGATTTTAATAACCGATTCCCAATCGGCAATTCCGATTTTCGGCAATGTCATCAGTACAACTCCTATTAACGCTGGGATGCTTGGGTGCATTCCATGAACTGGCTCTGTTAACCAAAGCATAACGATAAAAAATAGAATGATCATACAAATGATTTCTTGTCTGTTCACTGGACCTAGTTCTTCTAATTTAATTTGCATCTGCTCTTCAATCTTTGGAAAGTATTGTTGCTCTTTCGGCAATGGGAATACTTTCAACAAGAGAATCCATATAGCAGGTATTAATATAAACCATAATGGAAACGTATAAAAAAACCATTGAAAATACGTTATGCTAACCCCGGCAAAGCGATTAAGAATTTCCACTGTTAATATATTTCCAATTGCCGCAGTCATTACTGCTGATCCACTTATGACCCCACCGAACGCAACGCCTAGCATAATCATTTTCCTAAAGTTACTTCCTGGTTTTGCCCCTACGGTCGAGATAATCATTGTGGAAACCGGTACTACTAAAGCGGTACGGACAGCAGTGGATGGTATAAAGAAAGATTGAATTTGTTGGATAATAATAACACTGCCCAACAACCCTTTTGCACTGCTTCCCCACTTTTTCAAAATCATGTACGTCATACGCTTGATCAAAGAAGTATCATTTACAGCGGTTGCAAGCATCATCCCAGCAACAATTAAATAAGTTGCAGGTGAAGCAAATCCACTGAAAATAACGGACGAATCTGCAATATTAAAAACAAGCATAAGCAATAAAATGATCAACCCAGTAAGCCCTATAGGAATAGGCTCCAACGACCATAAAATAATTCCAAACGTGATAATACTAGTCATCAGTTTGGCAGCGGTTGAAAATGTATCAGGTAACAAAAAAAACATGAATAGGAATCCGGCAATAGCCAAAGAAATATATGCATAGATTTTAAAATCTTTATTTTTAACTATTTTCATGCCACCATATCATTCCTTCTTTATAAAGCATGACAGATCCAACCGCCAAAATGATTCGTTTTAAAAAAGTTTGCAATTCTGTGGAAACCCGCTTCTACTAACAATTCCCTCAGTTTTTCCTCAGAAATTGAAAACTCCGTTAATGTACCCTTCATTAATTCTTCCACTTTTTCTTTTGGTAGTTTAGTTGTATCGAGCCAATAATTTTTCCATAGAGTGACAAGTTCTTTAAACTCTGGGCTAGTTGGGTCACCAAACTTACTGACGAGCACAAACGGAGCACCGGGATTTAGATGAGATCTTACCTTCTTTAACAGTGCCAGCTTATCCTCTACATTAGGTATAAAGTGAAGAACGAGAATACAAGTTGCTGCATCAAATACTTGGTCAATTGGAACATCTTCTATTGTCCCATTGATCAGTTCGACACGATTATCCATTTCCATTTGCTCCGCTTTCTTTTTAGCAACTTCTAGCATATCCTTTGATGGATCAACTGCCGTAAAATTCCATCCACTATTTGTAGGGCCGAATGCTTTTAGTTCATTTCCTCCTCCACCACCAAGTATAAGGAGGGAAGCATTTTCTTCTAGGTTAGCGCGTAGAAATGTCTGCGAAAGCCGGAGCATCGGATCATAGGTTGGAAGTGTCCGTCTTACTCCCTTGTCATACTCAGTTGCAATGTCACTATCGAACTCCATTTTCTTAGCCATAATTGAACCCCCTACTTCCCAATACTTAATAGTAGATTGTATAATTCAGACTTTTCTTCAAAGCCGATACCTGGAGCATCTGGTAGCCTGACATAACCGTTTTCCACGGCGAAATTATCCGCAAACCCTCCAAATGGCTCAAATACACCTGGATAGGATTCATTTCCATGGAGCGCTAATCCGGCTGCAATATTTAAAGACATTTGATGCCCTCCGTGAGGAATACAACGTCTAGAAGACCAACCGTGCTCTTTCAGCATATCGAGAATTCGTAAATACTCCACTAACCCATAGCTAAGCGCACAGTCAAATTGAAGGAAGTCTTTTTCTGGATTCATGCCGGCATACCGGATTAAATTCGTTGCATCTTGTAGGGAAAATAGGTTCTCCCCTGTTGCAATTGCATGTGGATAACGCTTAGAAAGCTCCGCTTGCAAATGAAAATCCAGTGGATCACCAGCTTCTTCATACCAAATAAGTTCATAGTCTTTGATCTTTTCCCCAAATTCGATTGCGTATTCCAAGTCAAAGCGGCCATTTGCATCTACCATCAACCCGCTTCCTTGCGGTAAAATATCTAGTACAGCTTCTATACGTTTTAAATCCTCCTTTAAAGAAGCGCCGCCAACTTTCATTTTCACATCTTTATAGCCTAATGCTAAATAACCTTTCATCTCATCTTGTAGTTCCTTCAATCCTTTATCAGGGAAATAGTAACCACCCGCTGCGTAAATGTATACTTGCTCATCCACTTCGCCATTACCATATCTTTCCGCTAGTAACTGGTACAAAGGTTTTCCTTCTATTTTGGCTACCGCATCCCAAATAGCCATATCGATCACTCCAACAGCAACCGTGCGTTCCCCGTGACCACCCGGTTTTTCATTGGCCATAATAATGGCATGTATTTTATGTGGATCAAAATTAGTTCCATCATCGGTGACTATATCTTTTGCATCTGCTTCTAGTAATCTAGGAATAAATCGTTCATTCAGTAATGCTGTAGGAGCATACCGTCCGTTCGAGTTAAATCCATAACCGACAACTGGCTTTCCGTCTTTGATAACGTCTGTTGTAATCGCTATGGCAGATGCGGTCATTTTACTAAAATCAATATAAGCATTTCTTATTGGACTACTAATTGGTACTGTCTTTACATCTACTTTCGTTATTTTCAACATATTCACTCCTATTGTTTTTCAAAATTCAGACTCGTATATGCGTAAAAGAATTAAGATATGGGAGACTCTACTTCCTGCTTAAAATAAAATAGTAGACGCTTTGCTTTTTTGTAGACAGGATAATCTACCATTTGGTTATTTACCGCTATAGATGCCACTCCATTTTCTTCTGCCTCTTCAAATGCTTTCACAATGGCCATTGCATTCGAAATCTCTTGTTCTGATGGTGAAAATAGTTGGTTGATTATTTGTATTTGCTTCGGATGAATGATTAACTTTGCTTTAAAACCAAGCTGTCTAGCAATCTTCGCTTCATTTTCAAAACCTGCTGCATCATTGAAATCCGCAAAGACAGTATCGATAGGTGCCTCAATACCAGCTGCCCTGGAAGCTATGACAATTTGAGAACGGGCAAATAAAAGCTCCATCCCACTTGCTGAGAGTTCGCAGCCAATGTCTAACGAAAAATCGATCGAACCAAAAGCCATTTTGGAAATCATCTCATCCGCAGCTGCAATAGCGTACACAAATTGGACTCCTTTTGCTGTTTCGATTAAAGGAATTACTTGAAAAGCAGAAGAGGATTCTGTGGTAGCTTCTCGGACTTTCTGACAAACAAGTCTTATATTCTGCTCGCTTTCCGATTTAGGAACGACTACTCCTGCTGCACCATTTGCTACCGCACAGATCAAATCTTCTTCCCAAAAAGAAGTTTCACAATCGTTAATTCTTACGAAAATCTCTTTATCCTTGCTAAACCTTATTAAGGATTCTTTCACTGCTTCTCTTGCTTTTTCTTTTTCAGCTAATGCGACTGCATCCTCTAAATCGAGAATGATACAATCTGCATCAGATGCAATCGCTTTTTTAATCATGTCCTTGTTAGTCCCAGGTACAAATAAATAGGATCTTGCTAGATTCATTATTTTTCCCCTCATTTACTCGATTGGTTATTGGATACATTAATTCGTTACACTATTAAGTACGCCACTTTTAGCTTTTTCTTCTATGTTGGCAATAATGGCATCCGTTACTTCTGTAATAGTAGATTTACCACCAATATCAGGAGTTTTAATACCTGCATGCAATGTATCTTCAATTGCCTCTAACACGAGTGCTCCCAGCTCTTCCTCTCCTAAATGATCCAACATCATTTTCGCCGTCCAAATTTGACCAATTGGATTTGCAATTCCTTTTCCGTAAATATCAGGAGCAGAGCCGTGGACTGGTTCAAACATGGAAGGATATTTGCCATTTAGATTTATATTGGCAGCAGGTGCAATTCCAATACTGCCCATAATTGCCCCACCTATATCACTTAAAATATCTCCAAAAAGATTACTAGCTACTACTACATCCATGGTCTGTGGTTTGGTGATGAAAAACGCAGATAATGCATCAATATGAATATTTTGCATCTGAACGTCCGAGTATTTTTGAGCTATTTCCGACAAGACCTCATCCCAAAATGGCATGGAATGGACAATTCCATTCGATTTTGTAGCACTAGTTAAGTGTCCACTTCTTTTTCGAGCTAGCTCAAATGCATATTCCATCACGCGAGAAACACCTTTTTTCGTAAAAACAGCATTTTGCACAACAATCTCATCAATGCCATTATGGACTCTACCACCACTACTACTGTATTCACCCTCACTATTCTCTCTAACTATAATCATGTCAAAATCCTGTGGATTGGATAAAGGCGATACCATTCCTTTTAATAGTTTTGCAGGTCGTACATTGATTACCTGTTCAAATTCTCTACGGATTTTTAATAATAGTCCCCCTAAGGAAATATGATCCTTTACAACCGCCGGGTCTCCAATCGCTCCTAAAAAGATCGCATCACTTTGACTTAGTAAATCTAACGCATTATCTGGCATCATTTTTCCGTGCTCCACATAATACTGAGAGCTCCATGGATATTGCGTATAATTGAATGTTAATCCTCCGTGAATATTTGCAACTGTATCTAATACACGTAACGCTTCTGGTACAACCTCTTTTCCAATCCCATCTCCAGGAATGACGGATAACTCAATTTTTTTCATCGTAAAACTCCTCTCTCTTTTTGTTTGATTAATTCAGTTTTTATTGATCATTTTTATTAAATTTTCTTTTGTCCGATTAATATGCTTTTCCATCACTTCTCTTAATCTAACTGCATCTTTTTCTTTAATATATTTCACCATCAGTCGGTGCTCCTCGTGGGAATCCGAAAGATGTTTTGCAAGTAAACTTGGTGTATACTGCGGAACACCCTGCCACAATGTATGGATAAATCCCTTGATTCTTCTTCCTGGAGAAGCCTCTATAATAATTTGATGAAATTCTTTATTTAGCTGCATATATAATTCCATTTCACTTTCCGTATGCTTTAAGTTCAGCATTTTTTCGTATAGGTATTCTAATTCCTTTATATCTTCTTCCTCTAAAAATGGAAGAGATTGAACTGCCACTTCCCCTTCTAGCATCTGTCTAAGGCGATAAATTTCTTCGATGTCTTCGATCGAGATAGGGGTAACGATAGCACCTCGTCTTGGCTCAATACGAACTAACCCTTCCACTTCTAACTGTCTTAACGCTTCGCGAAGAGGCATTCTGCTGACCCCAAGTTTTTGAGCCCATTCTTCTTGCATAAGCCGGTCACCCATCTTGAATTCACCTTTTAGTATTAAATCTCTTAGTTTGGTCGTTACTTTGGATTGTAAAGTGGCTCTATCTTGTTCCGTTAATTTGAAATTTTCCATATTACACTCCCTATCTAGTTGCAGATATACTCTTTTCTCTTATTTCCACATCGAACATTTCTTCAATTAGTTTGACAATGGCTGTATGGTCCTCGTTCCCTTTTCCGTTCGCCCACGCTTGTTTCCATAATTGAAAAGAGGCACTTGATATAAACATAGGTACTTTTTCTTCCTCTGCCATATTCATGGCAATTTTTAAATCTTTCACCATTAAATCGAGCGTAAACCCTACCTCGAAGTTTCTCGTTAACACTTGGGTCGGAAATTTAAAATCACTGGAAAAACTTCTTCCTGTACTAGAATTGATAACATCCAACATTTTAGCTGGGTCCAATCCTAGTTTTACACCAAGGGCCATTGCTTCGCCTGTTGCTGCTAACGTCGTGGCCGAAATCATATTGTTTAATGCTTTAATCGTATGACCCGCCCCAATTTCTCCTACATGAATAATGTTCTGTCCAATATGGCTTAAGAACGGTTTAACTTCTTCAAAATGGGCCGCTTCTCCGCCAACCATTATGGACAATGTTCCATCTTCCGCTTTCTTCACCCCTCCACTTACAGGAGCATCGATCATTCGCAATCCTTCCGCTGATAACATGGCATGTAATTCCTTCGTGACAGAAGGGATGGAGGTGGTCATATCTATTAATAGACTGTTCGGTCGCAGGCCTTTCATCAAGCCTTCTTGTCCCGTCAAAATTTCCTTAACGATAAAGACATTAGGTAGAACCGTGATCACATATGAAAACTTCGATGCTAAATCTGCTGGGCTATCTGCTTCTGTTGCCCCTAAACCGACTAAAGCTTGGACAAAATCTTTATTTACATCGAAAACGCCGACTTCCACACCTTGCTTTAATAGCCTTGTTGCTATTCTACCTCCCATATTACCTAAACCAATAATCCCTACTCTCATAATTTCAATCCCTTCTATATTTATGATTTATATTGAGCTACACCCTCTTGGTAAACATCTCCCCCGTGTGCATCATTAAGGACAAACACAGGAAAATTCTCAATCGTTAACTTCCTAATGGCTTCTGTCCCTAAATCTTCATAAGCAATTACTTCGGAGGATTTAATCGAACGAGCAATCAATGCGGCGGCTCCACCGACTGCACCAAAATAGACCGCCTTATGCTTAATCATTGCTTGCTTCACTTCTTCACTCCGATATCCCTTCCCAATCATTCCCTTTAAACCAACTTCGAGTAGTCTTGGTGTATACAAATCCATTCTTCCGCTAGTCGTTGGTCCGGCTGAACCGATAACCATTCCAGGCTTTGCTGGAGTCGGACCTACATAATAAATAACTTGATTGGACAGATCGATTGGAAAAGGAATTCCTTCTTTTTCTTGTTCAATCATTCGCTTGTGCGCCGCATCTCTAGCTGCATAAACTACACCAGATAGCAGGACACGGTCACCTGCTTTTAAGGCAATAAGATCTGCTTCTTGTAATGGTAGATTTATCTTTTTTTGCACTGTTTGCTCTCCTTAAAATCAAATTTGCCTTGGCGTATTTGCGTCCGGATTTTTATCGAGCTCGCTTGATAAATTCCTCTAAAAAATCCGTGGCATCCACCGGAGGTATTAACTTTATTCAGCAGGGATTTGCGGATCGCTACTGACTTTGTTTTCATCTCACCACTTATAGAAGTGAAAAATTCTGCTCCTGCGTAACCCTGTCGCAAAAAAACATTTGCTTAATTAAGTTAAAGTGATGGTTTGATGTCGGCTGGCATGGCAGTTCAGATTAACTGCAACTGGCAATGCGGCGATATGGCAGGATTCAACCTCCACTTTCACATCAAGTGCTGTTGTACTTCCCCCCATCCCTTGGGGACCGATACCTAGTCGATTAATCTCGGACATCAGTTCTTCTTCTAGTTCGGAGACAACAGGGTCTTCATGACGAACACCTAAAGGTCGAAACAATGATTTTTTCGCCAAGTAAGCACAGCGCTCAAAGTTACCACCAATTCCAACACCTACTACTAGAGGAGGGCATGCATTGGGTCCAGCTTCTTTTACGATTGAGAGAATATATTTTTTCACTCCTTCAATCCCGTCTGAAGGTTTTAACATTTTCAGGTCACTCATATTTTCTGCACCTCCACCTTTTGCAGTCATATGTATCGTTATACTGTCTCCCTCCACTAAGTCGATATGAACGATGGCTGGTGTATTATCCCCTGTATTTTTGCGATTCAATGGATTATAAATAATAGAATTTCGTAAATAACCTTCTCCGTATCCCTTTTTGACTCCTTCATTGATCGCATCGACCAAGCTTCCTCCCACAATATGACAGTCTTGACCTACTTCCACGATAAAGACAGCTGTTCCGGTATCTTGACACATGGGAACTTGTTCGGCTTTAGCAATATCCGCATTTTCGATTAACTGAGAAATTACTTCTTTTCCTATTTCTGATTGCTCGGTTTGTAGCGCTAGTTTAAAAGCAGAATAAACATCTTCCCCCAAATTGTAATTCGATTTCTTGCATATCTCTGCAACTTGTTCCACGATATGTTCATAATGGATTTTTTTCATCTACCATCCTACTTTCTCCTTTTTTCTAACGCACAATATAAAAGGTCCCAAGTGCCTTTGCTATTAAAATTCCTGTATCATCTTTAATATCACATTCAGAAACTACTGTTGTCTTTCCTTGATAAAGGATAGAGGGAATTGCGATCAAACGAGCTCCTTGTCCCTTTTTGATAAAATTCACTTTTAATTCTAATGTGAAAACCTTTTCTCCTTCTTCTAACGATTTTAAAATTTGAAAGCCAATGGCAACGTCAGCTAATGTGTAAATGGACCCTCCCTGTGCAACACCATATGTATTCTCATTTTGAATTCCTAATTTCATTTCGGTTGTGCCATCATCCTTTTGCTCGATGCCTAGAAATCTTCCTAAAAAATGCATAGGAATTTTTGTTTCCGCCTGTTCGGTAGAGGAAGCTTGATAAAGAGACAGCAAATAGGAAATCTGATTTAGTTCATCATCATTCAAGTTTTTTAGTTTATCTTGTATCATATTGATTTGTTCGATTTTATTAGATTCCATCCTATTTCTCCCTCTTTATCTAGCATCTTTTATTAGAATTGAGCCATTAAAGCTTCCGTATTCTCCATTAACTCTAGTGCTAGAATATCTCGTATAATCTGTTCTTTTTTTGTAGCAGCAATGTTGTTCGTCATACTTGTAAACTTCTCGACCAATTCTTCTGAAGTCACCGCGTTTTCTGGGTCGCCTTTTGGAAAATCAGATTGTTTATGAATCGTTTCTCCATCTGCTAAAGTCACTTCCACTGTAGCACCCCATTGTTCTGGATAATTTGCATTAATATCTGGATCAATACTGACCTTGACCTTTTTCAATAATTGACGGATTTGATCGTCCCATAAATTTGATTCATTAAAATCAACCAAACCTGCACTACCTGTTAAAATGGCTAATGCCGAACAAAATTGCAAACTAAATTTAGCTGCATACTCGGTAGCAGGGTCATCATTATCGGTTATATCAATCGCTGCTTTATAGGATTGAACCGTTATAGACTCTATTTCTTCTAAGCTAGGTTTGCGTTCCTTAAAGACCTCGATCAATAAATCAATTGCATGATGTGTATGGCGACAGGATGCATGAATCTTAAAGGAATTCTCTAGAATTTTGAATTGTTTACCTAATCCTTCTGTTATTTTGGAGGCATCATATTGCTCACTCATCGCCTTGAAGAAACCACGATCACCTTCTAAGATTTTCGTTGGGCCAGTAAAACCTTTTTGTGCTAAAAGTGCGGCTAGAAGTCCATTCATCGCTGCTTTTCCAGAATGTAATTGCTTGGTCATCGCCCCATCAATTATAAATTCCCATAACCCAGCCGCTTGTGTACCTGCATTTCCTAACGCAAAAACCATTTCTTCTTCCGTTAAGTTCAGTAATTTGGCAGCTGCAATTGCAGCCCCAAACGTTCCACATGTCGCTGTATTATGCCAATAATAGTAGTGAGACGGGGAAACTGCTTCACCAATTCTAAAGCAAACTTCATAACCAATAACGACTGCAGTTATTAAGTCTTTACCAGACAGTTTCTTCCACTCGGCTACCGCAAGAGCTGCCGGAATAACAACGGTAGCTGCATGGATAATAGACCCTTTGTGAATATCATCCAGCTCTACTATATGACTCGCAGCTCCATTCAAGAGTGCTGCGTTGACAGCTGATGATTTCCCTCCAGTAAAAAGAGTCGCTTGTTCCGAACCACCCATCTCTTCCACTAGTTCGCTGATCATCTTAATCGGTACTTTATTAGAACCAGCGATAGCAGAACCAAAATAATCTAAAATACAAAGCTTTGTAAACTCTACAACCGCGGGTGGCAGTTCTTCATAGGTTAATGCTTGACTGTATTTAGCTAACTCTCTACTTAAATCCATGTATCAAGTCTCCTTTACGGAATATAAGGTGCATCTTGAGGGTCCACTCTATTGTGTTTCGAAGCTTTCCCTCAAGATTTCCTGACATGTTTAGTGCAATGTACAATAGGTTTTAATCAAAATTGCTGAAATCGCAAGGTATACCCCACTAATCGCAAGATACATTACTAGAATCGCAAGGTATACTCTACTAATCGCAAGATGCATCACTAGAATCGCAAAGTATACTCCACTAATCGCAAGATTCCCTTTTGCCATAATCTATGTTTGTTCTACTCTCACTGAGTAGCGTGAAGTCTTGTATTTTGTATCCAAAAGAAAACTTCAAATTTTTTTAGTTCTCTTCTTTATCCATTTCATCAAAAACTTCTTTTGCTGTTCTGAAACTATCAATCGCTGCCGGCACTCCGCAGTAAATCGCTGTCTGTAAAAATACTTCTTGAATTTCTTCTTTTGTTAGACCATTATTGATAGCCCCTCGTACATGGAGTTTTAACTCATGCGGTCTATTTAATGCAGTGATCATTGCAAGATTTAACATACTTCTAGTTTTCTTGGGTAGGCCAGGTCTTGCCCAGATTTCTCCCCAACAATACTCTGTTACCAATTCTTGCATCGGCATATTAAACGCTGTTGCATTTTGAATGGAACTGTCTACGTACTCCGCTCCGAGTACACTTCTTCGAATTTCTAAGCCTATATCAAATTTTTCTTTGTTCATGAACCATTCTCCTCACCTTTTTATTTGGATAACACTTCGCTCTTTTTATTGGAATGAATCAACTCATCAATGGAAGGGTACTCATCTAAATGTAATAGAATCTTCGCCATCTGAGCGGTGCTAGATTTCCCTAAGATGTCTTCTACGAGACTATTAAATTTTGTTAAGAGTTCCTCTTCTAACATAGGGTTTTGGATACTTCCCTTTGCATGCTCTACTTTATGTGTTAGTTCAGATCCATCTTTTAAGATGGCCTTCACTTCAACCTCTTCTTCTTTTATCGCTTCATCGACTGTTATGCTTATTTTCTTTTGCATTGCGATGATTTTTTCATCTTTTACTTTCTCATCTGTGTATTGTTTTTCACTCGCATCACCATCTAAAAAGGCAATAGCAGCTGTGAAAAATACACTAAACTTGCCTTCTAAACCTGTTTGCGGGGTTTCTTTTCCAGTCAGTTCAAGTACATAAGGATTAACTTTTAGTTCGATCGATTTCAGGTCCTCCAGTGACACATTCTTATGCAAGTAAATACATGCATCAATAGAAGGATGCAAGACAATGCCGCAAGCGTATGGTTTAAAACTATTTTTCAATAGCTCCCAGTCTTTTCCCCAATTGATATTTACTTTTTCTAAATCGTGCTCCGGTGCCAGTACATTGGCAAAGCCTCGTTTTGCTTCTAAAATCTTTTCAGAACTAGTAAATCCTTTTTTAGCTAGTAAAGCAGCAAGCAATCCATTTTGTGCAGCCTTTCCTGGATGGAATGGTTTTGTCATGGTGCCGAAAACTTCTCTTAAACCTGAGGCTTGTGTCCCAGCAATACCTAATGCCCAAAGCATTTGTTCCTGATCCAGCTTTAGTAGAATTCCCGCTGCAATCGCTGCGCCAAAAACACCAGTTGAACTTGTAATATGCCAGCCTAGCTGATAATGGCTTGGATAAACAGCGTTTGCAATTCTTAGTTCTGCTTCGCACCCTAGAATAAAAGCGTGTAATATCTCTTTTCCACTTAAACCTAAATGCTCTCCTAAAGCTAAAACTACTGGAGCAATTGGACCACTTGGATGGTGAATCGTATCTAAGTGGGTATCGTCGTAGTCGAATATGTGGGATGATGTTCCATTTATTAATGCAGCCATTAATAAATCAACCTTTTCTTCCCTTCCGAAAATGGAAACTTGCTCTGCAGTTTTTAATTCTTTTGATAACTCTAGTAATATATCAATAGAGGGATGGGTAGAAGCTCCTGCTGCTACACCCATCCAATTTAACAAGCTTCTTTTCCCATGGAGTATTACTTCTTGTGGAATCTGATCATAGGAAGTTGACAAACAATGATTCACTAATGTTTTCGTTACCATCTTATTCCGCCTTTTTACACGGCCTTATTGTCAGGTCGATTTAGTTTTTATTTTCCTGCATTTCTTGCTGCTTCAATTACATCCGCACCGATTTCATCCTCATATTCTTCATAAATAGGCTCTAGAACTTTTCGGAATTCTTCAATTTGCTCTGGCGTTAATTCAACAATTTCTACATTGCCTCTTTCTTTAATCGTTTCTAGTGCTTTTTCATTTAGACTTTTTGCTTCTGCACGTGCCACTTCCGTACCTGCTGCCAATCCACCTTCTACTATTGCTTTTGTCGCGTCATTCATGCTGTCCCAGAATTTTGTGTTTGTAAACACAGCATAGTCCACGCGTGTATGGTTCATAACTGTCATATACTTTTGAACTTCGTCGAATTTTTTCGATTCAATATTACTAAATGTGTTTTCTTGTCCGTCTACTACCCCTTGGTCAAGTGCAGTGTAAAGTTCTCCAAAAGGAATCGACTCAGAACCTGCTCCAAGTGCCGTGTACATAGATTCTAATACTTGCCCACCTTGCGTACGGAATTTTAAGCCTTTTAAATCCGCAGGTGAACTAATTGCGTGTTTACCGTTCGTTAAATGTTTTCCACCATTTGGCCACATAGATAACCCAAGAACACCATCATCTTTAAGACTTCCTAAAACTTCCTGTCCTTTTTCTCCATCCCAGAATGCAATCGCTTCGTCATCATCAGCAAATGCAAATGGAAGTGCAGGAACATTGAATTGTGG
The DNA here is from genome assembly GCF_044754065.1 of Psychrobacillus sp. NPDC093180. Classification (NCBI taxonomy): domain Bacteria; kingdom Bacillati; phylum Bacillota; class Bacilli; order Caryophanales; family Bacillaceae; genus Psychrobacillus; species Psychrobacillus sp. NPDC093180. The sequence continues at coordinate 229,135 of NZ_JBIVOJ010000002.1, read as the reverse complement.
ATTGTTTCCAACGAATTTTGTTAAGTCAGGTGCGATAAATTGAATATTATTTGCTACTAAGTTTTGGTATTCATCTTGATCTCCGAATAGGGAGCTATTTGGATAGATTTCTACTTTAATCTTGCCATCAGATTCTTTTTCAATATATTCTTTCATAGCTAGAGCACCTTGGTGCTTTGGCGTATTTTCTGCAACAACGTGAGAGAATTTAATCTTTAGTTCTTGAACCCCATCTCCACTTGCACCAGACACAGCAACTTTTTCATCACTTTGACAAGCTGCTAATACGAATATAGATAGAACAAATAATAAAAATATAGATAACCTTTTCACAAAAATCCCCCTTATTTTTTAGTGTTAAGACAATAATTTCGAGTATTGCATCTTAGTTGAAAGGGCTTTCAAACAAGCTACTTCATTTTAATTCTGCACACCACGCTTTCTTATTAACTTTTGTAAAGATTTAATAAGAGTTGTCTTACATGTTATGAATCTTGTTTATTGGATACAACTCAAGTAACAAATTATCACAACAAAAAAACAATGTAAAGAAAAATTAAAATATTTAGTATATTCTGCATTAAGGTATTGTTTTTTGAATATTCCTATATTATTATTGGTTTGTAATCCTGTATCCGAAATACAAAGTTAATAAGGGGAGGAATTTTATTGAGAATTTTAAATTTTATTGAAAGCGCTTTATCCGGACTCTTTTTCCTTGTAGGTATTGGCATAAGTCTCTACTCCGTCTTTATGAGGTATGTAATCGGGGCTTCTCAAAGCTGGGCAACAGAAGTTTATACGATGCTACTTGTATGGGCGATTTTCATAGGCTTCTCCACAGCTTTAAAAGATGACAGACATATCGCAATAGAATTTCTGTACGACAAATCAGGCCCAAAGATGAAAAGCTTCTGTCAAATCATTACTTTTGTAATTGGGATTGGATTTAGTATATTTATCTTTTGGACAGGCTTAGAGATGGTATTAGTGGCGCACGAACAAGCTATTAAAACGATTGATCTTGGCTTCCCTATTTGGATTAATTATTTGATCATGCCAATCGCGGGTGCATTGTTATTTATACGTTTCTGTGAGAAAGCCTATAGATTTTTTGTGAAAAAAGAAGATGTTACAGGCGGGAGTGATTTAGAGTGGCAGCAATAATCGTTATTGTTCTATTATTTGTGTTAGCTTTTTTACGAGTTCCTATCGCGATAAGTTTAGTCGTTTCCAGTGTCACCGGTCTATTTTTAGTAGATTTCTCGCTTAACACAGTTATTCAAAAAATGTTTACCGGTGTGAATAGTACTACGCTAATGGCCATCCCTGGTTTCGTGTTCGCGGGATTAATAATGGCTAAGGGTGGAATTTCTAAGTATTTGATCGAGTGTATTAAAACTTGGGTAGGTCATACAAAGGGTGGTTTATCTGTCGTAGCTGTACTAACTTGTATGGTTTTTGCTGCAATTTCCGGGTCTAGCCCCGCTACTGCAGCGGCTATTGGAGCGATTATGATTCCAATGATGGTAAAAGCAGGATATGACAAAAATTACGCAATGGGATTAGTGGCTGCAGCTGGGACACTAGGAATATTAATTCCTCCTTCTATCCCACTTATCCTTTATAGTTCTGTTTCGGAAGAGTCCACTGGAAAACTATTTTCTGCAGGTATTTTACCAGGTATATTGCTTGGTGTTGCATTAATGGTTTATGCAGTAATTGTTGCACATCGAAAAGGATATGGCGGATTAGAAAAGGTGCCTTTAAATGAGCGTTGGAGACCTACTTTAAAAGCTATATGGGGATTAATAATGCCCGTCCTTATATTAGGAGCGATTTATAGTGGTATTGTTACACCAACAGAAGCTTCCTTTCTAGCTTGCTTATACGCTATTATTGTTTCCATTTTTATTTACAGAGAATTAGATTGGGCTAAATTTAAGCAAATTCTAACAGAATCTGTTACTACGACATCGATGATCTTTTTAATTATTGCTGCCGCACTTATATTAGGAATGTTTTTAACAACAGAACAAATTCCTCAAGAGTTTGCTACTTGGGTAAGTGATAGTGGATTTAACAAATGGACATTTTTAATCATCATCAGTGTTGTATTTTTTATTCTTGGAATGTTCCTAGAGCCAACTGCAATCATCCTAATCACACTTCCGATTTTATTGCCAATTATTACAGCTTTGGATATCAACGTGATCCATTTCGCAATTATCATGGTAGTAAATATGGAGCTTGGTATGATTACACCACCTGTTGGACTCAATTTGTTTGTTGTCAGTGCTATTGCCGAGGAAAAAGTCGATCGTGTAATAAGAGGTGTAGTACCATTTTTCGCCATCTTCGCGATTGTACTTGCACTTATTATCATTTTTCCTGAAATATCATTATTTCTTGCAAAATAATAGTAAGACAATAATAAAGCCAAGAACCATTGGATTTCTAAAATCCTGGGTTCTTGGCTTTGTTTTGTTATTTTGTCCTAACAATGAGCTAGTTGTCAGGCATTTAACGAAATGCCTCTATTATTTATAACTGTATTTATTATTTTAGACGAGTGATCCACCCGATTTACTGTATTTAATAATACCTTCTGCGCTCTTGTATGCTAATGCCCCTACTGTTCCAGTCGGATTGTATCCACCGTTATGTGGGAAATTACCAGCTCCAACAACAAATAGATTCTCAGCATCCCAATGCTGTAAGTAAGTATTAACTACGCTATTATCAGGACTTGCCCCCATAATCGTACCGCCCGTATTATGTGTTGTCTGATAACCGACGATATCATAGTCAGTAATAGGATTTTTACCTTCGACTGTTTTTGCACCCATTTCTTTCATGATATTCTGCGTAACTTCGGTGATATACTTATGCAAAGCACGGTCTTGATCAGTAAAGTTATACGTCATTTGAAGAAGTGGCAATCCATAAGCATCTTTATAGGTACTATCTAAAGAAAGGAAATTTTCTTTGTGTGGCATGGATGCACCTTGGGTTCCAATTCCTAATGTACGAGTAAAGTTATGAATAGAGTTCTTTTTGAATTCCGCTCCCCATGTAGGCGTATCACGTGGGATTGGATTGGTTTCAATCGGTCTGGAACCTGTTTGAGTAATGGAAATACTACCACCATGAATAAAATTCAAATCACTATGATCGAAATTATCGCCATTAAAATCATCAATTGTCATACCAAGTGCTCCCGCACCCATAAATGTATTCATCTGCTCATCAAAATAACCTGTGGCACCAGGAAGAACTTGATAGCAATAATTCTTACCTAGCGTACCTCTTCCAGTGTCCGGATTATATTGTTCACCTATGTTAGATACCATTAAAAGTTTTGCATTATTCATCACATAACTTGATAGGACAACTACTTCTGCTTCTTGGATAAATTCCTCACCAGAGAGTGTGTCTAAGTATTTAACGCCGGATACTTTATTGCCGCTTTTGATCACTTCCACGACATTTGATCGGAATCGCATTTCAAAGTTATTCGTTTTCTCTGCCGTCGGTATTACAGTTATTTCGGGAGAACTCTTTGCACCATATTCACAGCCGAAACGCTCACAGAAACCACAATATTGGCAACTATTGATCGCTGCTCCATCTGGGTTCGTATAAGGCTCAGACAAATTGGCTGAAGGCAGCATAAACGGATTATAACCCATTTTCTTAGTAGCGCTTTCAAACTTCTTTAATATTGGTGTCCTTTTCATCGGTGGTGTTGGGAATGGTTGAGCACGTTTCCCCCAAAAAGGATTCGTATCTTCCCCAGAAATTCCAAGTGTTTGTTCATATTTATAAAAATAAGGTTCTAACTCATCATAAGTTACTCCCCAATCTTGCAGCAAATAATCTTTCGATAGTTTATTGGGTCCGTACTTTTCATCCGTCATCGTTTTAATTTTAAAATCATAAGGCAAGAATCTCCAAGAATGTCCGTTCCAATGCGTCCCGGAACCTCCAAGTCCCTCACCAAGTAAAAAAGAGCTTAATTGACGCATTGGGAGCGCAGGCATTTTACGATGATTTCGAATAGTAATCGTTTCTTTTGAAAGGTTTTGCATCAACTCATATCGAACCGCATAACGATATTCGTCATGAACCTTCAAATAATCTTCCGTGTTTCGCGCTTCGCCTCTTTCTAAACCAAGAACCTTTAGACCCGCTTTCGCACATTCAGCAGCAATTATACCGCCTGTCCAACCTAATCCAACAACAACAACATCTACTTTTGGTAATGTAGTAGCCATTCGAAATACCCCTCTCTCCTCTTACATGCTGCCAAGTGACTTTGGCTCGATTTTTTGGAATTCTTCTTTTTCAATTACGGCAATATAGGACATTTGGTGACCTGGAAACCCTTTCATTCTCCAGCCGTCCATATTATTGTTCCCGCTATACATCGGATCGGAGTAAGCACCTTCTAGAGTTGCAGATCGAAGCATTCTAAAGAAAAATGCAGCGGTCGTTCCCGACATCTTCACTTCATCCTTTGAAAAAGCAGTTAAAATTTCATCCATTTGTTCCGGCTCAAGACTTGAAAATCCGTTATCAAATCTTTTATTTGCCTCTTCTTCCAGTTTCTCAATACCTTGCTTAAACACATCAGCTCGTGTTAAACGGCTTTGGTATCCTTGTGTTGGAGCACCTACCGCAAATGGCCCGTGCATATACTCTTTCGAATTGCTTCCATACTGACCGGCTAATTGACGATCAATAAAATAAGGGACTCCTAACTCAATTGCACCTGGTCCTAAATCGTCTTTAGGAAAAATACGTTCTGTCGCATTCGAAAGCACTTCAAAATCTCGGTTGTTCTTGAAAAATTGGAACCCTGCATTCGCGTGTTGAGTATGATCACTCGGACTAGTCCCTTTTGGTGCAGTAGCTGATTTGTTGTCATTAACGTTATAACCAACCAATCCACCGATTAATCCCCCACCAATTAAAGCTCCAGCGGCAACTCCCGACGTTTTTAAAAAGTCTCTTCTCGTTGAAAGATTTTTCTTTTCTTCTGGCATACTCATAGTCTCCTTAAAAATAGTGATTTCAAAAAATACCTACTCCCTAAAAGCATAGACAAATATAACCAAACTCAATCACTACCGATAATATTTTTTCTATAATTGCAATTTTACAACCGCTACTCTTTACCCTAAACTTTTTACGTTAAACATAAAAAGTCTCATCTAACTTCCTCACTAACATCTCGAACTAGGTCCGATAGCCTTTCATTTCAGTATTTGCAATATGTATCTAACTTCCTAACGTTATTGGGTGCCAAGTAAATGTAGCGCAACAACAATGATTAGTGCATATCCCATTTTAATCGTTCATACATTAGTAAAGTCGGTAAAAAGCTGCTCATTGGAGGAATACGAATGGGTTATTACGTGAAAGTGGAAAAAGGCGTTAATATTTTTGTGGAGGATATTAACACAACTTCGAATAAAACGATTTTGTTTGTTCACGGCTGGCCCGCGAATCATCGAATGTTTGAGTATCAATTCAACCAGCTTCCAGCGATGGGCTATCGCTGTATTGGAATTGATATTCGGGGGTTTGGGAAATCGAGTAAACCGTGGAGCGGCTATTCCTATGATCGATTGGCAGACGATATCCGTATCATTATTGATACACTAGGTCTGGAAGATATAACACTAGCTGGGCACTCAATGGGAGGAGCTATTTCCATCCGATACATGGCAAGATATAGTGGTTATAAAGTGGCAAAACTTGCGTTAATAGGCGCTGCTGCACCAGCTTTTACAAGACGACAAAATTTCCCTTACGGAAAAACAGTGGAGGAAGTAGATAAACTAATAGAAGAAACTTACACAGATCGTCCTAAAATGCTAAGTAATTTTGGAGATATCTTTTTCGCACGTTACTTATCAAAAGATTTTATTGATTGGTTTCACGATCTTGGATTAGCCGCATCTGGAAACGCTACGGCGAAGTGTTTAGTTTCCCTACGAGATGAGGATCTTCGTAATGACCTACGACATATAAATGTTCCGACGGCTATTTTGCATGGAAAACAAGATAAAGTATGTCCCTACGATTTTGCCGAATTAATGCATCGTAGTATTAAAGGCTCTATATTAATACCGTTTGAATTCAGTGGACATGGTTTATTTTATTGTGAGATGGATAAATTCAATGAGGAACTTGCGAAGTTTATAGGTTGAAAAAAGCTATTTCACAAAGGGGTTTCTATTTGTGAAATAGCTTTTGATTGTTAGAATCACTTCTCATTTTGTAGAAGACAGGCAACTGAAACAACAAAATTTCATATATTATTAGCGATGAGTATGATACGCTTTGATATAATGATCTGAATAGTTAGTCTACGATAAGAAAGGAGAACTATTTATGCAGTTGGAACAATTAGTACATATTCTATATGCAAATAAATATCGTTCATTAACAAAAGCTGCTTCAGAACTTTTTATTTCACAGTCTGCACTTAGTCAATCTATTTCTAAATTGGAAAAAGAGATAGGGGTAATATTATTTGATCGTTCTCGAAATGGAGTTGTGCCTACAGAAGAGGCTTCTTTTTTTCTAGAAAAAGCTCAGAAAGTAATGATACTTATCGATGAAATGAAAGATAAATCTATGGAAATAAAACATTCTAATAGAAAGCTTACAATCGGTACGGTTGCAGGGTTACATTTATACTTTTTAACTCCTGCTTTACTTTCCTTTCAAAAACAATTCCCTCAGCTTGAAATTGAGTATGTGGAAGCTAGTTCCTTGTCATTAAGGGAATCTGTTATAAACCAAGAAATTGATATAAGCATAATAGCTATATATGAAAAGACAATCATCCCTCATGCTTCTTTACATATACAAGCCTTAAAGGACATCCAGTTTTATGTACTAGTATCAAAGGATTCTATATTATCCTATAAAAACTATGTTACTTACGAAGATTTAATTAAACAGCCAATAATTATGTACAATGGTGAATTCATGAATTGGTTTTTAAAAGATTTTATAGATAGAAACGGGACTCTAAATATTCTATTTAAATCCAATAATACAGATACTCTTCGTGAAACGATTGCTAAAGGTAACGCCATCACGATAGAAACGGAAAATGAGCTTTACAGTAATCCATATGTTATATCAGGAGAAATTATTGCTATTCCACTGCACGATTCAGGACTTCCTAAAACCTCTCTTGGTTTAGTCTACTCCACAAAAAAATATTGGAGCAACGAAGAGTCGGAAATTATTAAGTCACTTACTACATATATTACTGAGTGGAAATACCAACCAAGTTTTCCGTAAAAAAGCACTCAATGTTTCCACATCGAGTGCTTTTTTGTTACTCTTCCCCACCGAATAGCATTGCCTTTCGACGATTTTCTTCAATGGTAGAAGAATGGACATATTTAAAGTATACAATTGCTATTACAATTAGTATACCAATTGTAATCATTAATTCCGCAAAATTTAAACCGCCTAATGGGTTAAACGGGGTGTATAGAAACAAATAGAATATAAGCGAAAGAATTGCTAAACCCCCTATTGTCCTACCCCTTTTCACACGATAAGGACGTACTAAATCAGGTTGTATTTTTCTCAAACGAACAAATGAAATAGTAACAAGTAGCCAAGAAAATACTGCAAAGAAACCTACCACATTTACAAGACTTCCAAAAATTTGTTGACTTGTTCCCAATAAAGCTCCAAAGCTAGTAATGATAAATAAAAACTTCGTTGCTTCACCAGGTGTTTTATAAGCGTTATGAATTTTGGCAAACTTAGCTGGAATATATTTTCCTCTTCCCATACTCAGTAAAACCCGACTGGCAGCTATATAAGCAGCATTCCAGGATGTTAGCAATCCAATCAAGGAAGCAATTGCTACAAATAGCATCGGTAAAGAGGAAGAAGGATACATGACTAATAATGAATCGAGTACTACAATTTGTGCAGTTTCACGCAATTGCATATCAGTAGAAAAAGAAGTACCAATAATAATAAAAACATAGAAGAGAACACTTGCCCAAACAGTTATAATTACAATCCTTCCAATTAAAGATGGCTTGATCGATGTTTCTTCCGCTGCCTGTGCAATCGCATTGAAACCAAGTAAAAAGCCTGGAACCATTAAAAGTGTTAGTGATAGTCCCTCAATCCCAGTAAAAAACGGCTTAGCATTTTCCACACTTCCAAGTACAGTTCCACTCGCAACATAAAAAATTGCAGCAAATAATAGGACAGCTACCGTAATGGTTTGAAAAGCTTTGGAGAATTCTATTCCCCTATAATTCATTAGAGCAAAGAATAAGTTTACTACAACTGAAAGAATCACATAAGACAAATAAACTACCTCTCCGCCCAAAGTGTATAGTGGAACAAATTGAGGAACTGGAAATCCCAATGCCCCTAACATAAGGGGTAGCATAATCGTTTCAACAATGATTAAACCAGCGAATATTACGGTGAGGAATGCTCCAGAGAAATACGCCCATTTAGAACCAAGACCTTCATAAGTGTAAACGATATCTCCTCCGGCATAAGGGAGTGCTGAAGACAATTCAGCGTACGTAAATCCTATGAACGTACATAATATTCCTCCAATTATAAATGCAATAATCCCTCCCATACTGCCGGGAATAGTCGACCAAACCCCTCCGTAAATTACCCATGACCATCCTATTACAGCTCCGATCCCTATAGAAAGTAAATCCCATTTAGTCAAAGCTTTGCTTAACGTATTACTCGTTTGAATTGATTGGGTAGGCATATTTACTTTTTGCATGAGTTAACTCACTCCGCTTCTATTTTTTATGAGAGATTTAATTTGAACAATCTATTCGCATTTTCCCAATAATATTTACTTCTTACAGAATCGCGTAATGGCCAATTCTCCACTTCCTTTACTACTTCTGAAAGAGGGATCCCCATTGTCAACCAGTCAGTAGCAAAAAGGATTTTATCTTGGAGCATTCGATCAGCATAGTACATATACATATCCCAGCCTGTATTTTTTTCCGCTACATATTTTGGACGGAAAGCAGAGGTATCAACATATAGATTTTCATATTTTAATAGCATTCCCACCATATCGTTCACCCAAGGCCACCCACCGTGGCCAGCTATGATTTTCAGATTTTTAAAATCTGTCAAAGGTTGTTCCAAATTAGAAGGATGATCGATATAAAGAGAAGTATTCTTAAAATAATTTATCGATGTATGAATCCATATTGGAACACCCAATTCTTCACATAATGCGTAAAGTGGATAGTATCTTCGATCATTAGCAGGTAGCCCATGCTCATATGGAGGAAGTACTACTGCCTTATATCCTTGTTCCGTAAGTGCCTTACGAACAACTTTTAGGCTTTTAACCCCTTTATGAGGATTAAAGCCCGCAAATCCGAAAAATCTATCAGGATATTTTGCTAGTATACTTGCTACATAGTCGTGATCAACTGGTTCCTCATCTCCATTCCTTCCGTAGTCCATATTATGAATGGCATGATAAACTATCTGTGATTCATCTAATTGTTTCATAAAGTTATCCATTGAAAATTGTTTTCCCATTTCTTTCATAACTTCTTGAATAACCAAGTTAATATTTGTTTGCTCGATTTTTTCAAAGAACTTTTGTTTTGTCCAGCCAATCATTTCTGCCCATTGTGGTCCGAATACCTTCAAGTAGCCTTCATTTTCAGGTTCAGGATTCGAAAAACCTTCAATAATGAACTCTGGTAATGTATTTGAACAATCCACCTTCATTCCTCTACCATCTCCTTGTCTTTCCTATTTATTATTGTGTCCCCTAAATATTGTTGCAAAATTTCCTCCGTGTGCTCCCCTATTTTTGATGAGACTACATGTTCTTTTGTAGTAGAACAATAGCGCTGACCGTTAAATAAAATTGGAGAATTGGCAACTTGAATTGTACCTAAAGCATCATGCTTCAATGTAGATATCATTTTACGTTCTATTAAATGGGGATCTATAAGTAAATCATTCACCGTTTTTACATCACCGATGAGGATACCTTCTTTTTGAAGAATATCCATTGTCTGTTGTGCAGTTTGTTGTATTACCCACTTTCCAAACACAGTATTTAACCTCTCCAATTGTTGGCTTCTTTTTTCATACGCATCTTCCGTTTCACCTGCAAATTCCTCCGCGAGATCTTCCCTTCCAATTAAGCGAAAACATGTTTCAAACTGTTTACTTCCCAATGCACAGACCATCACCCATTTATTATCTTTTGTTTTAAATGCATCCCAAGGAGCACCAAACGGATCTGTATTCCCTTTTGTCTCTAAAGTTTCCCTTGTCATACTTGCTCGAATGACAGCATCTTCTAAAACAGATACAGTGCTTTCTAACATACTTACTTCAATTTGTTGTCCCTCACCTGATCCCATTCTTTGATATAATGCACTTACGATTCCAAGTGCTAAATAAATTCCAGAAATTCCATCTGTAATACCAGGACCTGTCTTCTGAGGTGTTCCCCCTTTCTCTCCAGTTAGACTCATTAAACCTCCCAGTGCCTGCGCTATAGGATCGATGCAAGGAAACTGTGCATAGGGACCAAAACTACCAAAACCAGAAATAGAAGCGTAGATTAATGAGGCGTTTTCCATTTTTAAAGAATCATAGCCTATATTCATTTTGTCCATTGTTCCAGGAAGGAAGTTTTCTACTACGACATCAAAGTTTTTTACCAACTGTTTAAAAACTTGTTGATCCTCATGCTTTTTCAAATCTAATGCAATGGATTTCTTATCTCGATTCAGCATATAGAAATAGCCACTTTCCTGATTTTTTAAGGGTGGAAAATAACGAGTCTTATCACCAACCCCTGGCATTTCTACTTTCACTATTTCTGCACCCAAATCTTGAAGTAACAATGTAGCGTAAGGACCTGAATAGACCCAAGTTAGATCTAATATTTTTACACCCTCTAACGGCTTGTGCATATTGCTCCTCCTAGTTAAGCAGTCTATTCATATTTTCTTTCAAACAATGGTGTTTTCGTTAATTGTTTTCCAAGTACTCCAGATTTGCACCATTCAATACTCGGAGTAACACGTAATTCCTGGTGAAGAGCATGCTTTACCTTCTCTTCAATATAGGGTAGATCACTTTCTGTGACTCCTGTTGCTGACTCGATCTTTAGCATAAGTGGCGGGACAACCCGTGGAGGAGGGCTATCTAAAACAATACGAAACTCACCGGTTAACTCACTTTGAAATTTGGATAATACATTTTTGATTGCAGAAGGATAGACATTGACGCCTTTTATAATTAACAAATCATCTGAACGTCCGACTACCTTTACTCGATGTCCCGTAAATCCACATCCTGGACATGGGTCTGTAAAAACCTGTACCATATCGCCAGTAGCATATTTGATACGGGGAAGTCCATTAATTCGTAATTCTGTCATAGTTACTTCCCCTACTTCACCGTTTTTTAGCTCAATAGACTTTTTCGTTTCTGGGTCAACAAGATCCTCCGTGAATAAGGCAAGATCGGGTGCCACACAATGAATTCCATGATAGGTATCTGAATCACATGAAAAACCTAACTCTCCAAGATAATCATAAACTCTACATTTGTAAGCGGTTTCAATTTTGTTTTTTATTTCTGGAATACCAATTCCTATTTCTCCAACGGTAAATAATGCTTTTAGTTGAAGACTTCCTACTCCCTGACCAATCAAATCAGGTGCACGATCAATAAGATGTTCTGCCAAAGATGGCGTCATCATCGCACCACTAGGTTTTGTCATTTGTGCATACTTCATTATCATTTGACTCCCTGCACGCACATCTACATCAATTGGTAATACTCCGTGCTCTCGAACACCGAATAGTATAGAGGAAGTTGCATAAATACCTAACGAATGACTAAACAACAACCGATCTCCTTTATAAATACCCCCGTATTCCAGCATATTAGAGATATACTTATTCATTGTTCGGACATCTTCTGCCGTATAGGTGTAGGTAAATGTTGGTGTTCCAGACGTTCCACTAGTTGTTCCAGTGAAGGCAATTTCATCTGGTCGGCACAATAGATGCTCTCCAAATGGATGCCCCTTTTCCTCTAATGAACGACGCTGACTTTCTCTTTCCATTTCCTTGTTCATAAAAAATGGCATTTTTTTAAAGTCCTCCAATGTTTGAATCTCTTCAGGACGTATCGAAAGTTCCTTAAAAATTTGACGATAATAAGAGGAGTTTCTCGCCGCTCTCCTCAATTGTTTTTGTAACAAAATTTCTTGATATTCTTTTATTTCTTCTGCAGACATTTTATTAAATACAGAATTTGCATAGGGAACCCGTCGTTGTTGTTGCATTATAACAGTCATGTCACAATCGCCCCTTTATATTAACTGATTTTTCCGATTATTAATTTCATAATACTTCTTCACATAAACTTTGAAAACTTCAAAAAACTAATAGTACTATAAGTAAAATTAATAGATTAAGCTAGTTCTGTTACCGAATACCTTACTCAATGAGAAGGGATTATGTAATTAAAAAAATAATAACATATGACCCGCAAATTCCTTGGATAAAAAAACTATTTCACAAAGACTTCCCTTTGCGAAATAGCTTTTATGGCGAAACAATTTTTTATACAGGCAGCAGGCACCTGGAACACTCACCTCAACATTGTTCGGAAATATCTCCTATTAACCGAGGAAGCCATTCTTCCAAATCTCTAAACTCAAAGCCCAAATTTCTAGCCTTTTCATTGTTCATTAACCAAGACGCTGAAATATTAAACGGCGAAACATTGGTTTCATTCGGTAGAGAAGTAATGATCGCAGAAGTTTGTGTCTTTTCTTCTATAGTAGTGATTAGGTCGCTTAACTTAACTTTCCCGTTAGAAAAGGCATTAATTGGACCAGTAAATTCTGAAAGACCAATCCATGCTAAGAATTTTCCTGCTTCTTCTTCCGTAATAAAATCAATGGTTGCTTCTGGATTTACTAAGTGTATCTCCTCTTGATTTCGAATTTTTTCAATATGAAAATGAAGGCGTTTGGTAAAATCATTCAGACCCAACACGATAGGAAATCTCACCGCTACCACAGGAAATGGTGCTTTTTGAAAAAACACTGCTTCCGCTTGCCTTTTTCCCTCATTATAGGAAAAATCCTCTTTTGGCCCTTGAACGATAGTATATTTCCATGGATCGAAATCCTCTTCAACATAGCCTACTTCTCCGTTCCCCACATCGTAAACTGACTTAGAAGAAGTGAACACATACTTTTTCGTCTTATCTTGAAACACTTCTATCGCATCCATTGCTTCTTGAGAAGAATAACAAATTTGATCAAAAATAATATCCCATGTTTCATTGCCGCACTGTTCCTTAAGTTCCGCCACGTTCAATCGATCGACTATGATTCTATTCACGCGTGTTGAAAAAGGATCCTGCGTATTACCTCTTGTCGCGATCGTCACCTCAAAACCTTTCGCTAACAATGCTTCTACTAAATGCACTCCGAAAAACCTTGTGCCCCCTAATACTAGTGCTTTCCTCATTTGCTTCTCCCCTTTGTTTTATTTATTACTCTTCTATCAAACTATTAAAGCACCTACGACAGATTCGTTTTATTAAAATCTCCCCATAAGATCATTGGATTCTCCATTTCTTCTTCAAGCTCCATACTAACCATCCGCAACACTCTTTCTTCCGGTTCCTTTTGTAATTCTTCATAAATAACTGCTGATTTCCCCAGACCCACACTTTTTGCCTCTTCCAAACTTGCACAATAATAAACTCTCTCTACTCCGGCAAAATGCATTGCTGTAAAACACATCGGACATGGAAATCCACTTGCATACATTGTAGTGCCAGATAAATCATTCGTTTGTAAGTACTCTTGTGCACGACGAATAGCCAGCAACTCAGCGTGCCCACTGATATCGTACTTCATATGAAGCTCATTTACCCCATCACCAAGCACTTCTCCATTCTTAACAAGAACTGCTCCAAAAGGCTGTCCCCCATCTCGAACATTTTCGATAGCCAATTCAACAGCGCGCTTCATAAAGTTATCCATGATAAAGTCTCCTCCCTTTGAAAATATAATAGCATAACAACCAAATTTATTACTGGTACCTAAATAATAAAAAGCTGCATTAAAAAATGTACCCAATCGTTAGTCATGTCTAACAAATGGGTACATTTTACTTTAAGGTGACGTAATTAATTCAATAATTCTGCTCCATTGATGTATTCTATTTCTTGTATGTTGTCAGCGCCACGGATTTCTTTTACATTATTACCGTTGATAATTACTTTTCTTACTTTTGTATCTTTGAAGTCGATGATTGTATCTGCTTCAGAAGGTTTTAGTATTACTGTAGTTTTCTCAAAGCCTGCTCCTTGAAATTCTGCGTATGATGATCCAGTAAAGAGAATTTCTTCTGTAATTACTGATTGATCAGCAAGTGATACGGAAACATTTGGTTTAGTAATTGTTAATTTATTTGTAATAAGCTTTTTAATATTAAATAATTTTTCTGGTTTGATCTGTTCTGGCTCTTCAATAGATGTCTTTTGCATTTCGAAAGAGTCTACCAGCTCGTTATCGATTGTAAAGACTTTTCCTTTTAGTTTGTTTCCTTCTATTGAAATAGAAGTGAAGATTTGTGTGTCTGTGTCAAATTGAACATCTACATAGTCACTAACTTCTGTTGGGTAGAATTTCGGTCCTGCCGAGCCCCCAATTACATATACCGTTCCTTCTCCATCAGTTTGTACCTTTCCGCCCTTCATAGCGTGTGTTCTCATATATGAATGATCATGTCCATTTAATACGAGATCCACATTTAGTTCTTCTAACAAAGGAGCAAATGTTGTAGCAGTAGCATTAACTCCAGTTAAAGGATTACTTTTGTATGCTGGACGGTGATACATTGCGATAATCCATTCTTTATTTGATTTTTCTACTTCTTGTCTGATCCATTGTTGTTGCTGTTCCATGTCTTGAACACCAAATTCTGAATTCAACATAAGAAACGTGGCATTTCCATAGTCGAAAGAATAAACAAATCCTTTTTTACCTTCAGGCCCATTTTGAGGATAAGCAAATAAAGAATTATAGATGGATTCCCCATTCCCATATACATCATGATTACCTAACACAGACATGAATGGTATTTTTTGCGACAAACCTTTTGAAGCTTGTAGGAAAAGTTCCCACTGACTCATGACACTGCCGTCTTCTACTATATCTCCACTATGAAGGGCAAATTTTGTATCCGGATATTTTTCTAAGCCTAATTCAAATAATTTCGTCCAAAGTACAAATCCTGCCGCATCTTGGGATTGTGTATCGGTGAAAAATAAGAAATTGAATGGTTCTTCATCATTAACCTCTGTTCTAAATATACCTATTTCACTCCAACCTTCTTCAGTTCCATCACCTACGCGATATTGGTATTCAGTACCTGGAGTGAGTTCATTGACTGCTGTTTTATGAATCATCATTTCCGTATTGCTATCTGCGTACAATTCACTTGCCCCATTTGTACGAATGACAGAATCCGATCCGAAGCCTTTTTCGTCGTTATTAGCGACTACCTCAACTATAGAGTTTGTGTGAGCTGTTGCTGTGCGCCATGTAAAGTGTTGGGATGTTTTAGGATCTTGTGTCCATGTTAATGTGATATTTTCAGGTTTGTGTGTACCAAGTTGTGGTGTAATTGTGAATGATTCTACTTGACTGACTAAACCATCTTTCTCTGCTTGAATGCTTAGCGGTATTTGAGAAAGCGTTAGTTTATCTGTTATGATTTCTCCGTTTTCATCGGAAAGGTCAAATAGACTGTTCCAATCAGTTACTTCTGCATCTCCACTTGGTACATGATAATAACGAACTTGCCCATTAGGAATATAAACTCGGTAGAAGCCAAATGTAGCAGTAGGTGCATTTGTAAATGGCATGTAGGCCCCTGCTGTTACCGTTTGGTATGGTTCGCCTTGTACTCCGCTCCCACCTTTATAAATGGTTGTATCGTTCACTATTTTTAATAGTTTCGTGCCGTTAGTAATGCTGATTTTAGCACCTTCTACTGGATTTCCCTCAAGATCTTTAACGGTAAGTTTGGTTATGGTCCCTACAGATTTCCCTTCAAGCGTTAGTACGTATGGTTGCTTAATTGCTGATTCGAAAGGATTTGTTAAAAAGGGTAATGTTCCAATTGTTGTATCTTCAAATGTTAAGCTGCCATCTAATAACGCGAGTTTTGTCGTTCCTGATGCGTTATTCCCTAAAGAGAATGATACTGTTCCTAGTATTTCATCATCATTTGTTTCGATTGCATTTAAACCTTCTAATTTCAAAAGAATTTGGCCAGTCTCTTCGTCTACTTGATTGATAATTGCCGTGTTTTTGAATTTGTCTTCTAATTTTACTTGAAGTCCCTCTATTGTTTGGTCTCCATCTTGGAAGGTCATTAGCAATGGATCATAACCCAATTTTAAATCGGTGCCGCTTAAGCCTTTAATGTTATCGATTGTTAATTGTACTTCAAATGTCGCCCCTGCTAATGATACAGCAGGTCCAGCCCAATTAAATTCAGGACCACCAGAAGAGATGGTTAAACTAAATGTTTCAAATGTATGGTTTCCTTCGTTGTCATATACTTCGACATAAACTTCATGCAACCCATCTACTAATGGAGTTATTGATTTATAGGAGATGATTCCTATTTCTGGATTGAATGTTGGTATAACATCCTTACCATCTATTTTCATGTAGATTTTGTTTGCATCTAAACCAGATCCATTTACGTTATCTGTTGCTGTAATGCTTATTTCCGGTTTGTTTGTTGTAGATGTATCAGAAGGATTGAAATTTGCGAGTGTTGGATTGGTTACATCTTCATCAAACTCACCATATACTGCTTGAATGTTATCAACGTAAATCGTACCAGCAGATTTTCCCTCATCTTTTGTAGCCATATAGCGAATTGCTTGTCCAATTTGGAAGGGGGCTACCCAAGTGTCTGGAATAGATGCTTCGACGTATTTCCAACCTTTCCAAGTTACCCCGTTTGGATAGTCGCTTGTGAAATCAATATTGAAGCTTTGACCATTCGCATCATACATCTGTTGTCTGAGCCAATGCTTATTTCCATCCCCGTAAATCCACATACCGATTTTATCAGGATTTCCAGGTACATCAATACGAGCATCCTTGCTAGCATAAATTCCTGAAGTACCAAGTTGACCAAGGAAATCGTAATCAAGACGTAACGCATTCTCTCCAAACCGAACAGTATCAGTTGAAATAGTAGCTGCTATAGTTTTAAATCTATCACCAGTTGCTTTCCAACTATTATTTGTCTCAAAGTCTTCTAATACAATATACGGTTGCTCTGATACACTTGTATTGTTTTCTGACTCGGCAGCCTCTACATAACCAATATTTTGCGAATTTAACATATTGTTAATTAATATCAAAATAAAAGCCAAGTTAATCAATGTCCTCTTCATTAATAATCTCCTATCAGTATTGTATTATTATTTCCTTGTCACACAAACAAGCGAGTTTAAAACTTTCCGTCTTTATCTGCTGCGTGTATAGAAATTACTCGTTTAATAGCAGACTTCGAGCTTAGTTTGCTTCTTTTGCTTTCTCTTCAAATTCATATACAGCAACTGTTCCTGAAATTTCGTGAGTTGCAGCAAGTAACGCTTTACCGGTTGGACTCTTTTCAGCAGGTATAAATAATAATCCTTCTGGTGAAACATCACCAGCAGCATCTTCTGAGAAGTCACGGCTTGAAATAAGTGTGACAAACTTTGGAGCTTTTACATCGGTTAAATCATAAACCATAATACCGCTATAGCGTTCTAAAGCAATAAATCCATAAGTTGTTCCATCAATTTCGCCAACTACAGCTGTTTCAGGCTCAGGACCTTTATCATCACTACGGTTGTCTACTTTTATCTCATCGCTATTTGTATTAAAATATTTTGGTGTTTTCTCAGCGATAATGCGTTCAAACTCACTTCCGCTATCATATACTTGCTCTAACGATTCAGCATCGAAAATGGAGAAGCTACGCCCACCATACCCATAAATTGCTTCATATGAAGTAGCCTCAGCATTTATTCCATTTTCTGTTGTCACTTTATAGCCATCCAATTTGGACAAATCAAATTTGTCTAGTTCCTCTTGTGTATAACCTTGGTATTTAGTAGCATCTAATTTAATCGGCAACTCGATATCTGCAAGATCCGCTACTTCCGTATAACCACCATCATCTACATAGTCACGAGAGTCTCCTTCGTTCGGTATGATGATGTACGTTTTGCCATGAACCACAAAAGTATCCACTGCATCTGGCATATGCCAAGTAAGAATTGGTGCTTTATCAATACCAATCGCTTTATCATCTTTGTTTGCATCCATTTCATTTCCAGTTATAGAATGATCGATAACTCCTAATCCTTTCACAGACACAATTTTATTGTTTACTAGATCTACAGTAGCAATAGCATTATTTTCTTGTAATGTTACATAGGCTGTTTTACTGTCTAGTGAAACTGTTACATATTCTGGTTCTAGCTGTGCTAAGTAGGAAGAACCTTTGCCTTGGTATGACATCCGGACATTTTCATCTAACATAGCTTCGGTGAAAGTTAATGTTGTTTCTTCAAATGAAGCTACATCAATGATAGAAATAGAACCTTCTGGATCAATGGTCGTATCTTTATTTGGCTCTCCTTCATTTGCAACAACTACTTTTTTTCCATCAGGTGTGAATGTCACCATATCTGGTAAAGCCCCAACTTGGACAGACTTCACAAACTTCCCATCTTTTGTAGCAAAAATAATATAACCTAGATCTGTTTTTTCAGCGTAAGCAGCAATGGCGATTAAATCTTCCGTTGGATGAGAAGTGATACTTGTAATGTTCTTTACGCCTTTAACACCGTAATCCTCGATTACAACACGTTTCGTTGAATCAACTTGTGTAAATTCACCTGATTTAACATCAGCAAATGATAAAATATCAAATCCACCAATAGCACCATTTGTAACGAATGCTTTTTTCAGCTTTTCATCATAAGCTAAAATTTCCGTTCCAGTTTCTCCTTGACCACTGTCATAACGAGCGACTTGTTTAACTGTTAGTTGTTCCGAATTAGAATTATATAGGGGTGGCGTTTTAATAGTGCTGACATTTGACCTAGATACCATGAGCTGTGCATGTTTTTTATCAGCAGGTGTTTTGAATGTCGCTAATAGTAGATCACGCGATGCTTTACCTGTGAAGCGGTACATAATTGCAGATCTTTCTTTCAATTGTTCAGTAAGCTTCTGAAGCTGTTTTTCTACTTCTGCCGAGTCTTTTTTTGATTCTGCTTTTTCGATTGCATCCATGATCGGAGTTATGTATTTAGTGGCATAGTTATATGCATCAATATACGGTACTACGCCCTTTGTAATTCTTTCATTATATAAGTCTTCTAAATCATTTAATAATGCTTTTTTGTTTTTGGACTTCGACTTTTCTATTGCTGCTTTAGCTTTTTGATAGCTTTCTTTTGCAGTATTAAGCGCTGGATAAAGGTCTTTACTCGTCATAATCTTTCCTTGCTGTGCAGGAACAACATAAGCATAAGATTCCTCTTTCATATCTTTTCGCGCTTGATCCACCATATCTTGTAATGAGCTACTTGCAAAACTGACTCCCGATGATGAAAATAATGAGGTCGCAAGCACCGTGGCCATGACTGAATTTTTTACCGTATTCTTTTTCATGATTTTCCTCCTACTAATATTTGTGAACTACTAATCTACTAATAAAAGTCTTTAATAATTGAATACAACAATAACTATTTAAGAATAGAGAATACAAATATTAAGTACAATGTGAATATTGTTAAATGAATGTAAATTGTTATTAGCACGTATTTACATAAAAAAGTGTTACGGGTATCAGATACCAGTAACACTTCTTTTTTCTAAAATTATGAAGCTTTTTGAACATTGGATGAGCCAGTTTGCCCCCAAATTGATTGCACCCATTCCGGATGATCGATAAATGGATTTCGATTTCCTTGCCAGTTTTGTATAACATTATTTCTGTTTAGTTCCACTTCATCAACCGGGTCTTGAAGATGCCATTTTAAGAGAGTTGACAGCTTGCCGTGGTAAGGTGCACTTCCATTACCTAGCTTTTCGTTTAATTCCAAATCAACTTTATCTCCTTTTTCATAGCGAGTAGCCATATAGAAGAGAATTCTTGCAACATCACCTTTTACGCGATTTGGCGGCTCAAATGAATTCGAAGTTTTGAAACATCCATTACATCCGTTAACTGGGCTTCCTCCATTATCAAAATCTAAATTTCCTCTAGCGCTATTCACTTGTACATCCGTAGCACGTAGATGATGGATATCAGTACCTGGTCCTTTACTTGTCCCAAAGTCGCCATGTGATTTAGCCCATGTATGTTCACGATTCCATTGTCCTACATTTCCACCGTTACTATTTTTGGAACGTGATACTCCTGAGTAAAATAAAATAACGTTATTTTTATTGTTCGGATCTTCATCCGTCTCTTTTAAAGCTTCCCACACTTGATCATAAGAAAGTTGAGTATGATCATCGATAATTTCATGTAGCGCGGCTTTCAATGCTTGTCCTTCTTTGCCAATTGCATCTTTATAATAGTCATCTACAGTAGAATCAGTAGAAGTCACGTTTACACTAAAGTTCGTAGTTACACTCTTTTCACCATCTGTTGCAGTAACTCCAACAATATGCGTACCTAATTCAAGGTTTAATATTAATGTGTCTGCCTCAACAGTACCTTTTGTTGATGTAAAAGTCAGTTTATCATTGTCTGGATCAGAAAAATGTTCTGTCAATAAGATAGATGCTGTTTCTCCATCTTTGATGTCCAAGTTAGCGATAGCTTTTTTTACAATCGGGGCTTTATTTTCACCGGGTAAAGAAGGAACCTCAATGGGTCCCCCTTTAACATTTGTGAATTTAATAGTTTCTGCACTTGCACCATTAATAAATTCAATTTCTTGAATGTTTTCAGCTCCGCGAATTTCTTTTACATTAGTACCGTCAATAATTAACTTCTGTACGTTTGTTCCTTTGAAATCAATAATTGCGCCAACATTTACAGGTTTGATCGTTACAGAATGCTTCGCAAAACCTTCACCTTGGAATTCTGCGTAAGCTCCTGTGAAAAGAATCCCTTCTGTAATAACTGACTTGTCATCGAGTTTAACTGATACGCTTGGTTGCCCAATCGTCAATTTCTTAGTTTTAAGATTTTTAAAGTCATATTCTTTTTCTGCTTTAATCGGTTCTTCTACATCTTCAGATAGTAAATCGATTTGAACCATTACTGGATCATGATCGCTTGCGCGTCCAGCCATATCCGTAAAGTCTGCGTTTATATGAAGAATATCGATCTTTGTTTTTCGTTCTAAGTTCTTAGTAACTAAAATATGATCTAAAACTTGTGAATTACCTTGATACAAATAGGTGTAACGGTCAGCAGTTTCTACTTTGTTAATCATATTTGTCATTAGACTGCCTTCATGGATTCTTAAAGATTGAGAGAATTGATAATCATTAAAGTCTCCTAAAGAAACAACATTTGCATCTGGATTTTTCGTTTTAATATCATCTACAAAGTTATATACGATATTCGCAATTTTATGGCGTTGCGCTTCACTAACATATTTCGGAGGTTGAATAGATCCAAATAAAGGAGTATCTCCAGACTTCGAATTCCAGTGATTCGCTATTACAATAACACTTTCACCTTTAAAATCAAATTGTGCTGCTAATGGTTTACGGCTGCTATTAAATGCGCTGTTTGTAGGGTCAATGCGTCCTGGATTAAGTGTTAACTTACCATCTTGGTAACCTACAGCTGTAGTCGCATTTCCAGAAGAGATACCTTCTGTTAATTTCACGCGTTCCGGATTATAAAGGAACCCAACACGGATATTGGCATTTGGCGCCCCACCATCTTGATTGTTTACTGGGTCAATATTCACATACTCATATTGTGCTCCGTCCGCAGCTTTTATTGCTGCAATCAATCTTGCATAGCTTTGGTTTGCTTTTGAGTCTCCAGAATCTTCCCCATTATTATCTTGAACTTCCGTCACTCCAACAATATCAGGACTTTGCATGTCATTAGCGATTGCTCTTGCTAATTTACTAGCTTTATCATTGGAAGTAGATTTTGTATTGTTTGAGAAGTTCTCTAAGTTATAAGACGCAATCGTTAATTTATCTTCTGCTTTAGCAATTGTTGTCTTCTCAGGTTTTGCAGTTCCCTTTGTATGAGCAGCTTTCATTTCATCTAAAGAAACATAGATTTTAAAGTTTTGGAATGAATAACCTACTACTCCAGTAATCGGACCGTTAAACTTATCCCCCGTTGCTACTTCAAAATCACGCCCAGGACCATTAGGTTCTAAACGGAATTGTATACGATTCGGATTTTGGTTACCCTCTTCATACAATACACCGCCATGAAGAGAATTCGTTGGCGCTTTTTCTAGAAGTGTAACAAGGTCTCCATGCTCTTGCGGTGCAACTGCTTTCACATTTCCAACTTCCACTCGCATTCCTTCAATGCTTTCCCAGAAATCAATTGCATCTACAGTAGGATTGAATACAGTTAGGTTATCACTATCAATTTTTGCTAATGCCATTTTTGTTTCATCGATGATGATTGGAGATGGTAAAGCAACACCATTTTTCAAAACTTCAACTTTTCCACCTTGATCATTTCGAACGTTGATTTGCGTTGTTTTCAAGTCTGTCGTTTGACGATCATCATAACCATCGTATGCATATTCACTTACCTTACCAGTAACGGATACCAAATCACCTACTTTAATTGGCCACTTGTTCTTACCACTATAAAGTAAAATTGCCTCGGAGGTATTGGGATTATTATCCGCTAACTCATCCGGTGTTTGGATATGATAATAAGTTGAACCACTTAATTCAAATGAGTAAGTAACAATCCCTTGAATCCCTTCTACAGTTTGACCATCGAATGAAGTAGCGTGACCCGCTCCTTGAATATCATGAATTTGAAGACTATCCGTAATCTTATAAACAAAAGACTTCACTTCAGAAGATCCCTCAGCAGTTATTGCTACAGCTTTAATTGTTGTATCTTTTTTAATCTCGATAGGTGCAGTATATTTGGTGCTTTCTTTTGTCGGTTCAGTTCCATCTACTGTGTAATAAACTTCAGCACCTGCAGTTGTAGTGGACAACGTTACTTTTGTACCGCCGACAAATGTTCCACTACCTGGATTTGCTATAACCGGTTGCAAAATAGAACTATCGGAAACAATATCTTGCACTGACCGAGGGATGATTTGGTAATCTGAATCAAACTGTTGAACAATACCAGTAATAGATTCATATGTGTTACCAACAAGCAAACCTAAAGAACCATTTTCATCACGGACAATGAATTCAGTTACTCCATCAGTTGCTGTATAGTTTCCTGCATTTACTGATTTCAATGTAATATTATTTGCTTGCACGAGAAGTGATTCATTGTTTTCAGATACTTCTGCACCTGTAACTATTTTTGGTGATGGTGCTCCTACATTCCCTGACTTATTCACAATAGTTGCCCCATCTAATTGAAGAAGTCCCCGATAATCTGCTAATTTACCAGTGAGGACCACTTCATCCCCTACAGTTAAAGGCAGGCTAGTAGGGCGTACGGCAATACCACCTGTAGAATCTTGAATCGAAATAGTATTCTTTAAGTTTGCAGCTACAATTCCTTTAACAGTTACTGTCTGACCAAGCGCTGTAGCACGTGCCTCTGCTATTGATACTGTCCCTTCTTCACTTGATACTGTATAACTAAACTCAGCAACCGCACTGTTTTCAAGTCCTTCTTTTATAGCGATAGCTTTTACCGTCATATCTTTATCAATGACGATTGGAGCTTCGTATTTAGTACTTGATACTGTTGGTTCTGACCCATTAGTTGTGTAATAAATTGTTGCTCCTTCTGTTTTTGTTGATAGAATAATTTCAGTGTTTTTTGGAACGCTTGAAGGTGGCGTCGACACTGTTACGGTATCAACTTTATTTTCTATCGGTCCAGGACCATCACTATCCATTATGTGTGAACCTAAATTAGAAGAATCGTCCTTGGGAAGCGTCGTCCATTCTACAGATGGATCAAATGTATTATCAATTATTCTATCACCTGTCTTAACCGAACTTTTGCGAACTAGTGTAACATCCACGCCAAAATTTATCTTAGAACCGTTTGCCTGTCCAATGGAATCAATCACTTCACCTGATTTTCTTAAAACAATGGGATCATCACCATTAAAATTAATAACAGTTGAATCTATTTGATTCCCTTTGCTTTTTATATCGGCATTTGCATCTTTATGATGCACTACATAGGTGCCATCATTAGCTAAGCTACCCGATAATGTTACTTTGTTTCCTGCTGTAGCCGCTCCATTGGTATGAAGCTCAAGTGTATAAGCACTTAAATCAACTGTAGCTCCCGTTCCATTGTATATTTCTATTGCCTTATTAAAGCTACTACCTTCTATATACTCTGAAATAATTAGATCAGATGCATTTGTAGCCGCTACAGCATTAGTTGGGATTGCCGGAATTATTAATCCGGCTACAAGACCAGCGGATAAAAAAGCATTTATAGGCTTTTTCCAATTCCTTTTACTCATCTGAGAATTCTCCTTTTTAAGTAGGGATTTTTAGTAAATTAATTATTCTACAAAGCCTTTAAAAATTACGAAGAACAACTTACAAACTATCAAAGAATCATTTCACCAATAATTGTTATACCGTCAAAATTCACTGTTTTCCCGCCTAGTCCAGTAAAGTCTGCATCCCCTTCAACTGTAATATTAGAAAAAGAAATGCTTCCGCTTGGATTACCTTTAAGAATCAAGTCACCTTTGATTACTGCATTTTCAAGTTTAGCAACATCGGTCACTGATACTGTAACGTCGCCATTATATACTTTCAGTGCTTCTGGTGTACCAGAGAAATCTTCTGCTGCAATCTCTCCTCCTGGAAGTTCAGTGCCAGGGCCTTTACTTGCAATGTCAACGATACGATCCTCTACTTTTGGATCAACATTTACTAGGCTTGCAATATGTTCACGTAAGTTCTCCCAGTCAGAAAGCCCTAAATCTGTAACTCTTCCCTCTTCATATGCTTTTTTCAGCACATCGTAGCCATCTCCACCTTTTGCTGTAAAGGCATTGGTTGCAACTACATATTTTTCGTCATCTTTAATTTCTAAAAAGCTATCATTTGCCGCTTTATATTTAATAGAAACTACACGCTTTCCTACCTGCTTAGATGAATCGAATTCTACTTTTGCACCAGATACATGAAGGAAGCCACCATTTTCTTTAGGAAATTCTTTAAAACTAGTTTCAAATGTTGCTTTTAATTCTGCACCAGTTAGCTCTACTGTCGCTAATGTATTTCCAAATGGAAGTACTGTAATAACTTCACCTACTGTTATCGGACCTTGGTTAATCCCTGCTCTTATCCCTCCACCATTTTGGAATGCCATAACGACATCTTCGTTATACACTTTTGCTTTATTTAGCATGCCATCTGTAATCAGATTTCCAAGTGGAGTTTCATTACTTCTTACACTAACATTACTATCTGCACTTGATCTAGGGTTTTCTAAAGCTTTTACAGCTGTTGCACCAGTAGGCTGTTCTTTCAACTCTTTGATTTTATCCGAGTATTTTTTCAACGATTCAGCTGCTTCTGCATCCTCTTGTTTTGCATTGATACTTATTAAATCGCCAGCATGTTTTATTACTCTTCCATATTTATCAAACTCTACATCCAATGTTCCTAAATATTCACTATATTGATACGCCTGCACAATAACTGTCGGGTCTTTTGCTTTGCCATTAAGATCTTTATTTACTACAACCGGTTTTTCTAGCTTTGTATGACTGTGCCCGCCTACAATTACATCGATTCCTGTAACTTTTGCTGCCAATTGCAAGTCATTGTCATAAGCTGGATTATCATCATAACCTAGGTGAGTTACCGCAATAACTTTGTTAACTCCTTGCTTTTGGAACTCATCTACCATTGTTTGAGCTGCTTTTACATAGTCAGTAAAAGTTACCTTTTCAGGGCTTGAAATATCTTTTGTTTCTGCTGTTGTTAAGCCGAACAACCCTACTTTTTGCCCATCTACAACTTTTATAATACCGCTATAAATTTGACTATTTTTCGCATCACTTGATATCTTCACATTAAAAAGACCTTTTAAATGTTCATCTTGTGAAAAGTCTACATTAGAGCTTACAATTGGGAAATTAGCTTTTTTGATAAACTCTGCTAATGCTTTGTGACCTTCCGATCCTGAGCCAAGATCAAACTCGTGGTTCCCAAGAGTCATCACATCATATTTCATCAAGTTCATAAATTCTAAATCAGCTTGCCCCTTAAATTCATTAAAATATAAAGTTCCGGAGAAGACATCTCCTGCATCTATTAATAGTGCAGATGGTTTTGCTTTACGAACATCCTTGACCGCTGTAACACGTTTCGCTACATTATCCAAGTTTGCGTGTGTATCGTTGGTATGCATCAAGGATAAATTAAAGTTTGAGCCAGTATTACCGTCACCGCCTCCACTGTTTCCACCGCCGTTATTACCTCCGCCACCAGTAGTAGGTGGAGTAGTAGGTGGGGTAGTAGGTGTTAGGATGACAACCCCTGCTTTTTTACTTACCGCTTCTACTTTTTCTAATAATTCTTTCACCATCGGAAGATGTTCAGTAGCTGGCAATCTATAGAGTAAAGGTTTAATCGTCTCTAAAACTTTTATAGCTTCAGCAGTTTTTCCCGCTGCTAATAATTTATCTGCTTCTAGTACTTTCATATAAACAGTTACCGGTACCATTAACTGATCACGTTTAAGGTTTGCAGGGTCTTTATATTGTTTTAACAATAAATCCCTTGGAGCTTTACCTGTAAAACGATAAAGAATCGCTGTACGGCTTTTTAATTGAACGGATAGCTTGTGATATAAATTCTCCACTTTTGCCCAGTCTTTTTCTGACTCAGCCTTTTTAAGATCTGCCATAATCGGCGTTAGATATTTGTCTGCATAATTGTAAGCGTCAATATAAGGTATAATTCCTTTTGTTATACGTTCTTCATATAAAGCATCTAAATCTTTTAACAAAGTATCCTTATTTTTTGCATTTGATTTCAAGATTGCTTTTCTAGCTTTTTGGTAATTTGCTTTTGCCGAATTCAATGCAGGATACAAATCTAAACTTGTTGCGAGTTTTCCATTTTGTGAAGGTACTACATAAGCATAAGCTGCTTCTTTCATATCTTTTCTCGCCTGGTCGACAATTTCTTGCAAAGAATTATTTGCGAAACTAACACTTGTTGAAGTTAATAAGGACGTTGCAAGAACTGTTGCAACTACAGACTTTTTTACCATATTCCTCTTCATAATTTCCCTCCTAGTATTATTTCTGCTAGGCATATTCTATTTAATAACTTACAATTTCATTTAATAAATAGAATAATCAAGCAACTACTTTATTATAATTAAAATAGAGTTTTAACACAAACAGAATATTTTGAAATCTATGAAAATTACCGCAGAAATAATTTTACTTTAATAAAAAAGCTATTTCACATAGAAACCTAAGTGAAATAGCTTTTTTCATTTTATAGATTTTTTTTACAAAACTAAAAATAACTAGTAAAAACTCCATATCCATAATAAACCGTAAGTAGCGATAATGCAGCAAACACTACATCTTCCACTGCTCCTCCAGTTTTCGTTGTAATCGGAAAACGCACCGTTACTTTAATCGGATACAATAATTTGATCCCGTTTTTCGTAGCCATATCCAAAATATAATGGCTGGCCATTCCTACTATGATTCCCGCTACGATAGATTCATTTGTTACGAATGACTTTAAAAGTATCCCAATAAGAAACAAAAACAATAAACTATGCGTAAAGGAACGGTGACCAAAAAGGGTGCTAATAATTTTAGAGAGTAAAGGCAGTTTCCGCCCGATTTTACTACCTCCGTGGCAAATATCTGGAATCAAAGAACCGACAACGCCAGCGCCAACTAAAAGGACGGTTTCATAATTTGAAGTTTGGGCAAAAGCAAGACTTGCTGTAATACCGCCAATGATGTGAGTCTTTCCTGTCATGCTTCTTTTTTCTCCTTTTATACATAAGCTAAATTACTATTTTACACTATTTTTCCAACAGACTAAATAGGCTATCAGTAATCATTAATTTAGAAATTGCCACTCTCGAAAATGTTTGGCGGCTATTTGAAATGGGTATCATATAAAAACAATACATTACATTTAGGGAGTGACGAAGATGAATAAAACTAGATGTGCCTTATTAATTGGAGGAATTGCCGCATTATCATATGCCTATTTCACTAAAATTGAAAATAGAGACCAAGCAATCACAACTTTGAAAAATACAAAAACAAAAATCAATTCTTATACGGATACAAAAAAACATAAGCCAACACAAATGACGAAAGCTGGTTTCTCAGATCCTAAAGACCCAGACGACAATCGTATGGTAGAAGAAGGAGCCATGACAAGCGTTCAGTATTACAATGAAAAAGTACAAGAGCCCGATTCTAAATCAGCAGCAAAAAATGCCTTTCCAAAATCTCAACAAAAAAAGCTTCCTGAAAAAGAAGAATCTTTACCAGAAGCAAATAACCAATCACCTGCAAAACAACAAAATACCAACCATAATGCAAAAGACTAAAAAAGCGGCTGAAGTTTCAGTCGCTTTTTTCTACTCAGTTCTTCTTTTGTAATAATGCTAGCTTTGCTTTAGATGGAGTTTCGTAACGAATTGCCGCGTTCTTTTGAACAAAGCTACTTCCCCCTAAACCATAAAGCCCATTCTGTTGCCCTTTATAGCTGTAAACTCGATACTCTTCTCCCTTTTTCAATGTTCGAATAGTAGATAAAGAGCCATCTGTTTCTATTTTCATTAGATAAGTATCTTGAAGAATCGTTACTTTACCGATTTGACCAATTTTAAGCTCAGTTTTCCCCCACATTACTTTCGGGCTGTCTTTTGGAACCTGTACATGCATCAAATAATTTTGTAGAAATTGGTCAGCCAATACTTGATACCCTGCTTCATTTGGATGAATGTCCTTTGGGTTTTCCAAGTAGGAAGTGCCATTTACATCAAAAGCAATTGCTATTTCCACAAAATGTACATTCTCTCTTTTCGCGATTTCAGCCATTCTACTATTTACAAAACTAAAAGCGAGTTTCAACTGTTGCTTGACCCCATTATCCGCTATATGAGGTAACGGAAAATAATAACCAAATAAATAAATTTCCGCTTCGGGGTTGAGTGCTTTCACTTGTTGAATAGCAGCAGTCAAATTACTAGCTACTTTATTTAATAATGTCGACGCTGTCGCAAGATCTGTATTAATACTTTCATCCTCTGGATTGTACATTTCATCTATAAAATCGTTGGCACCGCTAATAATCGTAACCAGTTCTGCCTCTTTTAAAGCTTGCTGTACCTCAGCACGCTTTAATGTTTCCAACAAGCCAACGCTCGTTTCTCCCGTCATTGCAAAGTTTTTGTTAAAAGACGCTAACATATCTTTTTTAGCGAGCTCTTCACTAATAATATCTGTGAAGCCCCTGCCAATCTTAATCCCATATGGGGTATGACCAGCTGCTAGGGAATCACCTAATGCTACATAATCGACTTTCTTATTCTCTGCCTGTGCTGTAGGAGTCCACACACTAGAAAGAGCAAGCGCTCCCACTAATACAAACGATAAAATTTTCTTCACTATTAATCCCTCCTTCACCCATTCTATAGTATGCATAAGTACCTATATCAATGTTATTAGAATAGAACTACAACTGTTATAATAATAGCTTTTCCCTTTCAGAGACACAACTCTATTATTGAAATAAATGTAGCGAGCTATAGAAAGGAGATAAAGCAAAAAATCCTTCCACAGTCTTTGTGTAACTGAGAAAGGATTTTTTAGTTTCTCCAATAGCTAGTTTTTATCCATCTCACTAGTCCCCGTAATTTCAATACCATTCAGTGCTTGGGTGGCCAACCGATCCGCTTCCGCATTTGCTTTTCTTGGGACCAATTCGTATTCTGGCTGAATACCTAAGTCTTTCATTTTAGCTTCAATACGATCTGCCCAACTAGATAAATCCTTTTCTATCACTGGCCATTCTTCACTCAAATGATTAATCACGACCTGTGAATCTCCAATGAAGCGGACTGGTAAATGATGAACCCCTAGAATTTCAAGCTCTTGCAGGCTTAGATAAAACGCTGCATATTCGGCCTCATTATTGGATACAAGCTCGGTAGCAAACGAGTTTCTTCTCAATCGATATGACTTTCCACTTTGCTCATAATAAATAACACACCCCAAGCCTGAACTACTAGTCGCTCGGTCGAAACCACCGTCAAAATAAACGGTCACATTATGTGGTTCCGTTTCGATTCCTTTCAAATAGCCTTTCAGCTCTTTTATCGTCCACGAACTATCAAAACGATCAATGAAAATCACATTCTTTGCACGACCTATTTTCTCCAAGTCCTCTGCCACAAGTAGGGCTTGAGTTGCCGGCATCTCTTCCGAACGGAAGGTAGTTTCCACACCTTTAGGAGTCCTATAAATACATTCAATTAAAACAATCATCACCAATCCTCCAAACTATTAAATCCACATAACTATAGATTACCCAATACAGTACATTTTTACATATGGAAAGAAAAAAGCGTAATCCTAATTGGACTACGCTTTCTTCTTTCCCCTAAATGGGGATACACTCGGAAAATTCGCTATTGTTGCTTTGTTAAACCGTTACTGACAATATTAACTTTCATCTCGTCAGTGCAGTTCACTTTGTCTGAAAAACCATCAGACATCAAGGTGCACTTCCACAAAAAACTTTTCTTTCACTTGCCGATCATACTCTTTGGATCAGAACCTAAATATATCGGTTCCCGACGAGAGTGCCTTTCGCCAGTAAAGCAAATTTTCCGCCAAGGCTGTGCAAATCATCCTTTGGAGTCTCTTGTAAACACATCGTTTACCAGTCCCTTCCTACGGTAGTTCCGCCTTGTATTATTTATATACCCCGCCTCATATTAGTTAAACATCTTTTTTTAAAAAAATTCTATACACGCTATAGATTAATATCTTCAGATGTACTACAAAAGAAAAGAAAAAGCGTAATCCTAATTGGACTACGCTTTCTTCTTTCCCCTAAATGGGGATACGCTCGGAAAATTCGCTAATGTTACTTTGTTAAAACGTTACTGACAATGTTAACTTTCATCTCGTCAGTGCAGTTCACTTTGTCTGAAACATCATCAGACATCAAGGTGCACTTCCACAAAAAACTTTTCTTTCACTTGCCGATCATACTCTTTGGATCAGAACCTAAATATATCGGTTCCCGACGAGAGTGCCTTTCGCCAGTAAAGCAAATTTTCCGCCAAGGCTGTGCAAATCATCCTTTGGAGTCTCTTGTAAACGCATCGTTTACCAGTCCCTTCCTACGGTAGTTCCGCCTTGTATTATTTATGTACCCCACTCAAAATCATTTAAACATCTTTTTTAAAAATCTTTTTTTCAAATACAGGGACAAAGTTCGACATAAAGTGCAAGCTTAAAGAGGAAAATATCCATTTATGCATATTCTAGAGATTTTTCTTATCAAATTTAGTATATTTGAAATGCAAAAGATATTTTACACAGAAATTATTAAGTATTTTGTACCTCTTGTAAACACTCAATTATTCTTATTGCAATTTATTTAAGGAGTACAACATCTTAATATTAGTTTGGAGAAACTATTTATCCTTTAGCAAATAGCATGTTAATGTTCGCCACATAAGTCTTCTTAATTTAGTCTAAGTATTGTTTTTTATTTTGTTTAATTGCACTGATGTAAAAAGGAAGTTCGAGGAATTCAAAGAAAAACAATGCTTGCTTATATACTTCTTTGATTTCTACAATAGCAACATTCATTTTTTCTAAGCACTGACCTTTGTAGTATAAAAATTGACCAACCAAAAAGAAAAAAGACGTCTCTTTTGATTTTTGTATCCCTTGATTTGCAGTTTCTAAAGCTACATCGAAGTCTTGTATATCGTAAAGTATTTTACATTTGTTGAATAATACAGTAATAAGGGTTTCAAAAATCTTATGATCGTTATAATTTTTATGCATATGCTCTTTTAAGATTTTATTATAGTGGAATAAACATTTTTGACTTTCTCCATTCTCTCCATATACATTAGCAATTGTATTGTTAATTTTTATATGCAAAAATCGGAACTGTATTGTAGTTTGATTGGAAAAGTTTAAAATGCTCTTTAACTTTAGAATGCATTCTTCTGGAGAAATCATTTTTAAGTAGTAATGAGATGTATGTAAAATATAGTCTAGATAAAAATTTAACCAAATATTATCTCCATCCATCTTTTTATTGCTAAGGATCGAAAGAACTTTTTTATAATCATGCTCTTTTAAATGAAACTCAATATCTTTTATTAGCTTTTCACTTTCTAGTACATTTTTATGAAATAACATTTCTATGAAGTATTCGACTGGAACTTGTAGTTTTAATGCGATTTTTAATAATGTATCTATTGCCGGATATACTTCTCCTGCTTCAATTCTACTTATAGTCGACTGTGTACAAATATTACTTGCGAGCTCCTTCTGGGACATCCCCATTTCAGCTCTAAGTTTGCTAATTTCTAAACCTAAGTATTTCATTTCCAAAGAATCACCCCATATTATTATGAAAAGGAAGGTAAAAAAACATGAAAAAGTTTAAAAAAGTATTGGTTGTCCTATTTGTTCTATCTGTAGTACTTTATTCAAACATCGGTAATGAGACTGCTCAACCAAAAGTTAAAGGTCCAATTACAACCTTAGATCTACCATTCATTAATTAATTCTATTAGATTTTTCTAATAGTTCAAGAAAAAACATTTCCCACTTGTAGAAATCCAGTTGATCTTAGCTAAGTACTTAGTTCAACTGGACATTCTGTTGGAAGCGCTCATAAACTAAACATATAAGGAGAAAGACTATGGAATCTAAAGCAAATCTTCAACAATATAATCCTACACTATCGCAATATAGCTCAAATATCATCCATTCCCAACTAAATAAATCATTTTCTCTAGAGTCTAGCCTTCCATATGCAATTGAGCAAAACCAATTAGAATTATACTACCAACCAAAAATCAATGCTAAAACCAATCAAATTATAGGAGCCGAAGCTCTTATAAGATGGAATCATCCTAAATGGGGAATTATTTCACCAAATGAATTTATTCCTTTAGCTGAGAAAACGGGAATAATAAATGAGATAGGTAAATGGGTGAAACAAACAGCTTGTGCTCAAAATAAAGCTTGGCAAGAAGCGCAACTTCCGATGATTCCTATTTCAATTAATTTATCTGCATCTCGCTTTTTAGAAAGAGATTTAATTTGCAATATAGTTCAGACGTTGAAAGATACGAAACTAGAACCTCAATACTTAGAAATAGAAATAACAGAGACATCTCTGTTAGAAAATGAGGAAATTGTTTTTTCTGTATTAGATGAACTTAGAAATTTAGGTATTAAAATCGCCCTAGACGATTTTGGAACAGGTTACTCTTCCCTTTCCTATCTTAATCGTTTCAAAGGAAAACTAGATATCCTTAAAATTGACCGTTCTTTTATTCGTGATTTAAGTAGTTCACATGAAGAGGATTCCAATTTTATAGTGAATATGATTATCCAACTGTCACACCAGCTAAAGATGGAAGTAATTGCTGAAGGCGTTGAAACGAATGAACAGCTGCAAGTATTACAAAAATACAATTGCAATATTATTCAAGGTTACTTGTTCTCTAAACCACTAACTGCATCTAAATTTGCCGACTTACTAAAAACGTCCCTATGTGAGAAACAAGACTAGATTGTTTCTTACATAAGGACATTTTTTTAATAAGAACAGTTTTGCTTGACTCGTACGCTTAGATCAAAAAAAGAAAACTATTTGGCCATATCTAGTGCGTTAAGCAGTTCCGCAATTTGATCATTCTGCTGATTTAAAAATTCTTTAAAGTCTTCTGAGTTTTTATAGTCACTTTCCCAACCGGCACTTGTCATTGCTGTTTTCCATTCTTCTGTTTCTACCATTTGTTGAATCTTCTCATTCCAGTAGCTAAGCGCACCCTCACTCATTTCTTTTGGTCCAAAGATTCCTCGCCAAATCATAAATTCCGCATCGATTCCTAGTTCATTCATAGTCGGGACGTCTTTCAGTTCTCCTCCCATCCGCTCCGGAGAAGCGACCGCAAGCACTTTTACTTCTCCAGCTTTTACATACTGAGTTACAGATGAAGCATCTGTTGCAAGTACATCCGCATTACCACCTAATAAAGCAGTCATGGCTTCGCCGGTGCCATCATACGAGACGTATTTGATGGATTTGTGATCTATTCCAGTCTTATACGCAGGTAATATGGAAACTAAATGATACATCGAACCAGGGCCTGATCCTCCTGCAAATGAAAGAGAGGTAGGATCCTTTTTTAAATCATCTAATAATGCTTGGAGATCATTATACTTAGAATCTGCTCTAACCACAATGGAGCCATAATCTTTTGTTAATTGGGCAAGAGGTGTCGTATCGTTATGTCCAAATGGGCTATTCCCTTCTTTTTTCAAATGATTGATTAGAACAGGAGGTGAACCTGTGAATAATTTGTAATCATTTTTAGCTTCTTGTGTAACATAACTAGCGAGGAAGACAGTGCCTCCACCGCCCGGCTTATTTTCGACCGTCATACTTCCATCCACAAGCTTGGCATCTGTCATCACTTTCGTAAATGTTCGAGCTGTTCTATCCCAACCTCCCCCTGGTCCAGAAGGTGCTACGACAACAATTGCTTTTTCTGGGTACGCATTTTTATTAGCTCCACTAGCGGTATTCCCCTCAGATCCGCTACATCCCGCTAAGCCTAACGCCATAACTGTTCCAAGTAAAATTCCTTTCCATTTTGCCGTTTTCATCATTACTACTTCACCCCTTCAGATAGTATGAATCTCCATTTTTCTAGTAAGCTTTGAAAGCGTATACATACTTAGTTAAATGAATTCTCCCCGACGCTATAATCAGGGAGAATTCTATTCGTATAAGATTAGTTCACCAGCTCCGCATTTTTGCCTAGGATATACTGCGCGGCAGATGTACCTGCTAATTTTCCATAAACGGCACCAGACATCAGACCAGATCCGCCTGGATAGTTTTCGTAAAAGATTCCACCAATCATTTCACCAGCCGCAAACAGTCCTTTAATCGGCTGTTCTTCTTTATTCAATACTTCTCCCGAGGTATTTACATGTAATCCACCAAACGAGAAGGTGATACCACATGTTACAGGGAAAGCGTAGAATGGCGATTTCTCAATTCGGAGTGCCCAGTTCGATTTTGGTGGAGTAATTCCTTTCGTTCCTTTTCCATCTTTCTCTGCCGGCTTGTAATCGCCTTCCTGCACTGCCTTGTTATACTCTTCAATCGTTTTTAGAAATTGTTTTTGAGCTACTGGCAATAAATTTGCAAGTTCTTCTAGCGTATCGGCTTGATAGAAAGTTGCTTCTTCCAAGTCATATTCTTTCCGCAGCATCGGGCGAACTTGAGCATCATAAATTTGGTAAGCTACATGTCCTGGTTGTTTTAATACTTCGCGACCATATTTGGCATACGTATAATTCCGTAAATCTGCTCCTTCATCTACAAAACGTTTACCGTCATTATTCAGCATAATGCTGTAAGGATACGAATGCTTTTTAAAAATATCACCCGGTTTTGTAAAGTCTCCCACAATCGGTGCGTTTGAATCTGTTCCAATCGAATGGCAGCCGGACCATTCTCCAAATTTTTGAGCTCCAACTTCTAAAGCCATGAAAATACCATCACCTGTATTAAATTCAGTCCCACGGACAATGGCAGCTTCCCATTCTTCACCGATATGTTCGCTTCTCAATTTCTTATTTGCCTCGAAACTACCGCAAGCTAAAATGACACCGACTGTATTTACTGTAACTTTCTCGTTATCTTTCTCCACTACAATACCCGTAATTTGGTTGTTCTCTTTTATTAATTTCACCGCTCGCGATTCATACCATATATCGATTTCGAGCTCCTTCACTTTAGTGAAAAGTTGCTTCATTAGTCCTACACCTTTGTCTTCTGTTTTAATAGGCAGACCGCCCCAAAAGTGGCGTTTACCATCTTGTATAAAGGATTGATTTTCATAGTTCAACTCAAATTTGATACCTTGATCTCGCATCCATGCAATCGTTTCATAAGATTTAGAAACTAACTGTTTCGCAAGTCCAGGATTACTTTTTCCTCCTGTAACGCGCATCAGATCATCATAATAATCACTTTCACCGTATTCGGGCATCATGATTAGATCTGCTTCTTCATCTGTCAATTCTGGAATAATTTTTCGGATAGCTTCTAAATTATTATAAGCAACACGAATTGCCCCATCTGTAAAAAAGGAGTTCCCTCCACGTTTTTCCTCAGGTCCTCTTTCCAAGACAAGAACATTCGCTCCACCCTCTTTTGCAGCAATCGCCGAACATAAAGCTGCATTCCCTGCTCCAACTACCACTACATCATAACTTTGTGTATGTGACATTTCGACCCCTCCTTCATAACTCTTAACGTTATAGTAGAGTAAAATGAGAGATAAATATAATATCGTTTTTTTATTTTCATCCATAAAAGAATTTTATTAATAAGTTATCAAGTGATATGATGAAATTAATTGATTGAATATTTTGTTTTGGTGAGGTGGACATTTTTTGGATGAAAAAGATTGGCATATATTAACGACGCTTTATGAAGAGAAGAATATAACAAAAGCAGCTGGGCGGCTTTATATTTCACAGCCTGCTTTAACTTATCGAATACAGCAGATGGAAAAAGAATTCGATTCCAAGATCGTATCGAGAGGAAAAAAAGGGGTCGAGTTTACGGTAAAAGGAGAATTTCTTGTCCAATACGCTCAGAACATGATTGATCAATTACGCAAAACAAAAGAAGAGATTTTAAACATGGACAACACCATAAAAGGTACACTTAGATTAGCTGTGTCTGGTCTATTTGCTCGTTATGAGCTACCTTCTTTATTGAAAGAATTTTTGTCCATATACCCTGAAGTTGAGGTAAATTTAAAAACAGGTTGGAGCTCCGACATTCATCAAATGCTTCAAAAAGAAGAATCGCATCTTGGAATTGTGAGAGGAGATTATAGCTGGAAGGAAAATAAAATCTTATTACGGGAAGAAAAGATATGCATCGCTTCTAGTAAAAAAATAGCATTCGACGAACTTCCATACCTACCGAGAGTGAATTACCAAACGGACCATTCGTTAAAAAATACAATTGAAAACTGGTGGCAAGAAACGTATTCGGTTCCACCAATGATATCGATGGAAGTAGACCGGCTTGATACATGCAAGGAACTGGTTCTAAATGGTCTAGGATACGCTATTCTACCAGAGATTTGTATTAAGAATGATGAGGACTTGTATATTGCTCCTATTGTTTTAGATGACAATAAGTATTTACTAAGAAATACATGGATATTTTATCGGGATACTGCTCTAGAGTTAGCTCAAGTTAAAGCTTTTATTGATTTTTTGAATGATTAATGTTTCTTGGTAAAATCAAAAAAGCCCCCATCTATTAGACAAACTAACAAATGAGGGCAGTTTCTGATTCACCTAAATATTTTTATAAACACCAGTCATGAACAACGCCTGTTTTAACGAACTGAATGTTGGTATACTGCTAAAATCGAGTCCTAACTGAATGGAAGTTTGGGCTATTTCTGGACGAATACCGGACATATAAGTTTGGATGCCGAGTAAGTTAAGAATATCCATCAATTGAAACATTTCGTTGGCTACCATCGTGTCCATTATCGGGACAGCAGAAATATCAATAAAAAGCTGTTCAATTCCAAGAGCAGAACACTTTTGTGGCACTTCTTGTAGTAATGCTTTTGCTCGGCTCGTATCAATATCACCTACAATTGGTAACACAGCTACCCTTTCTAAAATTGGGATAACTGGAGTGCCCAATTCATTTATTAATGTTTGTTGTGCAGTCAAACGATTATTGGATAGCTCATAGTATTTTTCTGAAAACAGATAGATAAGATGATCAAAAGATGTATTGTATATTACACTCCATTTTATAATATCTGTTTTGGACACTAGCTCTTCATGTTCTTTTGCAAAGAGACTAACAAACCCCCATATAGTTTCACGGGTTTTGTTTAAAGCCTCAATGACTTCATGTATAGGCGTATTATTTTCAATTCTACTTTTAGCTACTGTCTCAGCCCATAGCAATTGTTGCTCCTCTAAAGAACCCTTTCCCTCTAGAAATGCGGAGACAACAGTTTTTATCGTCAAAGCATGTTGTTCTAGTAGAATGTCATCTATTTGTGGATTCGAATTGTTCGAGTAAAAAGCCCCAGTAAAATTGTCTTTCTCCGAGAACCATCGTTCTGTAATATTTCTAGAATTGTTAATTAGGTATTCATAAAGTTGTTCATTAATTGATTTCAATTTACTTCCTTCTTTCTTAATTAACACATGGCTTCTTTAAGTATAAATGTTTCGAAGGAAAAATGGTAGTTTGCTGCCAAACTGGTACTTTGGAAAGATCAGCATTGATTCTTAGCAAATAGTTAAGTCCCTGGATGGTCCAGCTAATATTTTCAGAAAATGCATTCGGAATGTGAATCTCTCCAAATGTTTTTATGCAACAAAAAAGTCCGTTCATCAGCTTCTTTGTGAACAGACTTTAAATTTAAATGATTCGCTACATCCAGCGATGTTCCAATGTTTATCTAGGCTTTCTATTAAATTTTTTTCACAGGAACACACCTTAGTTTGTTAATATTTTCTATTAAGTGAATGATTTTTGCTGTTTCTTCTAAAGAGACAGGGGTTACCCCTGTTTTAAAAAAGGCTACTACATGTTCGATTAGCCCCGCATAATACGGCTTTTGTTCTGTCCATAATTGTAATGAATGTATCTGTTCCTCAGAATGGAGGATTGCTCCAAAACGATTATGCCATGCGTTTTCTCCTCTTATAATTACATGTTTACCATTTACAAAGGTGAAATGTATCTGCTCACAATCTGAATGTACTTCATAGTTTATATGTTCGACCTCGGTTCCAAAAAGGGTTACGACCATTTCAACTAGATGAATCCCATACCAAAAGTAGCCTGGCATTTGTGCTTGCATCGGAGTGGGGCCGAAGAAGTAGCCACTTTGGATATCTCCCTTATTCGCAATCCTACTAACAGATTCCGCGAATCGTAAGGAGGAGGCACTCATCACCGGTGTACGATGTTCTGCGCTTAGCTTCATCAATTCTTTCATCTCTGCACTGCTCATCACGATTGGTTTATCTATGAAAACCGGTTTTCCATATCCGACAATTTTTTTGAACCAGTCTAAATGATTTCTACCATCCACTGTCCCAAGGATTACTGCATCGACAGCGTTCATAAATGTTGCCACATTGTCTATTGGGATGACCCCATATTTATTTATAACTATTTCAAAATATTGAGGAAAACGACTTTTGCTGATTGGTAAATCCTCTGAAAAAGTAGGGATAGCATGCGTAATTCTTGCCCCTTTTACATAG
The DNA here is from genome assembly GCF_044754065.1 of Psychrobacillus sp. NPDC093180. Taxonomy (NCBI): domain Bacteria; kingdom Bacillati; phylum Bacillota; class Bacilli; order Caryophanales; family Bacillaceae; genus Psychrobacillus; species Psychrobacillus sp. NPDC093180. The sequence goes on along the minus strand of NZ_JBIVOJ010000002.1, from coordinate 189,250 downwards.
TAAGGATCGTTCCTGTCATTTAATAATCTCGTGAAAATTTCACTATGCGAAGTGTCGAGTCCTATTAAGCCAATTTTCATACGTTGCTCTCCTCCTTATTAAGCAGAGAAAATACTTGTCTTGGTCTCCCCCTTCTTGATATTTTTTCTATACCTATTACTTCTATTAACTTTGCATCCAACCAAGACTGTACAATACGATGGGCACTTCTCGGGGTTATTCCTAAAACGGTAGCTAATTCATGGGCAGTAAACTCATTTTTCTTTTTTCGTTTTATTAATGCCATTGTCTTTTCTATATTCGCTGCACTCATCCCAATTGTTTCTGCTTTGCTTATTAATAGTTGATCAGTGACTGCTAACGGATACTTAAGGGGGGCTATTAAATCGATTGGACCAAATACACTACGATCCTCTCTAACTATAAAACAGGATGATCCCCCATTTTCTTGCGCTTGAACAAGTGCTACCCTCGAATGAGAACCCGCTTCTAGCGCAGTAAATCCAAAACCAATTCCTATAGATAAATGAACTCCTAACTTCTTTTTTACCTCATTTAAAATAGGTAGAGACTTATATCCTTCGGTAATCCTTTCAAATATTCCACGATTCGTGACAAATAAATATTCAGTACTGCTAAGTGCAGTTAAATATCCACTCATTTGTTCTGCAAAATGAAGTAACATTCGATAAGTGTCATGATTTCTTTTTTGTACTTGCTGTTCAGTCATAAATTCATTCATAATAGCTGATGAGTTTTCAATAAAAATTCTCCCAAAAATAATTTGCATTTCCTTTTGCTGTCGCTGATTTGTTCCAAGAAGCATTCTTTCTATGGCGACAATGATATCTTCTTCTGCAGGCTTTAACCACTCATTAATTATATTTTTTTGGTTCAAGGTTTCACTTACTAACTTCAAGCTGGTGACAACAACGGTTGAAGAATCTTTTTCTATATTATTGAGATGAAAATTAACCACATCTCTTAAATTTTCCATGGAGATAACGCCTTCAAAATTACTATAGGTAAACGTTTCTTCTAGATTACTTTTTACTATTTCGATATATTCATTTGGAATTCCATCGAAGCTTATAGAAGAGAAATTATGTTTACGTTTCAATTTATACAATGCCTGATATAATCCTGAACCTTTCAAAGGTATATAAAACGCTGGAATATCATGGGGCACCTCTTCTTTCGCAACTAAGTACGGGATTCTTCCCGAATAAAATAAACAATCAACCTTTTCCCTCAGCTCAACTGTGAAATCCTTAGCTTCTTCTATCTTATCGGATAACCGAAAGATAGGCTGGATAGTAGGAAAGAGATCAAAACATCGTATAAGTGAATCGCGTATCCAAAGAGGTCCAATTACCCCTACCTTTATTTCCGTCTTCATAAAACCCTACCTTCCCAATAGGAAAAGACACATCCTACAGAATGTGTCTCCTCCTATTACTTACTTTTCCATTTCGTTGTTTAGAAAAGACTTCACGAATTTATCGTCATTCAGTTCTGGATAGGTTGCGTACACTCGGTCAATTTCTTCTGATTGACCGGGACTCAAAGTTTCATGATCCATTAAACACCAGTTCCCTTTGAGAAGTCCTTGTCTTGTGAGAACTTCATTGATGCCTGCGATGCTTCCTTTAAAATCATTTTTTGCATCAAAAAATGCAGAATTTGCATCTGTTACATTTTGAGCTATAGAAAACCACTTTTTATCCACTTGCTCCTTATTATGGGCAAGTTTCTGTTGCTCAAACAGTTTTACTGCTTCATATGTCCAAACCGACCAGTGTCCTAGTAGGCCACCAACGATTGGTTTTGTTGCTTGTTTTCCGTCTAATTCAAAATCATATATCGTAAACAAATCGGTAATAATATTATCGTCATTTCCCGTATAAAGTGCTATTTCGTCGCGTCTTGGTGAAGCACAAACTGCCCTGATTACATCTAATGTAAGATATCGATTAAAAGGCGCCATTTTAATACCTACTACATTCGGTATATTCGCAAACTTTTCCCAAAAGTCATAACTAAAAACTCGACCACCAACTGCTGGCTGCAGATAAAAACCAAACACCGGTAATTCTTTTGCGACTTCTGCTGTACGGATGAGCAGTTCCTTTTCGGAATACTCGTTTAATCCTCCGTTGCTTAATAATACTATATCGTAACCAAGAGATTTAGCTATTTTTGTTTCTTTTATCGCCTGCTCCGTGCCTCCGCAAACCCCTGCTATTTTTAGGAATGGACGTTGCAACTGTGCTTTCTCCACTTCCTCTATCGCTAACCTTAAAACGATTTCATATAGATTAAAGGAAGGATCCCGAATTTCAAATTGAGTTGTATGCACTCCAACCGCAATTCCACCAACACCAGCTTCTAAATAGTATCTTGTCAATCTTCTCTGTGCTTCCTCGTCCAACTGCTTATTAATCGTTAAGGCAAGAGGGTGCGCTGGGATAAAGGCTCCTTCATGCAAATGCTCCTTCAATTCTGGTGATAGGGTCATTTAAAATTCCCCCTTCCTCTCTTGGAAATGAGTCGGCTTATTGAGCGTTTCCCCGTCATTCTCCACCCAATTAGATGTCCATTCTATCATCTCTCTTATGGAAACACGGGGATAGCCAAATAGTTTATGTGCTTTACTGGAATTGTTCAATAGAGCATTTTCTTCCTCTTTCCCTACGAAAATTGGCTCTTTACCGAACAAACGTCCAAATTCATTTGCAAGCCATCTAACTGAAAGTGTTTCCGGACCTGTGACATTAATAATTGTTGGAGGTGTGCTAGCTATCAATAGGGATCGAATTGCGTATTCATTGGCATCCCCTTGCCAAATAACGTTTACATGCCCCATAGATAAATCTAGTGGCACTTCATTGTAGACAGATCGGGCAATCTCTAGTAATACGCCATACCTCATATCAATCGCATAATTCAATCTAAAAATGGTTAGCGGTGTCTTTTCTTTTTGAGAAAAATAAGTAAAAACTCTTTCTCTTCCTAAAGAAGACTGCCCATATTCACCAACTGGTGCAACTGGATGGAGTTCATCACAACCGCCAAAAGCAACCGGTACAAGAGGGTATACATTTCCAGTAGAAAATGCAACTATATTCGATCCTTTAAAATGCTCCGCTACTCTTCCGGGTAAGTAAGTATTCATTGCCCACGTAAAATGTTCATTTCCCGTAGTTCCAAATTTATTGCCTGCCATATAAATCACATTCTTTTCAACAGGTATACGCTTAAGCTCTTCATCATCTAACAGATCTGTAGCAATTGTTTCAATCCCAGCTCTTTCCAACTCTTCTTTCAATGTGCCATTTGAAAACCGAGAAACACCGATTACTTTTTTATCTACACCGGCCTTATCAATCGCTTTTTTTGCCATCATAGCAAGTGTAGGCCCCATCTTACCACCTATACCTAAAATCATAATATTGCCTTCTAATTTCACTATATCTTCTATCAATGCAGCGGATGGTTCAGTCATTAAGTTTTCCAATTCTTCAACTGTTTTCAACGTATATCCCCCTATTCAACCCTTTTAAGAAAAAAAGATATTTTTGATATTGTTAAATGCTAAATAAATTAAAACAAGCAACCCAATAACCCCTAAAATATTACTTAACCACTTATTTCGGAGCTCCCCCATCACGCTTTCATCGTTGGCCACAACTAAAATAGCAATTGCAATGAAAGGCACAACTAAAATGGTTACTGCTTGAGCGAAAATGATTAAGTTTAAAGGAGCTGATCCAAAAATAATCCCAATAGCAGATCCGAAAAGCATCACCAGGATAATAAACAATTTCACTTTCATATTCGCTAGATTATTTCCTATGCCTAGACCGTCAGCGAGTAATGCTCCCCCAATCGTCGCATTTCCCATCAAGGAGGAGAATGACGCACCGAATAACCCGAGCATGAATACAAAAGTAGACCAACTTCCGAATAGTGGCTCTAGCGCCAATCCCATTTCACTTGCGTCATTTACAATAAGTCCCTGAGGTTTCAAAATAGTAGCAGCAGTGATCATAATAAGAAATGAAATAAACCCAAGAAGAAAAATTCCTAAAAACGATTCCTTCTTACCACTTCCTGCATCTGAAATAGTCCATCCTTTTTCTTTAACTAAATACGATTGATATAACGCACCGACAACAGAAAAACTTGTCGCGAATAAAGCAATGATTAATCCAATACTATCTTTAGGAATAATCGGGATGAAACCTTTAAATATATCAGCCAATGAAGGCTGAACTAATATTACTGTAATTAGAAAAGCGAGCAACATAATCACAACTAAAACAAGCATCATTTTTTCCAGAATGTTATAAAACTGTTTTGCAAACAATAAACCTATGGAGATTAAGGTAAAAGCCACAATCCAAATAGTCGAATTCATACTGGTGACCGTTGATACAGCAATCCCAACACCAATTGCATTACCAGCCTGGAAAGAAGCAGTTACCAAAAACGCTCCAATCCCTATCAATGCCCCCGCAAATATTCCCCATTTTTTCTTCATAACTTCTATGAAAGTCGATTTTGCTGCTATCCCAATTCTCGTGCTCATCTCCGTATAAACCATCATCAAAATGACTGCTAGTACAAGCGCCCAAACCAATTGCGAACCATATATGGCACCTATTTTCGAAGATAATGTAACACTTCCTGGGCCGAGCACTAACGCCGAAGTAATCAACGCAGGACCTAGATAATTAAGAATATTTTTCTTTTTCCCCTCTGTTCTACCTGTCAATTTAAATCTCCCTTCCGCTTTAAATATTCCGAACTTTCTATTATTATATTAACTTACTACTTTAATAGATGACATGTCTTTAATATGACTTTAATTTGGAAGGTATACGGGTGTAACTATTCTGCATTACTAGTGCCCGAATTTTGCATCAAACCATAGGTAAGAAAAATAGCCAAAGTTTTCACACCTTGGCTACTGCTTTCCTATTCTGACAATCATATTCAACCTTGAGTTGTATATGATTGTCAGAATGTTTTAGAATTGTTTTTTGCATAGGAAATGTTATTTCCATTCTCTTTCTGTATAACCCTTTTCTTTAATTCCTTCATTTGTTTCCTTAATAATCGCTTCGCCTCCTTTTTTCAAGTACTCGTCGACAAGTTTATCCCAATCCGATATTGGTCTTTGACCGGCAATCATTTTGGATTGCTCATTGATCAAAAACTGCATTAACTCTGTACCTTTTTCTTGGTTTGTTGGTGACAATACTCCATAAGAAGGATCCACATATAATTTATTGGACTCGAACATTTCCTGCAAAGAAGTTGTCATCTCTTTCAACTCTGGTAATTTGTAATCATCTGCATAATTAATATTTGCGTCCGCAGGGACTTGTTCTCTGTTATCTAAGAAGTAAGTCGATGGTGCAAGTCCTTCAGATGAGAAAGTCGGGACTTGAACAGGAGCTCCATTTTCCATGTTGTAACCAATTCCTTCTTTACCTAAATAGAAATCAAAATCCGCATTTTGTGGATTTTTTTCATCTCTCGGATAATACTTCTTACCGAAATCCACCATCTCCAATGCACGATAAATCTTTCCTTCATCATCAGCAAGTTTAGCATTTAGCGCTAGGATTCCCGAATATCCAGAGCCTATTGTGAAGCCTTTTGACTTATCAGGAGTTTCAAAAGGAGGTATGGCTACAAGCTGTGCTTCTGGATTTATAGCTAATAATCCTTCAAAATATGCCTCTGACATACCTGATACCCCACCCACAAAAATACCAGCTTTTCCTGAATAAAATTCCGTGTTTGTACTTGCCCAATCTAGAACAGCAAAATCTTTTGTCATTGCGCCTTCTTTATAAAGATTAGCAAAAAATTGAACCAAATCTTTTCTTCCATCGGAAATCACACCAGGGATATAATCTCCATCATCATTTTGGTGATACCATGCATTAAAATCCCAATATGTTCCCATGTTAAAGTTTGGATTTATATTTTCACCAATAGCAACCCCGTACGTATCTGCTTTACCATTACCATCCGGGTCATCCTTCGTAAATGCTATTGCAACTTTCTCCAATTCTTCGTAGTTCGTTGGTATTTCCAGTCCAAGCTTATCTAACCAATCTTTACGAATGATTGGTGTTACAGGATATGGTTGAGAATAACGTGGGATCCCGTATATTTTTCCATTCACTTTAAAAGAATTGTATACATAGTCTGGTATATTACCAAGCGTTTCATAGTTTGATAGATAATCATCTAACGGTAAAAATGCCCCATCTTCAGCCCATTGGTAGAAGCGTGTATCAGTACCAGGAAATCCTATTAAGTCCGGCATAGAACCCGACGCTACAATTGCCGAGGATTTTTCAATATAATCCCCTTGAGGAATAATCTCTGGTTTATAATCTACGTTGAATCGTTCGTTTATCGCATCTAGTCCTGGACTACTTAAAGGGGGAGGATCGCCAAAACGAAATGTCATCCCGGTAATTGTATATTTTTCACTATGATCAAATGGATCAATTTCAACCTGCTCTTCTGTTTCTACTTTAGTATCTTTTTCCTTGTCTGTTTCCTTTACACTGGTTGTTTCATCAGAAGTACATGCTATCAACATAAAACTTAGGACTAGAAGTAGAAAGCTAATAATAAAATACCGTTTTTTCACATTAACCCCTCCATTAATCTTTTAATAAAGAAATAATTACATTCTTATTACTGATAACAGGCGTATTCTAACCTTTTACAGACCCAAGCATCACTCCTTTTGCAAAATGTTTTTGTAAGAATGGATATACAACTAGTATTGGTAAGGTTGCCAATAAAATAGCAGCCATTTGTACCGTCTCTGGAGGAGGGAGAGCCTCTAGCATGGCAGCGTGACCGCCAAGAGCAGCATTTGGTTCATTCACAATGACAATTTGCCGTAAAATAACCTGTATTGGCCACTTAGCAGGATCGTTTAAATAGAGAACTCCCGAGAAATAACTATTCCAATGACCCACTGCATAAAACAGGCCGAAAGCTGCTAAAGCAGGTTTCGATAAAGGCAAAATAATTTTCGTGAAGATTTGAATATCATTGGCTCCGTCCATAAGTGCAGCTTCTGTCAGTTCTTCCGGAATCCCTTTAAAAAATTGAGTCATGATGATTAAGTTAAATGGACTTATCGCCACTGGTATTATCAATGCCCATAACGAATTCAATAAACCGGTTTCTTTTACGATAATGTATGTCGGAATCATCCCTGCAGAAAATAGTACTGTAAACAATACTAGGAATAAGATTATCCGTTGCCCAATAATATTTCTGGTTAAGGTATAAGCCATTGTAGACGTGAAAACAAGGTTAACAAAAGTTCCTACCACCGTTATATACACTGTTACCCAAAGTGATCGAAGGAATTGATCAGACCCTAAAATATAGCTATATGCATCTGTCACCCAATCCTTTGGCCACAAGAGAAAATCACTATTGAGTACATCACTTACACTTGAAAAGGAAACGGAGAAAATATAGAGAAAAGGGAAAAGCATAGCTACTGCGATCAATAACAACAGTATGTTATTAACGATTTCCATTACCCTTTCTCCAGCTGATAATTTAAACATAATCTTGCCTCCTAACATAAAGTGAAACTTCAATCAGTGGGAGTCTTACTCCCCGTTAATGCGGGATAAATCTATCAAGCTAGTAACTTAATATAAGCCCTCTTCACCAAATTTCTTCGCAAGTCTATTGGCCAGAACAACGAGTATTAAACCAATAACACCTTTGAACAACCCTACTGCTGTAGCGAAACTGAAATTGGCTTGCTGGATTCCTTTAAAATACACGTACGTATCCAGAACATTCCCCGATTCCATATTAAAAGGATTCAACATTAGAAATATTTGCTCGAACCCACTATCCATGACATTCCCTAAACGTAGGATTAATAAGATGACAATTGTACTTTTTAGTGCTGGTAAAGTGATATGCCACATTTGTCTTAAACGGCTAGCACCGTCCATTACAGCGGCCTCATATAAATGGGGGCTAATACCAGACAATGCTGCCAAAAATAGAATAGTCCCCCATCCAGATTCCTTCCAGATAACTTGCAAAATGACTATAGGCTTGAACAAAGCTGGATCTGTTAAAAATGGGATGGGATTTGCATCCATAAAATTCACTAAGAAGTTATTAACTAGACCTTCACTTCTTAGAAAAATAACGGTAATTCCCACAACAACGACCCATGACAAAAAATGTGGTAAATAAACAACAGATTGTAAAAAGTTCTTATAAACTCGTATTCTAATTTCATTGAGCATTAAGGCAAGGACAATGGAGATTGGAAAGGCGAAAAAAATTTGTAGCAAAGATATTTGCAGGGTATTCCAAATAACTTGGATAACCTCAGCATCTTCGAAGATTAATTTAAAATATTTTAATCCTACCCAAGGACTATCGACGAACCCTCGAAACGGGCTATAGTCCTTAAACGCCAGGAGTATTCCCGCCATAGGTATGTAGCGGTATATGATAAAATATAAAACGCCAGGTAAGATTAGTAATAGTAAATAACGATCTTTCCATAACTTCGTTTTTAAAGATATTTTCTTTCTTTTAGTTGGGATATGATTTGATGTCGTTAGCGTTGAATCCAGCGTATGAAGTTCCTTATTTTTAGTTTCAATAACCACCCTCCCCTTTCCCACAGGTTCTTTCTTTGTTGATTTATCAAACTACCGGAGTTTGAGTCTTCAGATAAATAAAAGTTATATTATCTTCATTTCCTATTTATTCTCACTTGATGTTTTGCTCTTTTCTAAAATAACAAACATTTTGTGAGAAATAGTCATCAATACAAGGCTTATAAGACTACCTCCGAAAAATGGTAGTAATCCTGGGATTTTAATCATTAAATAGTATGGAAAATAAAATCCAAGAACCATGAATATAGAAAACAATGGATTAGAAAGAACAATGAGTAAACAGTTTCTAAAATATTGTTTTATAGTCAATTTATAATGAACAAAAACGGGAAATGCATAAAGCAAGGCAACGATATAGATAGCCCCAAGCATAAAAAAGAACAAAGAAACGAGTAGTGCCCACAGAGTCGGAATACCACGGAAAAATTGTAGATCTACGTAAATTATTAGCCCAAGAATAAGCCATAGATAGCCGTATTTGTTTGATCGAACAAATTCCTTTTTATACTCATTTTTAAAATGAGTAAAAACCTTTAATTCTTCTACCTCACCTTGCGTCCACTTTCTTAGTACAGAGAACATTGCTACTGTAGAAGGAAAAAATCCTAAAATTCCAAAACCAATGAGTATTCCCATTAACCAAAGAATATTTAGATACGCAAGCTTAAAAGCCCAATCCATATAGTGATATAGAGAACCTCTCCACCCTGAAAGTTCCATGTTAACCACCCTTTATAAATACATAATATGAATCTCATCATCCTGTTGAAATTCGAGTTAATTTAAATTAAATAGTTATATCTATCTCATAAATTCCAGGAGACAAATTTAACTCTAGTATTCCTTTTTCAGTTTTGTAGTCTGGTAAATGCTTTTCATCATTTATTACTAAGCTTGTGATTTCAGGAGTTTTTAACCAAAACTGTGTATCTTTTAAAACTTCCAATTGTAATTGAGAACCTCTATTATTCGAAAGATAAGAGATATTAATGGCTTCAGTAGATTGGAAAATCGTAATTCCTTGCACTTTTAACCAGCTTCCATTCACGACAGAAAATTTACTTGGCATATTATCCGCAACTTGAAAGGAAATCCATCCTTGTTCACCTTGAAGACCAATTTCTTCATTCGAAGTTGTTTGCCAAAATGACGCTCTCGCCTCATTTAGAAGAATATAATCTATCATACTTTTTCGATTAACTTTCATATAGAAACGTGATTCATCTTTTGTTATTGAATACTCTAATTCGTTTTGTGAAACTTCAGGAACAAGTATTGTTATTACATATTGTTGTTGCTCATTATCAATAGGTACTACTTGGAGGTATGGTCCGTAATCTTCTGCTCCCTTATGAATCTCCACACTTTTGGTTGAGTCTTTTGGATAGCAACAGTAAAGTGAAGCGGAAGCCGCGTCTCCTACGAACTTTATATGCGTTTTTTCTGTCATTTCCCCAGGAAGTATGTTCTCTTTGCTTGCATAGATTTGGGCATTTGTATGAAATAGAAAGCTGAGAACACTATTCTTATCCTTTTTTACTACTTTATCTACGATTACAAAATAACATTTATCTATGTGTAGAATTTTCCGTTCCCATTGTGAAATATTGCCGTCATAAGTATCGGCTGACTCACCTACTACAAAGGAAAAATTATCGGAAGTATACCAGTCTACAAATTTACTTTTCCCTAATTGCGATTGTCCTTTTCCGTCCACAAGCATACTATTATGTCCTATTGTTCCAATGGTAAAATCTCTTCTAGAGCCTTCTACGTAGTCCTGATATCCTGGATTCGTTAGTAACCATTCACCCGCAACATGTAAAACAAAATTATTCTGGTCAAAATGATTATGGTTCTTTGCCGATTGACTAGAATTGAAGGCTAAGAGATGATCATTTTCCATCCATCCACTTCTAAGACAAGCCCAGCCTATCGTTGAAAATACATGAGAGTTTTTATTTTTATAATATTTATCCGGTTCTAACGGCACTGGAATATTATTTGCATTAAGCAATGTCTCCAAATGACTCTCTGCGAATTTATTCATGTACCAACTTGCTATGCGGTTCTGATTTTTAGAAGCTATGATTGCCATGAGATAAGAAATATCCAAGCTATAAAATGAGTCAGAAAAGTTCACAAAGCTCGATTTTCCACCAGTTCCAAGCGTATATATAAAAATATCCGGAAGAAAACGGAAGTATGGATGTTTGAGAAATTCGTCGTGTCCCGTCGAACGGTGGTACGTATCAACCGCCATCAAGATATGCCTTGCTGCTACATTTAAATACAATAGTCCTTCAATATCAGAATCCATCATCCTGTTTTCTAAATAGTTTTTAATATAAGTGCAGGAATTAGAGATAAACGGTTCCACTTCCTCACTATTATCACTATCTAAGATGGAAAGCGATCCAATAAGCATGGCAACCCGCTTTGAAGCAATAATATTATGGCTATCATGATCGTTAAAATCACTCTTGAATGGCTGTAACCCTTTTGTTAGGATTGCATTTTTAATCATATTTTTCTCTGAGCTGTCCAGTGTATGGAAGATTGCATCGTATCCTATTGCTGCTCCTATGGTAAAATGAGCATTGCTTAAATTTCCTTCGGCACCTCGGTATGGAAACTCAAACCACCTTGTAAACGAGGATAGTGCAATGAGATACTCCTTCACTTTTGTAGCGAACCTTTTTTCCTTTGTCATTCCAAAGGCAAATGATAAAATCCTAATTCTTTCCTCAACAGCTCGAGAATACATCGTCCAAAAAGGGTAATCAGTATATCCAGGCGGATCTCCGATAGGTTCTAGCTGTACTAGCGGTAAAGGAATATCCAGTTGGACCGTACAACTTGGATACAACACCGTGAACTCTTTTTCGACCACATATAACTCTGCTAGTTCTAAGCTCTTATTCCACATAGCTTTAAAATCAATTCTACTTCCTCGTTCGCTCTCTTCTATTCTCGCTTTAATGTCTACTATTTCTTGTTCGTTAAATAAGATTCTGGGATTTGGTTTTAGCTGCTTTACATGTTGAGCAATTTTTTTCACTAGTACAGCCCTCCTCAGATCACGACTTAACCGTTATTAGTTGACTATTTTAATATTATTTAGAAGCTCCTCAATACGTTTACATGTATCCTCTGCTTTTTCCATATTGGCCCAGAAAAATTGCATTTCACGTTCGACTAATTCAAACTCCTTAATAGTCAAGTGAAGGTCTTTGATAGTCTTAGAGGTTCCCATTACTTCTTTAAAAGCATTATATTTATCAGGATGAATCCCTGGTTGTAGAAGGTTATTATCTTCTGCAACTACGCGAAGCATTGGAATTGTACATCCATTTTGCTTGAGTAAAGTTTGTGCTTCTGTACTTACCATAAAGCTAATAAGTGCTTGCGCTGATTCCTTCGCCTTGCTAGTTGCACTAATTCCTAAAGCACCACCCAAGAGAAGAGTTGACGGCACCTCATTTTTAGGAGGCGGTAAAACATCCCATTTTATCTGGTGGTCTCTAAATTCATTCATAAAATAATAGGTCGTCAAAATCATAGCTGCACCTTCTCTCATAAAGAGATTTTCGGCTAACTCATTACTTCCATGAGAGAAAATTGGAGAGACCTGATGCTTATACATTAAATCTCCGCAAAATTTTAGTGCTTCGATATTCTGTTTGCTATTCATTACGGATGAAGATTGATCATCTGCGATGAAAGCACCTTTATTTTGCAAAAGGAAAACCGGCCATCGATTTGTAGAAGACGAAAAACAAAAGCCATATTCGTTAATTAGACTGTCGTCATCTAAACCTTTCGTTGTACGAATTGATAAATCTAACAAATCATCCCAGCTATCTATCTGAAAGTTTTTCGGGATTCCTGCTTCTTGGAAAATTCGTCGATTGTAACAAATCATTACTGGTGAAAATACAAATGGAGTTACAGGAATTGTCTGATTATATGTAAACATTTCAAACACTTGCTCATAACTATCCTTTTCCAAGTCGATATGCTCCGGTAAATAAGGATCAAGCAAATCTAAAGAATTTGTTTCTATTAATTCGCGAAAGTGATAGTCGGATACGATGAATACATCTGGTCCACTTCCATGCTTTAAAGATTGGGACAGATTGTAAATGTACTGGCTATTAGGCAATATTTGAAGGTTTACTTTAGTAAACGGGTTGAGTTGCTCAAAACGCTTAATAATTTTTCTAATAATTTCAATCTCATATGAATTGGAAAACCAACCTAGTGTAATGGTTTGTTTCTGCGTTTCTTTCGGTATAGTTACTCTGTTCCCTTTACCAGGTATTTTTTCGATTAGTCCTTCCTCGACAAGCTCTGCCAAAGCATTTCTAATCGAAACTCTACTTAATTCATAAACCTTACTTAATGTATTTTCCGGTAAGATAAATTCCCCCGGCTTAATCTTGCCTGAAATAATTTCTTCTTTTAATTCATGTAAAAATTTGTTATAGCGATTTTCAAATAAACTCTTTCTTTTCAGCAATACCTACAGCTCCCTACCAATTGATTGGCCTATTTTAAATGTGAACTTAATGTTTTGTGAAATTTTGTATGACAATTTCATAACCATTTATCCAGAAAGGAATAGGCAAGTTGACGAATCTCCACAGGGAAATCATGTCCCGAGTTTCCTATCAAGGATCTAAATCTTTCTCCTTCTCCCATCCACTCGTATAAGGAATTAAGCTCAAATAATCCAGTAGCTGCAGGCTTCCAATGAGGAAATATATGGTCATTTTGGCCCATCCACAGGAAAAAGGGTGTTGGAGCAACTAAGGCGGCAATTTCGGTAAACTCAAATGGAACAACGCCCTCATCTATATAGTCACTGATCTTAGGTATATGGCTGAACCACTCCCTACTGCCCCAACGATGCTTCTCAGGATCTTGCGTAAAAAGTGAAAGCCCACAACTACAAACCACTGCCTTAACCCTTTTGTCTATCCCTGCAAGAAAAAAGCTATTGTATCCTCCTAACGAATGACCAATCGCCCCTATTCTAGAGCCGTCTACTATGCTCAGTTCCTCCAATAAGCTTATTCCTTGTTGATGATCCACTAGCATTTTAGCGACAGCTGACCATTTGGGATAACTCTTATAAAACGAGGTTGTTTGAAACGCCTTCTCGTTTGGTAATATTCGTTCTCCTGCTGTTATTGTATCTGGAGCTAAAACAACGTATCCTCTTTTTACAAGTTCCAGTCCATATCGTCTATTCTCCCTTCCCATTACAGTACTAATGTCTTCTTTTCCATTATCGCTCGTGGGATGGAGGGCAATTACACTTGGAAACCGCTTACAAGAAGGTGAGTACAATAAATGAAGGACATCATTTTCTGTTACTAAATCAGCTTCATCCAGAAACTTTGGTACTAATAGGTTGGCCGGTACCGTATCCTCATAAACTGTGGAATAACAAATCTTAATTAGGTAATAGTCAGTATGAATCTCCCAAGAGTTAATTTTAAAACTTGTTTTAACCAAAGAAGGAATTCCACCTATACATTCCATCCAGACTTTTAGTAAGTTGGCTTTTTTTATTTTCCAATCGTCTCGATCATTCACATTATGTAGTAAAGGTGGAGCACCATCTTGCAATAGCGCTTTTAATGAATACATATCTGTTTTCCTCCCTAATTTCCCCCCGTTTGGATACTACATAAATGACTCCCACTACCATAATAAATCCGATTATTTTTATGAACAATCCCACTACTTGCCCTCATGGGAAGTGAATGAATTACGGTCGGTTCTGCACACCGCTCTTTTAGTATCTCTATACTAAGCAATGTATCACTAAGGAGACAATAGAGAGTACTCGCTTGTAAATCAAAAGCAAAACTGTTTCGTACTATTTGACCCCAGTTGGATAAGTCTTTATAAAAAAGTATCTGTTGTGTATATGGATTACACACAAAGTAAATACCTTGTTCGGTAAGACAATGTACACGGTCGAATGAATCGACAAAGATTTGTGTAATTTCACGAGCACCTTCTATTGGAACAAACCTATTTTTGAGCTTATAATTTTCCCTGTCTAATAGATATAAATGTCCTTCTTTTTCTCGTGACTCTGCTCCTCCAGGTGTCTCAACACTTGTTCCTCCAACGATATCACCAGAGCTTAATTCACCAAGACTAATGGTACTTTGGTTAACGACTAACTTTTCATGTGTTAATAATTCATTTTTCTCTTTTTTTACATGATAAATTCCTAGTGACCCACCGACCATTCCGTAACCTGGAAAACCGCCCCAAACAATATGCTCTTTATCCTTTAAAGCAATGGCACAGCGCGGTCGATGAATACTTTCTTCCTGCAATATTAATTTTGGGTTTTCCCTCTCGATGAGTTTCTTAGCAGTATCAAAAACATATAGCTTTCCCCCTGCATAGGCTGTGCCAATTAGTAGACTCCCATGGGAAGCATAAGCTGCAATATTGCCACCCTCCCCATTTTCAATTACCTCTCCACCAAAATTTGTAGTCTCGCTAGTAGAGCAATCAAATCGAAAAAATTGTAATGGGTGCATAGAGGTGCCATATATATAATCATCTGGTCCGAGATAAATAGTAGATAATTTCGCTCCGTCCGAAGTATAGCTAAATTTTATACACTTCCCTTGGCCAGTTTCCTTGTGAATAAGATGTATTAATCCTTCAGACAGGCTGTAACTTTCTATTTGATAGTTTCCCTCTCGATATCGATGTATTCTGTGAAATCCGGTTCCAGAATAATAAGACAAGGACGGTGGTTTTTCACCATCGATCTTTTCAAAATCTCCATTAGAAAACTTCATCCACCGGGAAGAACTACTTGCATCTATATGTCCGTATACCAAACCATCTTCTCCCAAAAAGACATAACCAGTTCCCTTTTTCCTTTGTGATTCTGAGATAAGGCTTTTCTTCACACCTCTTTCCATATGAAAGGCAACAATATTTTTGTGCTCAGTACCAATTCCTATATACGCCCACCCAGTTTGATCAATAGCTATACTCCCCGGATACTTTTCCGTATGGTCCATTGAACCATAATCCACTATCTCTTTTGAATGAGGGGAATAGCAAAGTAAATGGCAATGAGGATACGAAGTAAAATAAATATTGCCCAGGAAATCCTCCGCAAAGCTAAAGCCAACAATTTCTTCCCTATTTTCAATCGTCTTATAATA
Organism: Psychrobacillus sp. NPDC093180; assembly: GCF_044754065.1. Taxonomy (NCBI): domain Bacteria; kingdom Bacillati; phylum Bacillota; class Bacilli; order Caryophanales; family Bacillaceae; genus Psychrobacillus; species Psychrobacillus sp. NPDC093180. The sequence goes on along the minus strand of NZ_JBIVOJ010000002.1, from coordinate 173,325 downwards.
AATAAATCGCTCTAAAAAAGGATCCAATACCATGAACATATTTGCTGCGCCAGTATAAAACATTCCATTGCTACTAAACGAAGAATAAGGGTATTCTACGTTGTTTTCAGGAAAGAATACTTGTTTTGTAGTACCATTCTCTAGATTGACTATAATGACAAAACCCTTGGCCGCAATAACGAACCTATAGTTCCCCTCTGCATCTATACAAATGGCTGCCGTTCTCTCTTCCTCTGCTGAAACAGGGATACCATAGTCATGAAAAAGATTATTATGCAAAGTGACCCTCCTTTCGAAATAGTTACTTATAATAATAGGAAGTAACTTTATCGATTGCAGCAATCATATCTTCTATATCTTGATCTGTATAGAATTCATTGATATTCAATCGAATTGCTGTTTCTAAAATATTCTCGGCGTTTGGACAGATTCCAAGTGAGTAATCATAGAAACCCAGATCAAAGGGATAATGACTATTTATATAGGCATGTTTTTTTTGGAATAAGGGCTGTGCATATAACACCTTCGGAATATAACCAGGCATATTCGGAATTCCTTCTGCTGCTAAAGCTTTTGAAAACTCTTCTCTGGAGCAAGAAAACTGTTCTAGATCCAAAGTGAGCATGTAAAACCAATAGCTGCACCAACCTCCCTCAGTAACTTCCATAGGATTGATGCCCTTTATAGTACTCAGTCCTTGTTGGAACCTTTCGCCTAATTCATTTCGTCTTGTACAGATCCACTTAAGCTTTTTCAACTGTCCTATTCCAACTGCTCCTTGCAGCTCGGTCATACGATAATTCGGGGCTAAGTATTCTAAATCCTTTACTACGGATGTTTCTTGTCTTTGATAATTTTTATCTGCAAATGCATGTGCAGTATAATAATCTGATTCTTCCCCTGAGTTTATCGTCACAATTCCTCCGTCACCGGTAGAAATATGCTTGAAATCATTTGTACTAAAACAGCCATAATCGCCAATTGTGCCCGTTAGTCGTCCCTTATATGTCGTCATATAGCTTTGGGCACAGTCTTCTATAACCTTTAGACTATATTTTTTGGCAAGCTCCATAATCGAGTCCATATCACAAGGATTACCAGCTAAATGCACAACAATTATAGCCTTTGTCTTAGAGGTTATTTTTTTTTCGATAGATTTAGCCGTCATAGTGTAGCTATGCGGATCCAAATCAGCAAAGATTGGAATAGCATTTTGATAAAGAATGCCAATCACTGTCCCCTGGTCTGTAATAGGACTTGTAATCACTTCATCTCCAACCGTAACACCAGCTGCTCCTAGTGCGACGTGTAATGCTGCAGTTCCAGAAGACGCAGCAACACTGTACCTCACTCCATAAAGACTATTAAAATCCTTAAGAAATTGCTTGACTTTATCTCCGAAATGATAGAATAATGTATTTTGCTCCAGTGCCTCTAGTAATTCCTTTGCTTCCTCTAACCCAAAGCGTTGCCCTTTCCCAAAGGATGTAGTTTTGACTTTTGGTCCACCGTTTAAAGCTAATATAGTTTCCTTCATTCATAAGTCCTCCAATTAGGAATCTTTCACTTTAACCTGCTTAAAGCTGATGCCAAACTTTTTAACTATTTCTTCCCCATCTGCTGTATGCCCTTCTAGCAAAGGAATAAGGAATACAAAATCATTTACTCCATCTAGACCTGTTGCTTTAATGCCACCAGAATGACTAATTCCGTTTATCTCCACCTTCCGACGAGCCCGCTCCCAATCATTGATCTGCTTACTGGTCCAAAAAGTAAATCCCTGACTTCTAGCAGAAGCTATTACATGAACTATGGCCTCTAGCACTTTCGGTTGATGATAGATGTGATATTGATGGAATAGAAAATGCGCTACTCCATTTACCATTTTCACTCCATCTAGGAATGGCTGAATCACACTTACGTCCGACAATGTATTATGATTTAAGTCTTGAGTTAAGAAACCAATCTCTAGAACATCATATAATCTATTTTTTTCATCCGACCAGGCAATTGGAAAATATGGCTGACAGGTGCCAAAAAGGAATCCAATATTTCCTTTTTTACTTGGCCCTCTTGTTTGATCCACTTGTATCCCATTATTTTCACACCAAGTGAATAGTTCTCCCCAACCTTCAAAACGGGTATAGTGGTTTTTATTTGAAACAATATCATCTGTTTTTGTCGCTGTTTTAACCCACTGTAATTGTTTTTGAAAAGCTTCCGCTGACCAAACGCCTTCATCCTGTTGTAGAGCATTATAATGAAGCGCGATTTCATGACCGTCTTTTTTTACTTGTTCATAAATCGAAGGACTGTATCCTGGCGCTATCATGCACCAAGTAGATTGAACATTTTCTGATTTCAATGTGTCCAATGTAATTTGTGCAGACTCATCTACATTTAAATCACTATCATGGGAAATCAAAGCTATATGTTTTATACCAGCTGGCCATTGATCTAGAAATGCGATTGTCAGACCTTTTTCTTGAATTTTTTTTGTAAGATGTTCCATTATTACTTCTTTCCATAAGTCTGCATAAGGATGTGAAAAATAAGGCATTCCTGTTTCTGTATGCTCTCGATCTAAAACCCAATTCAATTCAAAGCCATCTTCCGCCTTTAAAATGTCTTCATCCAAATTTGCAGTACCATCCGGGGCTGGTGTCCCATCTTGAAAAACAGGTTGTATGCCTTGTTGCAGTCCAACTATCGTTTGTGGAATTGCAATAGACCAACGTTCAATAGTCCCAAGTCCATACTTAATCTTTTGTAATGCGGATGCCCCTTCCCACGTTTTTGCTTCATCAACAACAGAGCCTACTTCAGTAACTTCAAACTCTTCCTCTTGTTTCCAAGGATCTACATAAAGAAAACGTAAAGGTATAGATTGGTTAAAGATGGCAGATAATTCTGCGTAGCCCTTTTGAGAAGGAAACATTTTAGAAAAACCTAATTTCTGCCTAACAAATTCTAATCCCCCATATGAGATGACCGTTCCACCTGACTGAACATACTCTAATAATTTCGTGCCTACCACTTCGTTATCACCAGTATGGACTACTATTAGAATGTCAAATGAATCATAAGCATCCAATACATCTACTTTTTCATAGGGAAGTCTATAATGATCAAGAATTTCAAATAAAAATAACTCAAAAAGATTGATGCCCTCAGACCATCTTACCTCCGCATCATCCTTATCAAAAAGAATACCGATTTTGGCCATTTCCATATACCCATCACCCTTCGAAGCACAATAGTATACGTGTAATAGACATGTATACTATTGTGTATAATCAAACATATTCGTTTAAATTGAGAACAATGATTTTTCCCATTTATAATGCTTTCTAAGGTGTTATTAATATCTTATAAAAATACTAGTATAGAAAATACAGACATGTATACGACATGTATTTTCGTTCATTATAGATATAATTTTCTAAATAATCAATATTTATTTTTGATAATTATTGATGACTGAAAACTTGTTCTAGTGCATGATACAACTTAAAAATTTAAATTTTATGGCTGAACATCCGAATGATTTTATAAAAAAGTATTTTCTTTTTTTCATTAAAGAGAATATACAAATGAATATTTAAAACGCCAAAAGCCCACCTTTTCAGGCGGGCTTTTGACGCTTGTTTATTTATAGGAACCCACTTCTCACACCGATATTTTTTCCAATAGCCTCTCTTCCGACTTAATCCGTCGACCGCTCTCCTCATCGAAGAAGTGGGCACAGTCCATCTCAAAGCCAAGCATGACTTCCTCACCTGGTGAAACAATCGTACGTGATTCCACCTGAGCAATAAATTCTTGTGTACCAATGGATGAATAGAGAAGCATATCCGAACCGGTCAATTCCGAAACCACAATTTTAGCAAGTATATGCTCAAATCGTGGATCACCCTTCAGACCAGTTTGCATTTTAATATGCTCCGGACGGATTCCCATGACAATCGTTTCTCGATCATAGCCTTGTCCTTTTAAAACTGCTAGCTTATCTTGTGGTACCTTTAGGTCGATCCCTTCTGAAACAAAGCGGTTTCCTACTATTTTTCCTGAAAAGAAATTCATAGCGGGTGATCCGATAAAGCTTCCGACGAATACATTTTCTGGATAGTCATATACAGTCTTCGGAGTTCCAACCTGCTGGATAATACCGTCTTTCATAATGACAATGCGGGTAGCCATCGTCATTGCTTCTGTTTGATCATGCGTTACGTAAATAGAAGTTGTTTTCAGACGTTGATGAAGCTTGGCTATTTCTGCGCGCATTTGGAAACGTAATTTCGCATCTAGATTCGATAGTGGTTCATCCATTAGAAACAGTTTCGCCTCGCGAACGATGGCGCGTCCTAATGCGACACGTTGCTTCTGCCCACCGGAAAGTGCACTAGGTTTTCGTTTCAACAAATCCTGCAAACCTAAAATTTCTGCCGCTTCCCTCACTCGTCGGTCGATTTCTTTTTTATTGGTCTTCCGTATTTTTAGTCCAAATGCGATATTGTCATAAACAGTCATATGCGGATAGAGTGCATAGTTTTGAAAAACCATTGAAATGCCGCGATTTGCAGGAGGAACATCATTCATCAGCTTATCGTCTAGAAAAAACTCTCCTTCTGTAATCTCTTCAAGCCCGGCAATCATCCGTAGCATTGTCGATTTCCCGCAGCCTGATGGTCCTACAAGTACGATGAACTCCCCATCCTTCACATGTAAGTTAAAATCAGTTACCGCATTCCCTTTTATCGCTTTATCGTATTGTTTGTTAATATTTTTCAACAGCAACTCAGCCATTTTACTTCCCCCATTCTTATGATTTTCCGCCTGATTGTAAATTGATACCTTGTATAAAATACTTTTGGAAGAAGAAGAACAGGATGACAACTGGTAAAAGTACAAACAATGACCCTGCCATCAAGTAATTCCACTGCGTGTTCATCTCACCTTTAAACACTTGAAGTCCTAATTGAAGCGTATATAAATTCTCATTATTCACATAGAGGAGTGGTCCTAAGAAATCATTCCAAGCTCCATTGAACGAAAAAATCGCCACGGTTGCCATTGCAGGTTTTGTCAATGGAATGCCGATCTTTCTCCAAATATAGAAATGACTTGCCCCTTCCATCTTGGCCGCTTCAATCATTTCATTCGGAATCGTCATATAGAACTGGCGAAGCAAAAATATATTAAATGCACTGCCGAAAAAAGCGGGTACGACAAGCGGCAAGTATGTATTAACCCAGCCAAGCTTTGAAAATAGAACGTACTGGGGAATAAGTGTCACGAAACCCGGTATCATCATCGTCGATAGGACGATGGCGAACAAAACGTTTCTTCCTTTAAACGGTATCTTTGCAAATCCATATGCAACAAAAGAGTTGACAATCACTTGCCCGATTACAACCAATATAGTAATAGTCAGCGTATTGATCGTGTACAAATCAAACGGCGCCGCTTCCCAAGTTTTCAAGTAATTCTCCCATTTCCAATCGGTAGGGAAGAATGTCGGTGGGAAACTCATCACTTCCTTCATCGTTTTCAATGAAGTAGAAATCATCCACCAAAGCGGAGAAAGGAATAATAGACTACCAATACACAATAAGATGAAATTCGCGATCTTCAGTACTTTCTTCCGATTAGTCATACTTGCAAAATAAGCATCCTTCATTTTTTCGCCTCCCCTTCATAATGCACCCAGCGAGGAGCGAGTTTTAGATTGATCATGGTTAGTACAAAAACTATGAGGAACAGTACCCATGACATAGCCATTGCGTAGCCCATATCAAATACTTTGAACGCTTTATTCCACATATAGTAATTATAGAATAGTAGCGAGTTGACAGGACCTCCACCGCCATTAGTCATGACATATGCCTCCTGGAAAATCTGGAAGCCGCCGATGAGACTCGTCACTACATCAAAAAAGATAACCGGTGTAATCATAGGTAATGTAATATAGCGGAATTGCTGAAACGTGCTCGCTCCGTCTATTTCTGCTGCTTCATAAAGAGACTTCGGCACGCCTTGTAGACTTGCCAAATACAAGAGCATTCCACCGCCAACACTCCAAAGCTTCATTAAAATAAGCGAAGGCTTCGTCCATTCAGGATCAAACAACCAATTCGGGCCCTCAATGCCGATCCAACCGAGCATCATATTTATTAACCCTGTGCCAGGGTCGAGTAATTGCATCCAAAGAAGATAAACACCTACACCCGATAAGACGGCTGGTAAGTAATAGATGGTACGGAAAAAGCGAAGTCCTGGTACATCTTGATTGAGTAGAACAGAAAGGAAAATAGCTCCGATTGTTGTAAGAGGAACAGAGAAGGCTACGTAATACAACGTATTGTAGAGGGACGTCCAGAACAGTTGGTCATCCACAAGTAACTTCTCGTAATTTCGTATCCCGACAAAATCCATCTGGGATGTAATATTATAATTGGTAAAACTGGCACCCAAAGAAAATAACAAAGGTCCTGCTGTAAAGATAAGAAAACCGATGATCCAAGGAAGGATAAATATGTATCCAACAAGACCTTCCTGCCGTTTAAAATGTAACTTTCTCTTTTTCATTGAACTATCCCCTTATGTATAGAAAAGGAGGAGAGCATTTCTGCTCCCCTTTTATCTTTATTGGTTTTCATTTACTAATCGTTCTACTGCCGCTTGAGCATCCTGCAATGCTTGTGTAGGAGTTTTCTTTCCTAGCATGACATTATCTATTTCCGGATTGATAAGAGCCGGAAAATCTGGTGCTTGTAGAGGTGTCGGTGTTAACAAAGTATTTGGCATGTTATCAACAGCCATCTGATACACAATTCTATCCTTCTCCGACATTTCTTCACTCTTAGCAGTTGCCTCTGCAGCTTTGATGTTCGCTACATTGTCATAGTTTTTGACAGCCCAGTATTCTTGCGCATCTTGATCCGTCAAATATTTGATAAACTCCCAAGCTTCCTCTGGATGGCTTGAACCTTCTGGGATTTCAGCTACAAAACCGCCTCCCCAGCTTGTATGACCATTGCCAGGCTCACTTTCTGGAAGCATTGCTACGCCAAAGTCTAGTTCAGGAGCATAATCACGAATTTGCGTATTGAATGTTGGAGTGTTGACAAACATCGCCAATTTACCTGTAAAGAAAGGATTTGACTGCTGACTGTCTATTTGCGATTTATATGAGTTAATAACGTTATCGCCGTAACGCTCCTTCCAACCTAATAACCAATCCAACGTTTTACGATTTATATCTGTGTCCACTTCGACATTTCCTTTTTGATCAACAACGTTTTTGCCGGCAGCGTTCAACATCCAAACGTCATAGTTAATACCAAATAGCGGATAGAATCCTAAACGGTCATATGTATCGCCGTTCTTTTTGTCTAATTTTGTTGCGTATTCTTCTAGTTCAGCCCATGTTGTCGGTGGCTTTTCTGGATCTAGTCCAACTTCTCTAAAAGCCTCTTTGTTGTAATAGAGAATACGAGTATCTGTATTGAATGGAATTCCATATGAATCTCCTTCATATAAAGTAGCTTCCCATAGTTCCGGATAGAATCGCTCAGAGATATCATCCTTCTCTAGAAATTGTGATAAATTCATTGCTTGTTTCTTTTGTCCGCGAAGCGCAGTTGCATTAATATCATTAATGACAACATCTGGTGGATCACCGGCTGCTATGGACGCAAGCTCCTTCGTCCAAATATCTCCCCATGGAACGAAAGTATGTTTTACAATAATTTCATCTTGTGAGTTATTAAAATCCTCGATAATCTTTTCGATGACAGGCCTTCTAATCTCTGACCCCCAGAAACTCCAAAAATCGACGACCACCTTACCTTCTGCTTCTGCCTCCAGAGCAGCGCCATTATCGCCTCCAACCTGGAAGCCTGCGCAACCTGAAAGAAGCAGCATCACAGCAACTAGTGAAAACAACATTCCCTTTTTAAACAACTCTTTCTCCTCCTTCAGGATATATAAAAAAATACATACGCCTCCCTTTTCCCTCTTAATCTGACAAATAAACTTATTTTTCTCAAAATAGTTTATTAGTCTTTCTATGACTCTCTGTTTCTCCCTGTTTAAAGCACTAAATGTAAATTTCGAGATAGGCCTATAGTATTTCTATCAACTAAAAAAGGCCATTCATCAATTTCTCGATGAATGGCCTTTGAATAGAAATATTGAACACCAACAACTATTCTCTTCCCAAAAACGTCCTCCTACTCCGTTCACTTCGCTTCATAGAACTCACACTAAAGAAATAAGCAACCATGATCCCAACAAAATCTATTCCAACATCCACCAATCTACCATTTCGATTAAAATAGAGCTGAAGAATCTCCGTAAAAACTGCGAATGTTCCGGTTACTAAAAGAGCAAGACCCACCCGCTTCCACCATCGAAAATATAAGGTATACAACAGAGCAAACGTCATCATATGACCTGTTTTTTGTATGATATAAAATTGGCTTGTTAACTCAATATCACTCGTTATGAGTAGATCAAGGTAATTGGGAGAAGATTCAAAGCTAAACTGGACAACTTGGTCATACAAAAAGATATAAGCATCTGATGTAGTTGTCGCAATAAGAATCCAAGCACTCCACAAAATAGTAAGTAGAGGGTATATCATGTGGAATCATCCTTTCTTCGCATTCGCTTCCGTCCCTGTCCATAGCCTACCCATCTACGCGAGTTCGAAACAAAATCGCGACATAAATACCAATTCCAACAAATGCACCCGCACTATCTATTAGCACATCTCTCATCTGTGCCCCCCTCCCGGGAACAACAAGCTGATGCAATTCATCCGAGATGGCATACAATATGCAAATGAATAATGCCAGTATACCCGCTTTATATCTGTCTACTCCACTTAAATGCAAGGAACGTATAACAAGCACACCTAGCACTAAATAGATAAAAAAGTGAGCATTCTTTCGAACGAAATGATTTATGTTTCCAACAAGAAAGTCCGAATGAGGAGCAACTTTTTCTACCGCCGTAACTATGACCTCGGTTATCGCTGTGCTTAACTCGTTAGACTCACTAGCTGGTTGATGTGAAAAATAAAAAATTAATGCCACCCATAAAATAACTGCTATGTAGGTAATAGGTTTATTCATCTCTTCGTCTCTCTTCTATAATTAACCATATAATAATTCTACTATATCAGATAATTTTCTTTTCTATCTATAAAGATTTATTATTCTGTAAAATGAATTCTAATAAAATGAATAAATTATCCTTAACGAGAGAGAAAACCACACGAACACGATAAAAAAAGATGATGCCTCTATGCATGGCATCATCTTTTTTAGGAAACACACGCTCTTCACTCAAAGCGCAAAGCATTACTAGGTTTCATCCTTGCCGCTTTCAAAGCGGGATAAATCCCAAACAAACTACCTATTCCAAAGGTTGTATACAATGCAAGCTTTACTGCCCACATCGGTAGCACTAAAGCAAATATCTCGATATTATTATTCCATACCTCTATAAATGCATAGCCGAGTCCAATGCCGACCGCTCCGCCAATGCAACAAAGAAGTAACGTCTCAAAGAAAAATTGTCCCATTATTTCCGACGTTGTGGCACCAAGTGCTTTACGAATGCCAATTTCACGCGTCCGCTCTCGTACCGACATCACCATAACATTCATAATTCCAGTTCCGCTGATCAATAAGGCAGTTACAGTTATTCCGAACAGCATTACCTGTAAGATAGAAGTCACCTTGCCTAATGCGCCAAGCATCTGATCTTGCTTCACAACGCTGAAATCTATTTCAGAATGTTGAGCTTTTATAGCGTTAAATACTGCTCCATCCACTTCATCTACCGCTTGAATACTTGCAGATTCAACAATCATTTTCGTTAAATTTTTCATATCTGTCGTTGCTAGTGCTGTTTCAATCGGCAGCATAATATTATTGTCCGTACTAGACCCAAGTGTCGCATTTGGTGCAAGCACCCCGATTACTTCATACGATTCTTCATTAATCGTTACTTGTTTTCCAACTAATGACGTCTCTTCAGCTGAAGCACTTTCCCCTAGCAACTTGTCCAATACTTTTTTCCAGATTGGTTTCGTTTGTTGTGCTTCACCGGAGCTCCCTTCATCCTCCATCGGTACCTCCTGTTTACCAAGCAACGCCTCGTGAATATTGTTACCAAGGACAATTACTCTTGCTTCTTCTGCCTGTTCTTCCTTTGTAAAAAAACGACCTTCAGAAAGATTCGCATGCTGAATCCGACTGTACTGATCGCTTGTTCCGACCAAAACAGACTGCACATTTCTTTCATCGTATTGAGCAATAGTGATCGTCTCTAGTTGAGGTGTCACTGATTTTACATTCGGCACACCTTCAATTGCTTTCGCATCATCATACGTCAGTGTACTCGGAACATTTGTCAGCCCACTCAATAAATCCTTTTGTCCATTTGCCGTATCCAAGACCCTTCCAGGTAATACTAGAATCTGCTCGGCTCCAAGACTGCCCATTTGCTTCATTAATGTATCTTTTACACCTATCGCAATCGCTGTCAATACAATGACCGCAAACATGCCAATCACTACGCCCATCATGGCAGATAATACACGAAAGCGATTGGACCACAATCCATAGCAAGCAAGTTTAAATGCAGTAAACAATTTCATACAAGCACTCCATTCTGCAAGTGTAGAATGCGGTCCGCCCGCTCTGCTACTTCGATGTCATGCGTTATAACAATAATTGTTGCACCATTTTTATGTACACGGTCAAACAAATTTAATATGCTTTCCGTCGTTTCCTCGTCCAAGCTTCCCGTCGGTTCGTCTGCGAGTATTAGCCCCGGCTCATTTACGAGTGCCCTTGCAATAGCCACTCGCTGTTTTTCCCCTCCCGATAAGCGATCCGGTTTTTGATTTTTCTTTTCGGAAATTCCCATTTCATCCAATAGTGCTAGTACACGAGCTTTCTTTCTTCTTAAACGTTTTCGGCCGTACGTTAAAGGAAGCAATACATTTTGATAGACCGATAAATTGGGTATCAATTGAAAGTGCTGAAAAACAAAACCGATTTCTTCATTGCGCAAGCGTGCACGTCGCCCTCGACTCATCTTATGTACCGATTTCCCTACCAACTCATATGTACCTGAATCCAACAAGTCCAGTGTCCCAAGTAGGTTCAACATCGTGCTTTTACCAGACCCAGACTTCCCCATAATCGCCACGTACTCTCCAGGCTCTACACGCAAATTCACACCACGTAAAATCTCCGCCTTTCCACTTCCCGAACGATAATACTTCCGAACATCACGAAGTTCAATCATCCAATAACCTCCATTTCCATAAAAACAGGTTTATCTTTGTAAATTTCACTATCTTCGGTTTTCCTATCCTCTTTTCCATGATTCGACAAACCTTTTCATAACCCTTGTAAAAATGAAAAAACGGCACTATACGACCATGTAAAAAACAGCCGAATATGTCATTCGACTGCTTTATTGATTAATTCGTTTTTAGCTTACCTATTAATTATTGAAATAAGATCGTGAAATCTACTGTTAAATCAGCACCATTATTCACGGTAATTGGAAGAGTGATAGTTTGACCTTTCAAGTCTTCCAGTGAATCTGTTCCTGTAGGAAATTTAGAGGCAATAAAATCAGCCGCTTCTTTAGATGTTGGATCGAACCCATTCACCTTCGTTAATCCTAGTTCTTTTATAAATGATTGGTAGAATCCTTTTCCTAAGAAATCTACAACCCCCACATCTTTCTTAACGACGATGATTAAAGAATTGGAAGCACCTGTTGCAGCTGTAATATTATCAAACTGGCTAGCATTTAATGCCTTTACTAATGTACCAACCTTCTCATCTAATTTTTGTTGAGGAGTAGCTGTAGCTTCACCAACTGCTACTTTCACTTTCGCCACCTCATCTAATAAGGCCTTAATAAATGTATTAGATGCAGCATTTGGTAAACGGTCCAATAAAGCTTCTACTTCTCCAAATTCTTTTTTCGCTTCAGCTTTCTTACCAGCATCTAAAAAGTCATTAATTTTTACAAGTGACATGTGAATAGTTACAGGTACCATCATTTCATCTCGTTTTGCATCAGCTGGTTTTTTATATCGTTCTAATAGAAGATCGCGTGCCGCTTTACCAGAGAAACGGTATAAAATCGCTGTTCTTCCTTTTAGTTGATAGGAAAGCTTGTGGTACGCTGTATCCACTGCCGCAAAGTCATTTCTTGCTTGAGCAGCTTCTAACTCTTTCATAATCGGTACTAAGTATTCAGTTGCATAGTTATAGGCATCAATATAAGGAACCAATCCTCCCGAAACCTTTTCGCTATACAAACCATCGATTTCTTTTAGCTTTGCTTCCTTTGCAGAAGTTGATAGCTTGGAAGTGACAACTGCTTTCCTCGCAGCTTGATAGTTTTTCTTTGCACTATTTAATGCAGGGTATAGTGCACTACTTGATACAAGCTTCTCTTCTAGTGATGGATAAACATAATGTGTCGTTGCTTTGTTCAATTCTGCCTTTGTTTTATTTACCGCTTGATCCACTGCTGTATTGGATGCCCCTAATGCAGCTGATGAAAATGATAATACCGATGTTGTTAATAATACAGCCGCTGTTGTTTGCTTGATAAAACGTTTACTCATGTTTCTCCTCCTCTTTTTGGGTGAAAATCTTCGCACAATTAACATTGTATTCTAGCCAGTTCATATTGATACTAATTTAAGGGACTTTTCACGTATCCAATATACGAGAGTACATCCACTTCTATGTAGCCAACTCTTTTGATCTGCCAGAACTTTTGAAACCCCTACAACATCTCAAAGCAGTTCCTCTTTTTTCGATAAACTTCCCCCACTTCTCTTTTTGCCATAGATAGGATGAATTATTTCATTTTTCCTATTATTTAACCCTATTACCCTCTTAATCTTTTCTTTAAACCTCTTTTATAATAAAATTTAAATTATTTCTAAAAAGCTTGATTTCTCAAGGGTGAACACACTATTAGAGACTCGATAAAATGATAGGTAGTCGGAAAAAAGTCACAAAAAAAGTTTCCGCCAATGACGGAAACTTTTTTCCTACTATTATTTTATTTCCCAATAAATTGTTGAGTCCAGTAGTAACCACTATCTGATAGTCCTACTCCGATATGTGTATAAGATGGGTTCAGGATATTTGCTTTATGTCCCGGAGACTTCATCCATGCGTCCATTACTTCTGACGCAGTACGTTGACCCATTGCAATGTTTTCACCTGCTGATTTATACGAAATGCCTAGAGATTTCATTTGGTCAAATGGTGAGCCGTATGTTGGACTAGTATGAGAAAAATAATTTTTGTTTTTCATATCTTGCGATTTTGCTTGTGCTGATTCCGTAAGCTTTGCATCTATTTGCAATGCTTGAAGTCCTGCTTTAGCACGTTCACTATTTACTAAATCTACAACTTGCTGAATTTCAGAAGAAACCTGTACATTTTCTTTATTTTGTTCTGCTGGTGGCTGTTGCTCTGAAATAATTGGTTGCTCAGCAGCTGGCGCTTTTTCAGCTTCTACATTTTTCGGTGCTGCATTATTGCTGTCATTCTTAAAGTTATATTTATATTGATATGGAGATTTCCATGTTTGTGTGTCATAAGATTTTGCTGTTGAAGTGGTATTTGCATTTCCAGTAGTCATAGATGCCTCAGCAGCGTGTGTAGAAAATAGAATGCTTCCTGCAAGTACCCCAACTAGTAATGAATAACTTTTTTTCATTATTTTTTTCCTCCTTCTTGTGCTCCACTAGTATAAACATAGAATAGGAGAGTTTTTTACTACAAAATATACCAAGGAACCCAGTAAGAAAGAAAAAACTATTTATACCAACTGTTCTATAACAAAAAACATGGATATATTATCCTCTAGATTTAATAATTTCATCTCAAATACTGTTGACAGTAATGAAGAAACTCCATAATCTCCTTTTTTCTGATTCAAATATATCTCATCCTCTTTTAATACGTTTGCCGCCAATCTATATTTCAAAGATTCAATATACAAAAGCAGCTTCTTACTTTATTTCATTAATAATTTTGGAGTTATTATATTACACAGTTACCAGTTCAAATAGATATTTCATTTTCAATAATATTGAATTACAGTAAAATGTGCGAAATTTTCATTACACTTCATTAAATATTAATGAATTTTCTTAAGTAATACTTTATAATTAAATTATAAAATATAAAGGAGTTCAATATGAAAGATGTTGGTAAAAAAATTAGAGAGTTACGTATTCAGAAAGGTTATACACTAAAAGACATTGCCGATAAAACAAATCTTACTAGTAGTTTCCTTTCTCAATTGGAAAGATCTAAAACATCAGTGACACTGCAATCTCTATCTAAAATATCTAAAGCTTTAGGTGTAACACAAAGTTACTTCTTCACACAGCAAGAAAAACAAGAAGAAAATAAACAAATTACACGTCATAAAACACACCTAGATGTAGAAATTCACGGAACTAATTTCATTTATAAGACATTATCCGGCAATTTACACAACCAACTCTTTGAACCTATGCTTGTTATTCTTTTACCGGCAGAAAAACAAATTCATCAACCATCTACTCATGAAGGGCAAGAGTTTGTATATATTTTAGAAGGCACATTAACTGTCATGATTGAAGATTCCATAACTGCGTTGGAAGCCGGAGATAGTTTCCACATTGAATCAACCACACCACATACATGGTACAATACTACATCTAAAATCGTAAAACTTCTTTATGTATCTTCTAACAGTTACTGAAATAAAGGTATGTTTAAGTACTTTTATTTCATTCAAATTTTTAGACTATGTAATATTTGAAATACTAAAAAGCTATGACCATTTATAAACAAAAAATAGGTCATAGCTTTTTTAGACACGAGTATATTCATCTATTAAATTTGTTTGAGCTCAAGCTTTTTTGATAATAAGGATAATGAATAGTTTATCAAAAAGTAAGTCAGTGCTACCAATATTATAATGGGAATAAAATAATTATAGCTTTGCCCATAAATAATCTGGCTACTCCGTGTTAACTCAGGCAATGAAATTATTACAGCTAACGAAGTATCTTTAACTAAGGTAATAAACTGACTCACAATTGGCGGAACCATTCTTCTAAACCCTTGTGGAATAATTATATGCCATAGAGTTTGAAATGTGTTTAATCCGGTTGATAATGCGGCTTCCTTTTGTCCCTTCTCTATAGATTTTAACCCACTTCTAACAACTTCGGAGAACATTGCTGAATGAAATAATGTCAAGGCTACTATGGCAGCATTTACTGTAGATAGTTTTATTCCTACCTCGGGTAAAGCAAAATAAGTAAAAAATATTATTAATAGAATTGGTAAATTTCTTATTATTTCTATGACAAACATTAACAGTGGGGAGAGTAACTTAATATTTACGTATCTTATTATTCCAATTAAAGAGCCTATGAAAAAACTAAGTATAATAGAGATTAAAGCTACTTGTAATGTGACTAACAATCCTCTAAGTAAGAATATTATATTAGCTAGAGAATATGCTTCCCAAATATCCATCTAGCTCACCCCCTCAATTATTTAAACTCAATTTCTTCTCTAACAATTGAACACCAATACTTATTGGTATTGTTAATAGAAGATAGAATACACCAGCAAATATATACACATCGAATATTTTATATGTTTTTGAAGCTATAATGTCTGAGTAATACATAAGATCGAAACCTGCTACTACTGCTATTAACGATGAGTTTTTTACAATATTTAAAAACTGATTACCAATTGGGGGAATTACTACTCGAATTGCTTGAGGCAAGATAACATTTCTCATTGCTTGACTATAATTTAAACCAGTAGAAAGTGCGCTTTCCAATTGTCCCTTCGGAATGGAAAGTATACCAGCTCTTATCGCTTCGCAAATAAGTGTAGAATAATAAATTATTAGACCTAAAACTCCAGAAATAAAACCATTCAAGCTAAGACCAATAAAAAAGAAGAAGATAACAACCAACAATGGAATATTCCTTATAAATTCAACATATGCTGCCGCTATACCATTTAACAACTTATTGGGATAAATTCTACAAACAGCAATAAATGTACCTAAGAACATGGCTCCCATTATGGAAATTAGACTAGCAATCAATGTATTTTTTATCCCTAATAAATACAAATCATAGTAGTTTGTCAATATAGTCAAATCCATTTTTGTTATCCCTCCTAACAAGCACCAAGTTTAATTACCTTTTAATCCATTTATTAAAAATTTCATCATACTCCCCAGTCTCAACCAACTTTTCTAGTACTCCATTAATTGCTTCTACAAACTCTTCATTTCCTTTTTTAACACCGATACCATAAAAATCATTTGTGAGCGTTTCTCCAATTAATGTATAATTAGGATCTTCATCTGCCATGCCATATAAAATTGCATCGTCAGTAGTCAATGTGTCGCCCTGACCACTTTTTAGTGCAGAAAATGCATCAAAATACGTATCAAATTCAAGTACTTGAACATCACTAACCTTTTCACGGATCAAATCTCCAGATGTAGCCCCCTTGACTGTAATAACTTTTTTTCCTTCC
This sequence comes from Psychrobacillus sp. NPDC093180, assembly GCF_044754065.1. Taxonomy (NCBI): domain Bacteria; kingdom Bacillati; phylum Bacillota; class Bacilli; order Caryophanales; family Bacillaceae; genus Psychrobacillus; species Psychrobacillus sp. NPDC093180. The sequence continues at coordinate 156,691 of NZ_JBIVOJ010000002.1, read as the reverse complement.
AAGTCATCAATACCAGTTATTTCGCTTCCTTTTTTAACTAATAACGATTGACCCCCTTCAAAATATGGATCAGAAAAATCAATTACTTTTTTCCGCTCATCTGTTATTACCATTGTTGCAATAATCGCATCAATTTCATCATTTTCTAAAAGAGGAATACGTGTTTTAGTATTTACTTCTACGAATTTTACCTTGTTTTCATCACCTAGAATTTCTTTTGCTATAGCTTTTGCTATATCAATATCAAACCCTTCAATTTCTCCAGTAGATGTATTCTTCAAGCCAAATAAGCGTGTATCTACTTTTACTCCAAAGGTAATTTGATCTTGTTTTTGTATCCGATCCATTACCAAATCTGTATTATTATCTGTTGAATTCGCAGAACTAGTATCTTCAGAACACGCTACTAAAATCATTGCAGCTATAAAAACAAACAATAATAACTGAATACTTTTATACATAAATACACTCCTCTTATTTTTAGTGCATTACTCTTTTTAAAAATAGTTTTGCTCGTTCTTCTTTTGGTTCTTTGTAAAACAATTTAGGTTCGGAGTCTTCGATAATCACACCTTGATCCATAAAAATTACACGATTAGCTACTTCTTTTGCAAATCCCATTTCATGCGTTACTACTATCATTGTCATTCCTTCTTTTGCTAAGTCCTTCATAACAGTAAGTACTTCTCCTATCATTTCAGGATCGAGTGCAGAGGTAGGTTCATCAAATAACATTATTTCTGGACCCATTGCTAAACTGCGTGCTATTGCCACTCTTTGCTGTTGTCCACCAGAAAGTTGGGCAGGGTATGCATCTATTTTATGCGCTAAACCTACTTTTTCTAATAAACTTTTTGCGTCTTTTATAACTTCATGCTTATTTCTTTTAAGAGCAAGAATAGGTGCTAAAGTCACATTTTCTAAAACAGTTTTATGTGGATATAGATTGAAATGTTGAAATAACATTCCTGTCTTTTTCCTTAGTTCTAAAATATTCGTCTTCCTATCTGCCAAAGATATTCCATTTATAAGTAAGGTCCCACTTGATATTTTTTCTAATCCGTTGATACATCTTATTAATGTGCTTTTCCCTGAGCCAGAAGGACCTATAACAACAACTACTTCGCTTTTTTTTATATTTAAATTAATGTTTTTCAAAACTTTAGTATCCGCATACGACTTTTCTACATTATTAAAAGTAATCATATCTTCACCTCCATTTTAAACATTGATTTTAAAATATATCTCCTAAAAAATTTTAAATTTTTCATTTCATTCAAATACAGTAGTAGCTATAAAAATCCCGCATATGATATCTATGCACTAAATGAAGCCGGGGAGAAAGAAAGAGAACTAAAAATTAAGCGCTTTCATAAGTCATTCATAGAATCTACGAAGAGAATTGAAATAACTATAGAATTACTCTTAACCAAAATAGAATTTGAAAAGAAAATATTTTTCTATTTTAGAAGACAACACTACACTATTAGAACTTACACAGTAGTCTCTCAAGAAATTATTTGAAATGATCATTCATTGTTTAAATTAATACTTTGTCTAAACTGGTAGCAGGTACCTCTTCTTTTTCTAATCTTCGTTTTTCAGCAGCCTCTACATAAACCGCGCAGGCAATATCCCCAGTAACATTACAAGCAGTTGAGAACATATTCAAAAATCTATCAATCCCTGCAATAATCGCAATAGCTTCAAGTGGTAGATTTACGGTTGACAAAGCAACTGTAAGCATTATAATTCCAGCCCCTGGGACTCCTGCTGTTCCAAGAGAACCAATTGTGGAAATCAGTGCAATTAAAACAATTTGTTGGAATGTCAATTCGACCCCAAACATTTGAGCAGTGAAAATAGCAGATACCGCAATGTAAATAGCTTGACCATCCATACTTACTGTTGCTCCCAATGGCAATACAAAACTAGACACCTTATTCGAAACACCCAATTTTTCCTCTGCACATTTCATTGTTAAAGGTAGTGTCCCCGAACTACTTTGCGTTCCGAACGCCATCAAAGTCGCTGGCATGACTCCTTTAAAAAACTGAATAGGACTCATCTTTCCTAATCCTTTAACAGCGGTACTATAAACAACAAAATATTGAATAGTACAGCCAATAGCAACCGTCAATAATAGTTTCAACAATGGGACAATAACATCTAAACCATGTATACCTATAATTGGAGCTAAGAGTCCAAATACACCAATTGGAACAATTTTCATGATAATCGAAGTTAATTTCATCATTACTTCCGCAAGGCCATCAAAAAAGTTATAAACAGGATCCGCTTTTTTTCCAACAACTGTAATACCTATACCTATTAATATTGCAAGGAAGATAATTTGTAGCATATTATTCTCAGCCATCGCTGTTATAGAATTTTGGGGAATGATATTGATTAAGACATCTAAAAAGTTCATTGAAGCTGTGCCTTCCGGGACTTCCCCAGTTGGCTTGATAGTCCCTATTCCCTTACCTGGAGCAATCCAAAAAGCAAGAACTAGACCAATGATTACTGCAATTCCAGTTGTTATTAGATAGTAGGCCATCGTTTTAAAACCCATACGTCCTAATTGATGAATACTTCCGGTACTAGCCATACCGACAATAAGCGTACTTAAAACTAGTGGAGCAATGATAAACATAATGAGGCGTAAAAATATTGTACCCAAAGGTTTTACAATTTCCGCTTGAGGTCCGAATATAACACCTACAACCAATGCAAGAACAAAAGCAATAATAATTTGGTTGACTAATCCTACCTTTTTAAATAACCCCATATTCTTCCTCCTCCTTTTATTAATTACATAGGAATTTGCGGACACACTAATTTACTTTGTCATATCTCCCAAAGTGGTTGGTCTTATAGGAAACTTTGCTTTTTGTAGCACTATAGGTTGATCATTCCCCTGTTTATGGGATAACACAATATTTCGTAGACTGCTTTGACAAACCCTGCCTTGACACATTCCCATACCAGATCTCGTTCTTATCTTTAAACCAGGAATGGATGTAGCTCCTTCCTCAATCGCACGTTCAATATCTGATAAATAGACACCTTCACAACGACAAACAATCATATCATTTGTCATGAAATCACCTCTTGCTTTTGTTGAAAAACAGTCCATGACTTCTCCATTTTTCTACGACCGACTTCAATTTCTGGAATAAATTTGATCGGAGATTGAATGCGTGCACGTCGAATTTCTTCAATTCCTTCTTCTTTGGTGAGTTTAGACGGTTTCTGTAAGTAAATTAATATAGATAACCCAGCCATTTTCCCTTGCGCTATAGCTACTTTTGCCCCTTCAATTCCTGTAATATTTCCAGCTACAAACAACCCAGGTATTGAAGTAGACATATCTACAGAATGTAATGGAACGAGCCCACCTAATTCCTTAATATCTATTAACGGACAACCTATTGCTTGTAAAAGATCAATTAGCGGATAAAGACCCGCAGAAAGACAAATGGCATCGACTGCTAATTCTATTTCCTTACCATTTGGGTTGCCATCTACATCCACATTTTGAAGAGTTACAGATTCGACTTGCTCCTTACCATTAATACAAACAAGTGACTTTCTCAAGTAGAGTGGTATTCCCTCTACCTTTAAAAAATCCAATGCTAATATATGAGTAGCCATCTTGCTAAGTCTTCCTGAAACTAATTTTCCTAGTTTTTGCAACATTAAGTTTGGCGCTAAGTGGGAAGCACTAGTTAATCTTTTCACATTTTCGGTAGGTGAAAAAAGATTTCTTTCTATTAAAGGAGACTTAGGTGGTAGTGCAACGCCTATTACCTCTATACCAGCTTTCTTCATTTCCAATACAACAGATAAAGATAAAGGATCTGCACCAATCACAAATACTCGTTTTCCTAGAGCAACATGATGTACATTTGTAAAGGTTTGAGCTGCACCTATACTGTAAACACCCGGTAATGTCCACCCTGGGCAAGGAAGTGCGTGTTCTGCTGCACCAGTTGCTACAAGCAACGCCTTACAATAAATACTTGAAATATCTCCTCCACTTAGTTTAATTTCCCATTTCCCTTCAATTGACCACACCGTCATACCACATAAAACCTTAACCCCTAGTGCCCGAGCTTCTTCAGTTAATTTTTGTGCGATTTGCTGTCCATCCCATAACTTATTAGGACCTTTTAAGGTAAGATCATCATAATGTTGACCCAACAGTCTTCCACCTGGTCTATAATATTCGTCTACTATAATAACGCTCGCACCTGACTTGGCTATATCTATTGCTGCACTTAAACCTGCGGGACCAGCCCCGATAATAACAACGTCTGAGATCACCGAAGAATTTCTCCTTCCGTCCATTCCAAATTTGTTTGTATGTACATATTTGCTTTTAAAGGTGTAAGACAGGACCGTACATTATTTACACCATCTACTGTCGCTCTGCATTCATAGCAATGACCGATTCCACAATATAACCCCCGGGGTTCTCCAGTAGTGGTACATCTGCGGACACTCCTAATTCCGTTGGCCAATAGTGCAACTACAACTGGTTCACCTTCTAAACCTTCCAATTTTTGATGATTAAATGTGAAGGACACCCTTGGTTTTGTCGTATCTATTTTTATTCGTTTAAGCATGGGCTACAGCTCCTTTAAATCTTTCTAGAGAAAAGGAGGATAATTCAAGACTTGAAGGTAAGCCACAAAGTAAGTCAGCCATAATTTTTCCTGAAATAGGAGCAAGCGCAATTCCATCTCCTTCATGACCCGCACAAATATAAAGTCCTGGATACTTCGGAACATTACTCATAATAGGTAAACTATCTGGAGTATATGGGCGTAATCCTGCAAAAGTTCTAATAATCTTTACATCCTTTAAATGTGGAAAAACGTGGACTGCTGCATTTCCGATCATACGGATAACCTCGGGGCTGGTGGAAACATCAAATCCCACAAATTCACGTGAACCACCAATCAAAACATTGCCGCTCACGGTTTGCCCCATTACTAGACCTACTCCATATGGATTATTAGATTCACCAGTTGCTCCACTTTTTGCTGCAATATAAGCTCCACTTAAGATATTTGCATTAAACATAGGTGGTAATTTTTCCGTTACAAGTATTTGCCCTCTTCTTGGTACAATTGGAACGTGGACATTTAAAGAGTCCAATAATTTTGGCGTCCATACACCAGCTGCAACAATTATAGATTCAGCATAGAGGTTTTCATCTTTTAAACTAACGCCTATTACTCTATTATTATCCAAAATCAAACTTTGAACAGGCTTTCCTAGTAAGACACTTGCCTTAAATCGCTTTGCTGCACGTACAAAGGAAAGAGAAGTCTTTAATGAGTTTACTTTGGCATCCTCATCACTCCAAGTAGAACCAATAATATGTGGTGCAAGTCCGGGCTGTTTCTCAATAATTTCTTCACGAGAAACAGTCCTCACCTTTAATCCAACTTTATTTTGCTTTTTCACTAATTCTTCAAGCATTATTTTATGCTGTTCGTTTTCCATCAAAATCATACCGCCACCTTGACGATATTCAATGGATTCTTCTAGTTCTTCCTCTAAACTTTTATAAATTTCGTTGCTTTGAATTGCAAGTTCAAGAAGTGGACCAGGTTTTTTCGTTTGAAGAAGTACAGCTTGATCACAAGAACTAGAAGTACCAGCTGCAATATCGGTCCCTTCTATCAAAGTCACACTTATCCCCTGTTTTGCCAAAAAGTATGTAATGGCGGCACCGATAATCCCACCGCCAACAACAATTACATCTTGTTTCATAAATACCCTCCTTTTTGAAAGGTTAAAATGTTATACTATGCAGCTGTGTATATGAGTCAGCATGGAAACGATATCAAAAACCGGCAACCCAGTTTCTTTCTGAATTGCATCTTTATAAGGAGTCAAATTTGTACATTCTAAAACAATCGCACGTACATCCTCATGATTGGTGACGAATAATTTTGCTTGGTTAACAACTTCTTCTCTCATTTTGTCTAGATCCATCACTTCTTCACCATTGATTATTGTTTTTGTAAACTCCTCCATATCATCCATGCCTTCCATCACCATCGGTATGCCTTTGACACCGATCGTTTCGAAATGTTCCTCTGTCAAGGTTGCTTTACTAGCCGTTAATACACCAATTTTGCCTTTTTGGCCGATAATTGAATATACTAGCGGAATTTGCATGAGATTCGATGAATAAAAAGGAATATTAATTTCACTTTGGATTTCTCTTTGAAACAAACTTAAAAATCCACAATTTGTCGTAAGAGCTTTCACACCTTCATTCTCAAGTTCCCTTGCAGCTTCAATAAATAAAGGAATTAAAGCTTTGTCTCCTTCTTTTACTACTCGGTGCACTGAAGCCGATTTCACGACTTTATAACGCACAGGAAATGGCCAAGTTTCTGCATTTCCCATATCACCGACTGGTCTAGGAAACTTTGTATCTAACATTAAAATACCAAGCTTTTGTCCAAAAGTGACGTATCCACCATAAACTAAATTCATCTCCAAAACTCCCCCAAATACTTTGTTTGAATAGCTTTACTTCTATATCGATTGAAATTTCTTTCCGGAACAACAGTTCCAGAAAGAAATGATTAATAAGTTAGAACGACTCTTTCTTTTGGATCCTTGTTGCTATCTGTGCGCCAATTCGTTACAGGTGGCACAATATCGGTAATGCGTTCGATTGATATATCTAAGAATACAGGAGAATTCTGTGCAACTGCCCATTCAAAAGCCGTTTCTAACTGTTCATTTGTTTCGACCTTACGTGCCTTAACCCCAAAGCCTTCCGCAATCTTTGCTGCATCAATTTCAGTAAAATCTACAGCAATATACTGTTCATCGTAATATAGTTGGTGGAGTTTCTTAATCCATCCATAACTATTATTTTGTAGGAGTATAAAAACAATCGGTAAATTTTGTCTAACAGCTGTCTCCAGTTCCCCGACAGACATTGCAAAACTACCATCTCCAAACAAAGTAAATACTTTAGCTTTTGGTTGAGCAAACTGTGCACCGATCGAAGCTCCCAATGCATATCCTAAATTTCCATGACCACGATCGAAAACAATCTGTTTACCTGCATTTTCGATCTTAAAGTTGGCAGCCATGTATGGATTCTGCGTGCCTGCATCTACTACAAATAAAGAATCCTTTGGTGCGTGTTTATCTAACCAATTTACTATTCGTGCTGGATTTACATGTTTTGTTTTCTCAGATACTTCTAATTCAATTCGGTTATTCGTCTTTTCTCGTGTGGATCGTACAGTAGAAATCCATTCTCCATTTGGTATATATGAACCTTGCTTATGCAACAGCTCTAGAAAACATGTAATAAATGATTGAATATCACATTGGATAGCAAAATCAGTTCGTATATTTAAATCTAAATTCTCTTCTGAAATATCTACTTGAACAATTGTTTGTGTTTTATTGAATAGACTTTTTGCTACTGTCGTTACATTGTTTAACTTAGATCCCAATACAAGCACGAAGTCAGCTTCCTTTACGACATTGTTCGTGTCTTCTGTTCCTCCATTTACCCCTATTACTCCAATCGCTAGAGGCGAACTTTCAGAAATCGAACCTTTTCCATTAATCGTTGTGACAACTGGAATAGACAGTGAGCTCGAAAGTCTCGTCAATTCTTCGTATGCTTGTGATAAATGAACTCCACCACCTGCTAAAACAACTGGTTGTTTGGATTGTAAAAACATTTTTACTACTTCTTGCACGTCTTCTTTTAGTGGTGCAGATTTAAATCGTTTTTGTTTTAATGGATAAAAATCCTCTTCTTTAAAATTATATTCTTGTTCGTGAATATCTTCTGGAACGGAAATATGAACAGCCCCCGGACGTCCCGACGTTGCAGTACGAAATGCTTTTCGAATAATTTCGGGTACCTTGGATGCAAGTGTTATTCGAGTATTCCATTTTGTAATTACATTTGTTAACTCTACTTGTTTGAGTTCCGTCAATGCTCCAGTTCCTTCACTGCTTAAAGTAATATCTGAAGAAAATACTATGATTGGTACAGATGATGCAGTTGCTTCGCTAAGTCCTGGCACTGCATAAAGCAGACCACCACCACTTGGCACATCTGCTACGCCTGGCTTGCCAGTCATACGTGCATAAGTGTCCGCCATATACGTTGCGTGTCGCTCATCCCGGCAAGCTACATATTTAATTTCATTTTTAAATTTTTCAAAAGCGTTATGAAATGGCATACTCGTATCACCAGGTACTCCAAATACTACTTCAACTTCATTTTCAATGAGCAAACGTACAATTGCATCAGCTGTTCTCAATGACATCACCTTTTCTAATTTTATTTGAAAACAAATAAGTTTCTGACTATTCAAAATAGTACTTTATATTAATCTACATCAATAATAATATAGTGTCAATACAAAAATTAAGTAACACTTAATTTTTGTAGTGCGTTTTAAATAAAAAAATTATACTAATGAACAATTCCTTTTTCATAGAAGTAATAAATAGCCTGTTTTGAAATAATAATTATTTCAAAACAGGCTTTTAGAATTTTTTAAATGCTATTTTTATATCTTTAAATTGCAAAATTTTATCAATCTTGCTGGATACTGATTTCTACCATTAGTCTTCACAGCGGGACCTCTTTAATAACCCTAGCAGGATTCCCCCCAACAATCACATCATCTGGAACATCTTTTGTGACAACTGCTCCGGAAGCAATAACAGCATTGTTTCCTATTCTTACTCCAGGATTAATAATCGCTCTGCCTCCGATCCAGACATTGTCTCCAATATGTACAGGTTTGCCGGACTCTAACCCTGTGATTCGTTCTATCGGATTAATAGGATGAGTCGCAGTATAAATGTGTACTCCAGGTGCAATCATGCAATTATCTCCTATTCGTATTTCACAAACGTCTAGAAAAACACAGTCAAAGTTTGCATAGAAATTCTCCCCAATATGTATATTGTAGCCGTAGTCACAACGAAATGATGGTTCAATATAGAATGTATCTTTAGTCGATCCAAGTAATTCTTTTAATAGTTCTATACGTTTGTCATCTGCGGTTTCAATTGTTTGATTAAATAATCTCGTTAATTTTCGTGCTTGCATTCTTTCGTGGAATAATTCAGGGTCGGCTGCATTGTATAGCTCACCGCTCAACATTTTTTCTTTCTCTGATTTCATCCAAGTCTCCTCCTTGATTGCATTACTTTGATATTAACATAGGGATGGTCCAATCTTTGATGATATACTATTACTATATGAAGTCTTAAGGAGGATACATATGATCCGTATTCAAAATACACCGAACTTCACGGGCGCGACTACGTCTGGAGATATTCATGATTTCGAAGAATTATACGAAGCACTCCATACGATTGTTGGAGAGGAGGAGGAATATCCCAGGTATGCCGCTGTTCGGCTGCGTGTTCTCGGAGTCTGTTATGATATACGACACGCAATGATGGGTGACCGTGGAGCACAACATGTGTTGAATGGTCTTGACCGTGAACAAATGCAGCGACTTTCCATCGTAGGCGCAGAGATGAATATTTATCTTTCGTTTGAAACATACTGGCCCGAAATGATTTTCGTCACTTTTGCACTTAATGACTTTATTCAACTTCGTGAGAAAAACCATCAAACACATGCCTGGGATGCGACAATTGCGACCGTTCGTAAATTCCAAGCAGCTGTAGCTATCTGTCTACAAGAAACTTTATCGACTCAGAAATTTGCCCAACTAAAAAAATACATCTCCCCAAAAGCAAACTGGCAAACCTATAAGTATGATGGATATGCAACACAATATGTTGACATGCTCAATATCAAGTTTATCCAAATGGATTCACTAAAGCGTGAAAATAACCTCAGTATTATGGCTAAAAGATTAGGTGATATTGATCAACAGTATCTCCAAGAAAAGGACACTATTCACAAGTTTGCAAAAGAACAGGGATTACACCCAGACCAAGTCCGCTATTCCAAAGAATACCCGGATCATATCGAATGGTGACACCCAACACTTCCTAATCTAGGAGGTGTTATTTTTGTGTCTGACAAGGACGCTTAATATAAGCATCTTATCTCCTATTCTTTCACTGAAACTCTTGTTGCAATAATACTTGCCAACCCAATAAAAAATTATCAGAAATGCTCCTACTAAAGCCATATTTACAATCCACTTCCATTGAATTTAACAATATTTTGAGGTAAAATTAGTACAATTGGGAATTCTTTCTATTGGTCAGATTCTAGTATTTTGCACCTGGCAGAAAAGAGTTCCTTTTTACTATGCTATAAGAAAATTTATACTCTTTTAAATAGGGGTATGTATATATATATAAAAGCTTAAGGAGGAAAACATGAATACTACAGAACCTTACTACATTACAGAATCTAATAGAATGTGTATAGAAGCTGGGATGGATCCGTATGAGGTATCGAGACCTAAGACCTTTTTAAGCAAATCGGAGTTTGAAAAGAAGCGAAAATCATATAGCGAAATATTATCAGTCGTAAGTTTTTTCTCGAATAAGTTACTAGATTCCTTAAAAGGAACGCCGATACTTGTTGTTGTTTCAGATGCAGCTGGTTATCTGCTTGAGATTGAGGGAGATGAGACTATTAAGTCTACCATCGAGCAGTTTGGTATTGTTCTTGGTAGCTTATTCATCCAAGAGGATACAGGAACGAATGTGATTAGCCTCTCGTTGCAGCAAAAGCATCCGATCAGTCTGATTGGCGAACAGCATTATCATACGTTTCTTCATGGTATCGCTTGTTACGGAACCGGATTTCACTACACGGATGATAATGACTTGCTCGGCAGTGTGTCCATTATGATGCCTATCGAGTTTCAAAATCCACTTTTCTTGACGATGCTTTCTCAAGCAGTTGATTCGATTGAAAGAGAGCTATTATTAAGAAAACAAAATAAGAAGCTTAATATTATGAATCAAATTATGTTAAGCAGAACAAGAAACGGAATTGTCATTACCGATGAGAATGGAATTACTACAGAATTTAATAGCTTTGCTGAAAAAATATCTAATAATAGTAGAGATTCGGTTATGGGTAGAAATATCCAGGAATCTCATCTAACAGGAAAATATTTTAAGGAAGTACTGGAACAAGAAAAAATAATAGAAAATGAAGAATTAAAATTTAAAGATAAAGAGGGTAACCTTATTGTCTGCCTATTCGATGCACAGCCAATTTATGAAGAGGACAAGATGATTGGTGCCTTTGGACAATTCAGAGATATTTCTGATCGATATTTGTTGCAAGAAAAATATAACTATTTAGCTTTTCATGATGATTTAACAAATCTCCCAAACAGACGATATATAAATAAGGAAATAGAAACCATTATTCAAGCACTAAACGGCGGTGAGTGCAGGACTTTAGCTCTGTTTTTTATAGATTTGGATCGCTTTAAAATTATTAATGATAATTTTAACCATTCTTTTGGAGATAAATTTCTGATTGAGGTAAGTAAACGTTTAAGCAGCTGTCTCGGAGAAAAGGATATACTTGCTCGAATGGGTGGAGATGAATTTGTTTTCCTGCTGAAAGATTTTGTTGATCGGGACTATGTTACGAATAAAGCAGAAGAGATACTTCAACTGTTTCAGCAACCTTTTTACGTCGGCATGAAAGAATTACATACGACAGCAAGTATCGGTGTTGCCATTTATCCCGAATATCCGATTTCAAAGGAGCAACTGATGGTCTATGCCGATAATGCGATGTATCAGGCAAAATCTCAAGGTAAAAATCGGTATGTCATTCATACTGCCGAATTATTAAATGTCATGATGGACGAATACAAGCTAGAGGTCGATTTAAGAAGAGCACTGGATAAAAATGAATTTGTTCTCCATTATCAGCCTCAGATTAATAACTACACAGGTAAGTTGGTTGGATTTGAAGCACTCATTCGCTGGCAGCATCCGACACTAGGTTTAATACCTCCTGGAAAGTTTATAAAGCTTGCTGAAGAGAATGGATTGATCACGCAGATTGGTGAATGGGTAATTGAGGAAGCCTGTTCCCAAATCAAAAAATGGCAAGATGCTGGCATGACACCAGTAAAAATGTCCGTTAATCTATCTACCCAGCAATTTCTAACAAGAAATCTTATTTCATTCATGAAAAATGTACTCGAACGTACAGCTATTGATCCGGCATATCTCGTAGTAGAGATTACTGAATATATGGCAATGGAAGGCGAATATTCCATACACGTTTTGAAACAGCTAAAAGCGCTTGGTCTTGGTATCAGTATTGATGATTTTGGGACAGGTTACAGCTCTCTTAATTATCTGAAGAACTTTCCAATCGATTATATTAAGATCGACAAATCCTTTGTAAGTGAATTAATGAACAACGAGAAAGATACGATCATTGTAAAAGCAATCATCACATTAGCTCATAATCTTCATAAGGAAGTTATAGCAGAAGGAGTGGAAACTAAGGAACAGCTTGATTTTTTGAAAGATCACCAATGTGATATCTCACAGGGCTATTACTTTAACAAACCACTTCCAGTAGATGAAATTGAAACCATCTATTTAGCACAACATTGACTATAAGGGGACTCTTACAACATGACAACGACTTCATCGGTATTAGTATCGAATTTTAAACATTGGGGAATTCACCATATATTTGGTATTCCAGGTAAAGCAATATCTCCAATACTATTCGAAGTATTACACCATGAAATGGAATTTGTATTAAGTAAACATGAAGCAGCTGCAGGATTTGAAGCCACTGGTTATGCCCAGATGAATCGAAAAATAGGAGTCGCAGTTGGTACATCTGGACCAGGCGGTACTAACCTGCTTACAGCCGCTGGTCAGGCGAAAGCCTCGAATCTACCATTATTAATCATCACTGGACATCCTTCCATGAAAGACACCGGAAAAGCAATGGGACAGGACTCAAGTCTTTTTGGTGCGGATCTTGTAGATATGTTCCGATCTGTCACGAAATTTAGTGCTCGGGTAGAACGAGGAGATATGCTAAAACCTTTTCTAGAGCATGCCCTGGAAAAAGCTCTATCCGGTGTAAAAGGACCTGTCCATCTTTCTATCGCGTTTGATATTTTATTGGAAGAGATTGAACCATTCCAGCTAGAGCTACCAGTACCTCATGAAATGATTTCACCTAAAACTAGTGAAGTGATCGAGAAACTGAATATAGCTAAACGTCCTCTTCTATTCTTAGGAAAAGGAGTACATTCGAGTCGGGCGTATGAAGAAGTTCAGCAGCTTGCCGAACATTGGAACATCCCTGTCATCACAACTCCAGGAGGAAAAGGAACATTCCCTTCTAACCATACGCTATCTCTAGGCGCATTTGGTCTCGGTGGTACTCCTGAAGCAGCAGCATACTTACAAGAAAAGGTCGACCTATTAATAGTGATCGGTTCTAAACTAAGTGATATGTCTACAGCTGGTTTATCGGAAGCGATGTATCCCGAACATGTCATTCACTTCGATTATGACCCAACATTTATCGGGAAATCGATTCAAGTACCCACTACTCCAGTACTTGGGGATATAAAGTCGAATTTGACAGCTATGTTAAAAGATATGCCAAAAACAGATAGCGAAGCATTTTTAACACCAATCGAGGAGATTCAACTTCAGGAAAATAATCCAGGGGAGCGTATGTCCGCAGTCCAAGTTTTACGGGCAATGCGCCACGCACTTCCAAACGATGCGATTGTTTTTGGAGATGATGGAAGTCACTCTTTTTATGGTATTAAACACTTTGATATCTATAAGCCAGGCACTTTCTTCTTTGATGATATATTCGGTGCCATGGGGAACGGAATTGGCTACTCCATTGGCGCAAAACTAGCAGCTCCTGAAGAAACGATTGTGTGCTTAGTTGGGGACGGATGTATGTTCATGCACGGTACTGAACTTTCAACGGCCTATAACTATAACTCCCCTGTTTTGTTCGTCGTTTTAAATAATGGACGACTTGATATGGTGGAAAAAGGAATGCAAAAAATGATCGGCACTTCTATCGGTGGTGTGTACGAGACTCCACTCAATGTAAAAGGGTTTGCCGAATCTATGGGATTGGAAGCATTTACTTGTCATGACCCATATGATTTATCCAATAAAATAAAAGAGTCGTTACTGAAGATAGAAGAAACAAATAAACCAATCGTAATTGAAGCATTGGTGGATGAACACGAAATACCACCAACTATGGGGAGGCAATAACATGGAAAACAACAAGCGATATGAGGCCGGGAAACAAGCAATGGAGGAATTATTTTCACAAGAAGTACGAACTGGCATGGAAGAAATGAAAAAAGTTTCCCCTGACTTATGGGAGATGATTGTATCCTTTGGCTTCGGAGACCTCTACTCTCGAAAAACACTTTCGTTCGCACAACGAGAAATCATTACACTGACAACGCTTATCACACAAGGAGCTTTCGATCAGCTTAGAGTTCACTTACAAGCAGCTCTAAATGTTGGGCTCTCTAAAGAAGAAATAATAGAGATTATCATCCACTGTGCCGGATACGTTGGTTTTCCAAAAGCGGTTCACGCAATGGGAATCGCTGGAGAGATTTTTAAAGAATCAGAGGAAACACACAATAAATAAACCAAATGCCCGCCTAAAATCAGGCGGGCATTTGATTTGGCTACGTGGAAGTTTAAGAACTTCTATCTCACGCTTGTTAAACTTTACTTTTATCCAATAAGCTTCTCAACTGCTCCGATAACTCTTTAATAATATCATCTGTTTTAATCGAATCATTCTCATTTCCTCTATTATATCCATATTCTAAAATACGTTTGAATTCTTCTTGTAATTCTGCCGTTGTCATACGACAATACCTCCTATGTTTTTCAATATATTGTATCTATTAATAATTAATTAACTTTTTGTATATTGTAATACAGCGCCAATACAGCATGATGTCAAAACTACTCATTATCTATTAAATTACGATTAAATTCGATGCAAAAGTTTTTGAATGATTAACTCACCTCTAAAATATCAGATAACTTCCAGAATAATAATACAGGAATGCCTAATCAAAGCAAGCGCTTTTTAGCTTTTATTGTAAATTACCCCATTTACATTGTAACAAACTTCATAATTATAGAATAGTCTGAATAAAAAATAGATTTTATGTTCTAAAAGGACAAAATTTGTCAAAAGAGAACAAAAAATAACACCCACCTTTTTGTTAGGTGAGTGTTATTTTATATTACATATTTAATAGAAAGTAATTTTTTCGTGTACAATCATTTTTTTCGCTTCCATAAAAAACGCCCTCTTATTCGTTAAGTGGACGTTTTTAATGTATTTAATTAAATTTTTAATGTATTTAATTAAAATAGAATAGCTTTTTTCAGTTCACTTAATCTGGATTATTTGGGAATCACACTACTCTAAATAATATTCACCGTCCCCAGGAAGATATACTGCCAAATGTAAAATTCCCATTTGATCCATTAGCTAAATACACAAGAACATATAATCAAACGACAACACTTAATTGAGAATGTCATATTTTGCTGTATTAATGGAGAGTTCCGATTCCAAAGCATGACCTACCCGATATAAAGTAACTTCATCGAATTCTCTTCCGATAAGCTGAAATCCTACTGGCATACCATCAGAGGAAAAGCCACATGGTACTGACAGACTAGGAAAACCATTAAGATTTGTCGGGGCTGTAAGTTTGATAATTGACCAGCGAATATGCTGACCAATATATTTTTCAATATCCACATGGCGCTCACCGATTTTCGGCGGCAGGATGGGCAATGTCGGAGTGAAAATTATATCAACGTTTTCTAGTACTCGGTTAAATTCTTCTTTAGCTAGTTGACGAGTCTGTAAAGCCTGCGCATACTCATATCCTTTCGTCTCCATGGCTGTATACAGGCGTTCTTTCACCTCGTCATCCCATTGATCTGGATAATCTTTTAAATTCTGTTCGTGAACAGCGAATGCTTCACTTCGTAAGATAACTTTATGTGCATCTGAGAACTTTTCAAGGTGCGGCAAATCTACAGACTTAACAACAGCACCCATGTTTCGTAAAACTTGAATAGTTTTATTCATTATCGTTCTTACTTCATCATTCATATCATCAAAATAAAATTTAGTAGGCAATCCTATTTTCATGCCTGCTATTCCTTTTCCTATATCTCGTAAAAAGTCTTCTGATTCACGATCAATGGAATAAGGATCATTTTTATCGAAACCAGCAAGAGCATTCATAACTATTGCGTTATCTGCCACAGTTCTAGTCAGTGGTCCGACATGATCAAGTGTCCATGAAAGCGGATAAACTCCTTGTTTGCTAATACGGCCATATGTCGGTTTCATTCCAACAACACCGCAAAAGGAAGCTGGAACCCTGACTGATCCTCCTGTATCAGTGCCTAACGCAGCGTAGCACAAGCAAGCAGATACTGCAGCGGCGGATCCGCTACTCGATCCTCCTGTCATTTTTTCCGGATTGTGAGGATTTCGAACTGGGCCAAAATAGGAACGATCACCAGTAGGACCATAAGCAAATTGATGAGTGTTCAACTTTCCGATTAAGATTGCTCCTGCCTCTTTCAATTTCTCAACTACGGTTGCATTAAATTCAGGGACAAAATCTTGGTAAATTTCAGAACCCATTGTAGTCTTTGCATTTACCGTATAAATTAAATCTTTTAAACCAATGGGAATTCCGTGAAGAGGACCTTTATAATTACCAGCTTCTATTTCTCGTTGAACTTTATGAGCTTGTTCTATTACATCTTCGCGATCGACGGTGATAAATGAATTGATTATAGGATCAATGTTTTCTATGCGTTTCAGGAATTTTAAAGCAATTTCAACCGGTGATATTTTCTTCTCTTTAATCATTTCAGAAATCTTTTTAATATCGTAAGTCACTAAATCTTCTTTAGTTTTCATCTAATATCCCATCCTTTGCATCATTTATCTTGATATCACTTAACTAGTCCAAGAGAAAGAGCAGGAAAAGCAATAACAGCAATCAGACCGAGTATCAGTACAACATAGAAAGGCAATACGCCTTTGACCACATTTCCTACACTTTCTCTAGTAATCCCGCTCACTACAAATAGATTTAATCCTACTGGTGGTGTAATCATTCCCAATTCCATATTAATCGTCATAATGATTGCAAAATGTAACAAGTTTATATCGAATATCGCTAATAGTGGTAACAAGATTGGTAAGGTGATTAGAATGATAGACACCGCATCTAGGAACATACCTAACACAAAGAACAACAAGTTAATGGCAATTAGGAAAACCCAAACATTTGTGGAACTTGACTCTATCCATTGTGTTATCGATTGTGGAATTTGTTCAGTAGTCAGGAACATACCGAAAATATTAGCAGATGCAATAATCAAGAAAATCATTGCTGAAATATTGATGGATTCTTTCACTATGCCTCTAAATATAGGAAATTTCATTTCTTTATAGACAAATACAGATACGATTACTGAATAAAGAACTGCAACAAATGATGCTTCCGTAGGTGTCATAATCCCAGTATAAATTCCACCCAAAATTAGAATCGGCAATATAAAACCCCAAATTGCCTTTCGTGATTTACGGATTCTTTCTTGCATACTTTCTTTTGGCAATGTATCATACTTATTTATTCTGGCATTTATAATGGCTGAGATCATTAATAGTGCTCCCAGGAATATACCAGGTAAAATACCCGCCGTAAAAAGATCCCCGATGGACTGTTCGGAAACCACTCCATAAATAATTAGAGGTATAGATGGCGGTATTAATATACCAAGAGTTCCAGCAGCTGCAACCAGTCCCATCGAATACCGCTTGCTATAACCTGCTTCTACCATTGCAGGAATCATAATAGCTCCTATAGCAGCAGCTGTCGCTGGACTCGATCCAGAAATAGCTGCGAAAATCATACAAGCTGAAATCGTAACAAGTGCAAGTCCGCCTCTAAAATGACCGATCCATGACTTTAACGCCTCGATCAAAGCGAAAGAAATTCCTCCTTTTGACATAATGATTCCGGCAAAAATAAAGCCCGGAATTGCCATTAATGCTGAGGAACTAACCGAAGTAAACATTTTTTGTATAACTGCATACATTGTAAAATCGATTAAACTAAGGGCAAATAAACTAGATAATCCGAGACTTACAGCAATTGGAACTCTGATTAAGCAAAGAACAAAAAATGATATCAGCAGTACTAATGTGGCACTCATAATGGTCCCTCCTTCCCGTTATACCGCATTCTTCATGCGTTCAATATTTTCTTGTTCTTCATCTTTAACTGGATTACGAATAACATTTACAATCCTAACCAAAAAATAGAAAGAAAGCAGTCCCATCCCAATTGGCATAATCATATAAGTAAGCCAGATTGGAATTCCTACATCTACAGTTACTCCTCCTTGAATTCTTGCAATATCTACCATTTCTATTCCCATGAACATTAAGTAAATACTAAACCCAGCTCCTAGGACATTGCTTATAATATTGAATATTTTCTTAATGAAGGATGGCATTTTGTCATAAACTAAGTCCACTACAATGTGACGTTCATCTTTTAATGCCATACCAAAACCAATGAAAATGGCTGCAACCATAAAAACTTCGAAAATTTCTGTTGTCCAACTAACTGGATTATTGAAAATATAACGCATAAACACGCCGTATATAGCAATAATTGAACCTGTAATAAAAAAGAAAGATGCAATACCTTCTTCAACTATTTCTAAAATCGATAGGATCTTTTTCATTTTGAATAGCCCCCTTTGTAACTATAAATCTATGAGTATTAAGAAGATTATGGATTAGACCATAATCTTCTTAAGCTGTTCATTATTCGTTCGCTTGTTTTGCAGCTTCGATATATTCTTCACCAATGATAGATGAAAATTCATCATAGATAGGTGCCCATGCTTCACGGAAAGCATCGATTTCTTGTGTAGTAAGCTCATAAATTTCAATGTTTCCTCTTTCTTCAAGTTTCTGACGGCTTTCCACATTCATAGTTTTAGCAGCTTGACGTGCTGAATCTGTACCAGCCTTTAAACCCTCTTCTACAATTTTACGGGTTGGTTCATTCAGACTATCCATAAACTTTTTATTTACAAAAAGACCCAGGTCTACTCGTGTTTCTCCAGACACAGTCAAGTATTTTTGAATTTCATCAAACTTCTTACTTTCTATATTTACAAAGGTATTTGTTTGTCCGTCAACTGTACCTTGCTGAAGTGCTGTGTAAAGTTCTGTGAAAGGAATGGATGTTGAACCAGCTCCAAGGGTAGAGAAGACCTGCTCAAGTACTTGTCCGCCTTGTGTACGGAATTTCAATCCTTTCAAGTCCTCTGGAGTCTTAATCGGTCTTTTATCATTTGTTAGGTGTTTCTGTCCATTTGGCCACATGGCAATACCATAAATACCATCTTTATCTAAGCTTTTTAGAATTTCCAATCCCTTTTCGCTATCCCAAAATTTTACCGCTTCATCATCTCCATTGAATAGGAATGGCATTGAAGGAATATTAAAACGAGTATCTTCCCCAACTAGTTTCGCCATATCAATTTGTGTTATTTGAACATTGTTAGCTACTAATTGCTGATAGACGTCCTTGTCTCCAAACAACTGACCGTTCGGATATATCTGAACTTTAATTTTGCCTCTTGATTCTTTCTCTATATAGTCTTTTACTGCCAACGACCCTACATGTTGAGATGTATTTTCAGATACTTCATGAGCAAGTTTAATGGTTATTTCTTGTACTTCATTGCTTGAGGTAGCACTAGGTTCCGAAGATTTTTTATTTCCACAAGCTGACAACATCATCAGTAAAACAATTGAAACAATCATAAAACCTCTTTTGAAATTCCTCATAATTTACCCCCTAAAAGTTTTTAATATATTTTTACAGTAATTCTTCGTGGATTGACGCTATAGAAAACTCTCATCGCTCGGATGATTCTCCCTTAATAAAATCTATTTATGGAAAAAAACTAATTTACACGGAAGCCAGTTTTTTCAATCGGTTGCAAATTTCATCAGCAACCTCAACTGTAGTGAATGAACCACCAATATCTCCTGTTTTAATCCCATCATTTGTAACCTCTTCGACGGTTTCAAGAAGTTTTTGACCCAATTCTTGCTCGCCAAAGTGATCCAGCATCATTTTGGCAGTCCAGATTTGACCAATCGGATTAGCAATACCTTTTCCAAAAATATCGGGAGCTGATCCATGCACCGGTTCAAACATAGAAGGATATTTACCATTAAGGTTAATATTAGCTGCTGGCGCAATCCCGATACTTCCCATGATTGCACCACTGATATCTGTCAGGATATCGCCAAAAAGATTACTGGCCACTATAACGTCAAACTCCTGCGGACGTGTCACAAAAAAAGCGGACAAAGCATCAATGTGATATGATGCGGTCTTTACCTCTGGGTAATCCTTCTTTACCTCATTGAAAACACTATCCCAAAATGGCATTGAATGAACGATTCCGTTCGATTTTGTTGCAGATGATAGATGTCCTCTCCTTTTTTTAGCCAGTTCGAATGCATAACGCATCGCACGTTCTGTTCCTTTTCTTGTAAACACTGCATTTTGAATCGCTATTTCTTCTTCGCCTTTATGAATCTTGCCACCCACTTCGCTATATTCGCCTTCACTGTTCTCTCTTACGACAATCAAATCGAAGTCATTAGGATTGACCAAAGGGGACCTTAGTCCTTTAAAATATTTTGCGGGACGGATATTAATCTGCTGTTCAAATTCTCTTCTAATTTTTATTAACAGACCCCATAAAGAGACATGATCAGGTACAAGGTCAGGGTTACCAATTGCCCCAAGAAAAATCGCATCGAAATTCTTAAGTATATCCAACCCATCATCTGGCATCATCTTCCCATGCTCTACGTAATACTCGGAACTCCAGGGAAACTCTTTGTATTTGAAATTCAGTCCACCATGAATTTCTGCAACCGCTTCCAATACTTTCAATGATGCAGGAACAACCTCTTTTCCTATTCCATCTCCTGCTATTACAGCAATTTCATAATTTTTCATCCTGTTTATACAACTCCTTTTTTAGATTGGTATTATAACTTTGCACTAAATTCCTTTGAAAATTGCACCCATAGATTAGTTACACTTTTGGCTACCTCCATATAAATTTTATAAACGCCTTATCTCGCACTTTTATCAAGTAAGCAGTACTTCTTTTTTAGAAGCGCCTCTATATCATTTCGATACTTAAAGAACGTATTAAATTCTGAAGGTCTTCCTGCGTATGTTTCTCTAATCTTTTCGAAGCTTTTATCGCATTTTTTTCTTTAATTGCATCCAATATGTCCGAATGATCTTTCAATATAGTGGTAGCACGTTGCACTCCTTTAGTATTGAGAAGTCTATAATAATAGGTTAATGAATGAAGATCCTCGACAATCTTTTTCAATCGTAAATTTCCGCTGATTTCGATAATCAGTTCATGAAAACGTACATTACATTCTACAATTCTTTCCTTTTCCTCCTTCTTAATAGCTTCTTGCGTTTCTCGCAGTGTTTCTTCCAATTCCTCCAACTGTTCATCTGTTGCCTGTTCAGCCGTAAGAGCAACTGCAATAGATTCAAGTGCTATGCGACATTCATAGATATCCCGAACATCCTGTAAAGAAGGTTCATACACCGTGATTTGAGAATTACTACCCATGGTTAGCAGTCCTTCATTAATCAATGTGCGGATTGCTTCACGAACAGGACTCCTACTAACCTTAAAATGCTTTGCAAGTTGAGCTTCATACAAACGTTCTCCTGGTTTATAGAACCCGCTCCAAATTCTTTCTTTTATTGTCTGCTGAAGTTGCAAGTAGTAAGGCTCTGCTTTCTGTAAAGTTTTCTTATTCATCCTCGATTCTCCAATTCATATTATGTTTAATAAACAATTGAGCTAAAAATTTTTCTGTCGACTGTCGATTATAATAAGCAGTATATTTGTTCATGAGTGCACTTATGACTATTTTTAATCATGTAACAAAAGAGATGAAAAAGAGGCTTCCCATAAGTTCAATGAACTCATGGAAAACCTCAGTTGTGTCGTATTAAAAATATTATTTTTTATCATCCATAAAACGGGATATCGCTGGCTAATGAATAAGTATCTATACTCACTTATATTCAGCAATAATTTTTCCCCACCCATTTTCTTCGGTTGCATAGAAGTCGCCCTTAATAACCCCACCACCTAGAATTTTCATAGGCTTTAATAATTCTAGCGGTTCTCTTTCAGTCGATTGGATATTTACTTGTGTAGCAACTGCAAACTTCTCCTTCAGTACAAAGTCGGGATTTGTATCTCTTTCGATAATTTGTTTAGTCGAAGGCTCTCCGCCCGGGTGAGGGATAGTTTTTATAAGTAAGTGTGGTGTCGTTTTTGGTTCCTCCAATATTGGTAGGTCAGCGGTCTTCTCGCCGATTAATTCTAAAAACACTTTGCCATCTTTTTCGACTTTCCCCCTAAATAAATCATTTTTCTCTGTCAATGTAATTTTTGCATACTTTTTCGGATATCCCCAAAGTTCTCTCCCTGCAGCTATTGCTGCGTCATTGTTTTCATATTCATAAATATAATATCCACCAGATTTCCCTTCAAAGGTAACCGGAATTACAATAGCAGCATCCATATAAGACACCTTATTGCATTTGCTATAGTCTGTTATGGAGATTACTGCTTTATTACTCACATATTCATATGGTGTAAACGAAAGAATTCGACGGACTTCTTCTTCGTTCAATTCTACAACAGCGTATAATGACACATAATCTTTACTTTCATATGGTACAAAAGGATCTGGAAACATTGGTGCATGCGCTGGTGTATTATACGATTTTACTGACACAGTATAACCTCCTTTACATTATTTCTTTTTCTTTTGTAAATTTACTCACAACTAAAATGACAATAACAGATATTATTGCTGCTGGGATAAGTTCATACATATAAGCGACCCAAGGTGTATTAATCCAAACCATAGTCACCACAGTACCTGTGATCATCCCCCAAACAGCTCCCCATTTCGTTACCAAATTTGTATATAAAACTAATAGCAATACCGTTCCAAAGCTCGCAGCGAGTCCTGCCCAAGCATATAGCACAAGTTCAAATACTGCTTGTATATCCATTAATGCAATTCCTGTAGCGATAGTACCGAAAACTAACATAGTGATACGACTAATTTTAATCATTTGTTCATTTGTATATGTTCTCTTTGTTATTACTTTTAATAGATCACTAGCAAAAGATTGTGTAACGGTCATTAATTGAGAAGAAAAAGTGGATTGAATAGCTGCAAAAATAGCTCCAATTACAACTCCAGCAATAATTGGATGCATTGTATCCCCTACCAAAGTTGGAAATACATATTCTGCATCTGCTAAATCAGGTATTAATATTCTTCCAATAAGACCGAGTAAATTTGAACCCATCATTACAACAACAACCCAAAACATTGCGATTAAAGAGGCCTGTCTAACCGTTTTATCGTCTTTTGCTGATAAGAAACGTTGAACAATATGCGGTTGTCCAGGTTCTCCTAACCCAAATCCGACCAACCCGACAATAATTCCAAAAGCAGCGGCGCCTGTTGCCCCTCCTGCATATGAAAGTAAAATTGGATCAAGTGTATATAGAATATGAAAGAACTCCACTGGACCGCCAAATTCAAAGAAAATCATATAGGCTGGGAATAATAATAGTACTGCTAGCATGAGCAATCCTTGGAAAAGATCCGTCAACACTGCAGAATTATATCCGCCAAAAACTGAATAACCTAATACAAACACCGCCGATAAAACTAATCCCCAGCTATAATCAAAATCTACAATAGAATTCAGTGCTTTCCCTGCTGCTGTCAATTGAGATGCTAAATAAGCAGTAAAGAAAATAATGACGATAATACTTGCTACAATCTTAATCATATTCGTACGATCTTTTAACTTCAAACTAAAGAAATCTACTAAGCTTAACGCACCGAGTTCCTCGCCTTCTTTACGAAGACGGGGAGCTACAGCAAACCAGTTAATTAGATAACCTACAATAAACCCTGGCAGCATCCACATCGTTGAAATCCCAGCAGTATATGCATACCCAGCTGCTCCTATAAAGATCCATCCACTCGTATCTGTAGCACCCGCACTAATTGCTGTCGCCCATGGTCCAAAATTTCGATCTCCTAGAAAATAACCTTCTTCACTCTTACTCATACGTCTTTCAGCCATAATCCCGATGACAAAAACAACAGCTAAGTAAACAACAAAAACTGTAAGCATCATTTTGCATCACCTTTTTTCTGTGCACGACTTGCAAGAATAAATGTAGAAATAAATCCTATGACAGGAACGATAACATACAAAAACCAAACTAAACCCGCATTCTCCATTTACTTTCCCCCTGTAATTTATTTCTTAAAGTTCATCAATTACTTTTCCATAAGAAAGTGTATAGCCCCCAACGAAGTAAATAGCACCCACTACTTCTACATCCCCTAATGATGCTAATGGATCGTCCAATGATTCTTCCCAGTTTAATGTTGCTTTTCCTGTAACTTGCTTTTTTGTTACTGCATCATAAAATTCATTTTTCAAAATGGTATTCAAATGTGTTCCTTCATGTTCTACATGGGGAAATCTTTTCACTTGAAGTCTTGGAAACAAATTTGGTTGTTCGAATGCTTCTCCGGTTTCTTCAAACGTTACATCAATTATTTTCTTACCTTTACGGCTAACACTACCGGAAACTTTGCCACCGTCCACATTAAATTCAATTTCTCCTATTTTTTTTGGATAACCCCAAATCTCTCTTCCTGCACATAAAGCATCGTCTGTGTCTACATATTCAAAAGACATACAAGCTCCGTTTATGTCTTTGTATGAACATGGAATGATTAAACCCCCTTCATTGTAATTATCCAACCCTTCAATTTTGTTATTTCTTAATAGAAAAACTTCAAAAACATCATCTGTCACAGTAAACTCTTTAGGTAAAAGTCTCTGCATTTTTTCTCTATCTCCTCGACAATAAACACTCACTTTCTCATATTCCTCATAACGATATGGTAGCTTTGGATATAGTGGAGCATATTCTGGTAAGATTGAGTATTCATATTTTTTCATTATCATTCTCTCCTTTTTCTGTTTGCTTAATATATTGCAAGAAGCGTGCCAAAAATAAAAACACTGATAATGAATATTCATCAGTGTTAGTAAATCAGTTTTACTCAATTTTTTATTAAATATTGAGTAATTACTCATATTTGAGTAATTTTATTTTATGGATATGCGATTCCAATCTGTATCGTTTTATTTTATTACTTAATGTTTGTTGTGGTATATCTAAACTTCTAGCAGCTTGCGATATATTCCCGGCCGATTGTTGTAATGCTTCCATAATAAGCTGTCTTTCTTTTTTCTCTATTTCTTCCTTAAAGCTTACTTTATGATAATTCTCTCGTACATTATTGTTATCTCCATTTGTGGATAGCAATTGAAGATAGTCAGTCAGCTGTATATCCTTCCTTTCAATAAAATCTGTTTGTACCATGTTGAGTAATCGCTCTATCATATTTTTTAACTCTCTAATATTTCCTGGCCATGAATAATCCATTAAATATTCCATTGCCTCATTAGACATAGCTTGTATATGTTTTCCAAATTTTTCATTAAAGTGAGCGATGAAATGATTAATCAGAAGAGGAATATCACTTTTTCTATTTCTCAATGGAGGAAGTTCGATATTCAATACACATAGCCGATAATACAAATCATCTCGAAATTCCTTATTGGACAGCAATTCTCCTGGATGAACGTTGGTCGCTGCAATGATGCGAACATTTACTGGAATTTCTTTTGTTCCTCCTACTCTTCTTACCTTTTGATCTTGAATAACACGAAGCAATTTCGCTTGTAAACTTTTTGACAATGAATTTATTTCATCTAAAAACAAAATTCCGCCATTCGCTATTTCAAATAGTCCTTCTTTATCTAATGCTCCTGTATATGCTCCCTTTACTGTACCGAAAAGATAGGATTCCAATAAATTATCAGGAATAGCAGCACAGTTTTGTGTGATTAAAGGGATATTTTTCGAGCTAGCATGATGGATGTTTTGAACTATTACCTCTTTGCCTGTCCCCGTTTCACCATATATAAAAATCGGGGATGGAGAGTTTGCAAGCAGTTTTATTTGGTTTTTTAGTTTTAAAATGGATTCCTCTTCCCCAATAAAATCATGGAAATTCCCCTCAAAATTATTCATTTTGTTATCTATTTTATTTTGATAATCTGTCCTAGTTTTTTGTAAGTCTATTAATTGTTCCTTCAAATTTTGAAGGGCAGAAAAGTCTTGAAATACTTCATAGGCACCAATAATAACTCCATCTTTCATGATAGGATATGTAGATGTCAAAGTCGTTTTTCGTTCTCCCCTATAAGTTAAAAATGTTACCTGATTACTACTAATTTCTTTTCCCGTAATAATTACTTCTTGAAAAGTACTTTTGCTTTCTATTAAATTAGGAAAAACATCAAACACACTTTTCCCGATTATTTTTTCATGATTTAACCCAATGGAATCGACTGCTCTATTGGCAAAAGTAATGGTCAAATCCGTGTCAACAACCATTACTCCTTCATTAATCGAATTAATCACATTTTGCTCCCAGGTCATCGACTCTCCCCCTTTATAGCTTCTATTTACAAGAAAATTCATTTAATAATAGAATACACTAAGTTACTTTATATCTGTCTATCTAAATAGAAATTTATCGACTTTGCCACGTCCACAAAAAAACGACCATATACACTTTTGCCCCTTTCTAAGTAAATTTCCATCAAAAAATCCAGGACACATAAATGTCCTGGATCCTATAAATCAATTACTTGGAAATGAGAAAGAAGCTTGCTCCAATTTCACTCATCTTAAGCCATTTATCTTCAAACTCCATTGCAGGTAGTGGACGGCTAATACCATAGCCTTGTGCATAATCACAGCAATTCGCTGACAAAAATTGATATTCTTCTGCTCCTTCTACACCTTCCGCAATGACTTTCAAATCTAGTTGCTTAGCTATCGCTATGATTGTTTTTACAATGGCTTTATTCTCAGCGTCTTGGCTCATATTAATCACAAATGAATTATCGATTTTTAATGAATCAAGTGGATATTTGGTCAGATAGCTAAACGATGAGTATCCTGTTCCAAAGTCATCCATTGATAGACTTATACCAAGCGCTTTTAGGGCATCTAACTTCTCAATCATGACCTCTGCATACATTGCAATACTCTCTGTGATCTCTAAAACAATATAGGACGCATGAAGTTCATATTTCTCAATAGCATTTTGCACTTTCACTAAAAAAGTTGGATCGAGTAACTGTCTTACAGATACATTAACACTTACGGTTAAAGGCTTGTAACCTGCCTTTTGCCAACGAGCATTTTGTTCTATTGCAGTATTCATTACCCAGTGGCCTATTGGAATAATCATTCCTGTCTCTTCCGCTATTGAAATAAATTCATCCGGTGGAACTTGTCCAAGTGTTTCGTTATTCCAGCGTATTAGAGATTCCATCCCTACTATTTCATTGTTTTTTAAATCTATAATAGGCTGGTAATAAAGTTCAAATTCTTCATTGTCTAATGCGGTTCGTAATTGTTTTTCAATCATCATCTTCCTGTAAAGTTCCTGATGCATTTCTGGTGTAAACAATTGAAAGTCATTCTTTCCTCTTTCTTTTACATGGTACATTGCGATATCTGCATGTTTTATCAATGTATTAGCGTCATCTCCATCAGTTGGAAAGATGCTTATTCCAATGCTTGGTGTAATGATGTAATCACTGCCATCCACCCAAAAACCATTTATAAATTGTTCTAATAACTCTTTTGCAAAAGTCTCACTATCCGCCTCATTATGATGTGGAAGTAAAATAGTAAATTCATCGCCTCCAAGTCGATAAATTTTAGCACCAGAATGTCTTTTTTTCAGTAAGTTTTCTAAACGTTTTGTAACTTCGATTAATAAAAGATCACCCACATCATGTCCGAGTGTATCATTAATGTATTTAAAGCGATCTAAATCAATAAACATAATCGCATTCTTGCTATTCTCCATCTTAGCTTTTTCAAGAAAGTTAGTTAAATCCTCATTGAACATTCTTCTATTCGGTAACCCTGTTAGGATATCGTGATTGGCTTGGAACATAATTTCATTTTCATATTTCTTTCGTTCGGTAATATCCATTGATACAGCAAGTGATCCTGAGCTGTCATTAATATTGATCGGTACTTGAACAGTTTGTAGCCATATGGCATCTCTTGATTTGGCTGTTACGATTTCCTCTTTTATAAAGAGTTTTTCTGTGTGCTTGAGCATAATCTTCTTTTGATCAACGTTTTGTCTTATTACACAAGTATCTAGCTGAATGTCATCGTCCGTTTTCCCAATCATATCTCGAATTCTCATGCCCATTAACTGCGCATATGATTGATTGACTAGAGTATATCGACCATTTTCATCTTGAGCATAAATGTAGTTTGGGTTCAAATCGATCACTTGAAACAGAAAATTCTTTTGCTCAGACAGCTTCTTATTCATCTTGTTTACTATTTCTAGATACATTCTGCTCGAAAGTATCAATAACGAAATTGCAAAGAGTAAAATCGCAATTGAACTTGGGTATAATCTTGTCGCTGGGAACATATTTAAAGTTCCTATTGCATATGCAGTGAAAGCAAAGATATTAAAATAGACTAAAAAAGAACGCATACTCTTGTCTTTTACTTGTAAACTTATTAAAAAACAGAGAATCATACTAAGTACAAATAAAAGAATATTAAAATGAAACAACCATGATAGCTCTCCATAAACAGGAAAGTAATATATAGTGGAACCATTATGTATAGCTTCTAATCCACTAACCCCCTTATTACTCCATCCGCTTATATAAACAACCAAAGCCATCAGATAGAATAATAGAACGGTAGTACGATTTATCCAAAAACGCCACTTCTTTTTTAAGTCATTTGCCAATATTTCATGAACAATTATATACGCTACATAAAAAATCGTGGGTGGTATCATGATAGAGCCAAATCGAAAGAGTTTGAAATAGATTTCAATGGTCTCTTCTTTAAAAATAGTAGACGAATACAAAAAGGCAACATCTAATTGCCAGACTGAGGATAACAAAAGGAACATAAAGATAATTTTGGATAGATTATTTTTTTTGAATAAAACAAGTATCGTAATTCCAATACATAAGGGAATACAGGATAACAAAATTAAAAATAGAAAAAACATATAATGAACCTCCTATGCAAGTGACAATAATAGACAAGCATTATTCCCACTACTCCCTCTAGTAATAATGCGCACTTACTGTACTGCTTGATGTCTAGTTTTATATACAATCGGTCGTAGAGTAATAAATCCATATTCCAGAGAAAGCAGAGTTATGATGATATGATTTGCATCGCTCCCATTGCGCCAATTATGTCTCATAATCTCTTATATAGAAGTGAATGTAATGTTTGAAATCAAAATTTTCCATAATGTGCCCTTTCTAATATAACTAGTTATTTAAAGTACTAAATCCTTTAATACCTCATCCTTATATTACTATATCTTCCAATTATTCCATCTTTCAATTCTAACTTTATTCTATTATATACGACATAATAATAGGAAGTCTATGTACTCAGACCTTAAGACCTACAAATGTAAATAGCCAATCATTTTATGAATTAAAATCTAGTATAATGGCATGGATAAACAAATTTAAGTTATATAGGATTACTCTTAAACAGTGAAAATGACCTAGGAAAAGTGGTGGCATATTGGTAGGGTTAAAGTAGAAAGGATAAGAGACTTCAGAAGATTATCTTGCACGGAGACGCAATCTACAAAAAAATCCAGGACAACAAAATGTCCTGGATTCTCTATATCAATTACTCGGGAAAGAGAAAGATGCTTGCTCCAACTGGTCTTCTGGCCAGCGTTCCGAAATAGTTTTGTTTTTCGTGAAGAATCGAACTGTATCCGGTCCAAACATATGGCCTTCTCCGAACTTGGAACGTTTCCAACCGCCAAAATTATAATAACCAACTGGGATTGGGATTGGTACGTTGACACCGACCATGCCCACTTCGATTTCGCTAGTAAACTTGCGGGATGCAGCTCCGCTGTTTGTGTAAATCGTCACTCCATTACCTAATTCGTGCTTGTTGACCAAATCGATGGCATCTTCAAGTGACGGTACACGTACGACGATGCGTGCTGGTCCAAAGACTTCTTCTTTGTAGATTTTCATGTCTGGTGTAACGTTATCTAGTAAAGTTGGTCCAAGATAATATCCTTCCGAGCTTTCACAGATTTCTGGATTGCGTCCATCAATAACCAGTGATGCGCCTTCTTCAATACTATTATTTATTTCGGACAACACGTTTTGTTTTGCTTCTTTTGAGATGACTGGACCAAAATCGACTTGGTCGTCTGTGTATGGACCAACTTTTAACGCTCTTACTTTTTCATTTAGGATGGAAACGAATTTCTCTGCTGTTTCCTCACCAACGGGCATTGCTGTCGAGATTGCCATACAGCGCTGGGAAGCTGCTCCATATGCAGCTCCTAAGAATGCAGTGGCAGCCTGCTCAAGATCTGCATCTGGCATGATAATCATATGGTTCTTCCCGCCTCCAAATGCTGCAACGCGCTTACCATGCTGAGTTCCTGTTTGATATACATATTCGGCAATTCGAGTAGATCCAACGAAAGAAATCGCACTCACATCTTCATTCTTCAGCAACTCATCCACAACTTCCTTGTCTCCATTGACTACGCTCCATACGCCTTCAGGTAGTCCAGCTTCTGCCCATAGTTCACTGATAAACAGTGCAGAATGCGGCACTTTTTCAGATGGCTTCAAAATAACTGAGTTTCCTACTGCAACTGCCATCGAAGTCATTGCAACAGGAACCATTACAGGGAAATTAAAAGGAGCTATTGCTGCTACGACTCCCAAAGGTGACTTGGTTGAATAAGCATTAATATTCCCGCCTACATTGACAGAATACTCACCTTTCATTAAATGAGGTGCACTTAACGCCAAATCCACTGATTCCAATCCACGAGTAATTTCCCCTAGCGCATCTGCTTTCGTTTTACCACTTTCTAAGCAAACAATATCGACCAATTCATCTTGTCGAGAAGAGAGCAAGTTGCGGAAATTTAATACGACTTCCATCTTTTTAGCGAGTGATTTCGCCTGCCATTCTACCTGACCTTTTTTTGCAAGCTCGATTGCTTGTTTGGTTTCTTCAGCTGATGCAAGTGGCACCCCTGCGATTACTTCTCCAGTGGATGGATTGAAAACTTCGCCAAAACGGCCGCTTGTCCCTTCGACTTTTTTTCCTCCGATAAAGTGGGATAGTTTTTGAACTTCTTGTATAGTTGTCATAGTACTTCCTCCTTCTTATTTGTTTTTACTTCTGATAAATAAGCTGCTGAAATATCTAGATGTCCGAACCCTTCCTGAGACATTTGTTCATATTCCTCTATCAATTGATTGGTCACCGGCAGATTCACTTCTCCTTGAACAGCCATTTGCTGTGCAAGGCGCATATCTTTTAGTAAAAGATCGATGGAGAACCCTGGCTGGTAATCTTCATTTTTCATATACTCTGCATAATTGCGTGTGTAGATTTTGCTTTGTCCATAGCTGACATTT
Source organism: Psychrobacillus sp. NPDC093180 (assembly GCF_044754065.1). Lineage (NCBI taxonomy): Bacteria > Bacillati > Bacillota > Bacilli > Caryophanales > Bacillaceae > Psychrobacillus > Psychrobacillus sp. NPDC093180. The sequence continues at coordinate 124,844 of NZ_JBIVOJ010000002.1, read as the reverse complement.
AAGATTTCATACACTTTATCCAGTGATAATCCAGCACTTTCCGCCAGCACTAGCATTTCTGCGACACCTTTTGTATAAAAGCCGATCATCAAGTTGTTCAGCAATTTGATGCGAGTGCCGACACTCGGTGAATCGCCAAGCAAGAAAATATTCTTACCCAATACATTTAGTAGCGGAAGTGCTTTTTCATAATTTTCTTTTGTTCCACCAACCATAATGGTCAAGGTAGCTTGAACTGCTCCGATAACCCCACCACTTACTGGTGCCCCTAAATAATGCAGGCCGTTTTTACTAGCAAGAGTCGCAATATCATCGTTTAGCTTCGGGTCCACTGTACTGAAGTCTATCAATAAAGTGCCCGGTGCAGCAGTCTCGATTAATCCGCCTGGATTTGTATAAATCGCTTCCACCACTTGAGGTGTCGGCAGACTAGTCATAACCACTTTTGTCTGTGCGGCAAGTTCAGCGTTCGTCTTCGCAACTTTACCTCCAAGTTCCGTAAACTTTTGCAGTATCTCTTCTTTGACATCCATTCCATAAACGGTGTAGCCAGCCTTGATCAAATTAGTTGTCATTGGCAATCCCATGTTGCATAGTCCAATAAAACCGATTGTTTCCATTATTTATTCCACTCCTTTTAAAAGATTGAATATAAGATAATTGCTAATGCGAGTGCTATCATAGAGACGACAACACTAATGACAAATACTGGCTTATAAGCTCGATCATGAGTTTCATTACTAACTGCCCGAATTGTTGTTACGATATATCCGTTATGAGGCAATGAGTCCAGACCTCCGGAGGCAAGTGCTGAGATTCGGTGCATTGCGTTTGGATCCAAGCCTTGTAAATTGTAGATTGGAGCCAAAATCGGAAGCGCAATTCCAAGTCCGCCTGAAGCAGATCCTGTGATTCCTGCAATCACCGTGACCGCAAGCGCTAACCCAATGTATTCCATGCCTGGAAGTCCAACAAGGCCGTCAACAATCATTTGAAAAGATGCCGTTTGCTGGGCTACTGCACCGAAACCAACCACCGCACAAATATTGACGGTAGCAATGACAGCATTTTCAGCACCTTTTGTGAACATCGCTCGGTATTGATCGGTGTATTTATACATCGTACCCAGCCCTACTGCGCAGCCGACAAATAATCCTAAAAGGGCCGCACCCACAGAGGATATGAACTGCGCGCTAATGTTTAGCGTAATGACCACAAGTGCAAGCGGTAAGATGGAGAAGAATACCGGCGGCAATTTACGCTCTACTGACTCGAGCTTGCTCAAGTTCTCCATGACAGCTTTCGGTGCATCAAATTGCTCACCGTTTTTGATAGCTCTGTCCACCATAAACTTCATTGCATAACTTCCTATCACGATAATGAAAATTGCGACAACTACCGCGATCCACCCTCCAGCAGTCGGCTTCGTGCCGAAAAACTCCATCGGTATCAAGTTCTGCACTTCCGGCGACCCTGGAGAGGTCATTGTAAATGAGATCGATCCGAAGATAATCGATGCGGGGATAAACCTATGCGGAATATTCCCTTCTCGGAACAACGATAAGGCAATCGGATAAGCAGCAAATGCGACAATTGCCACACTCACTCCGCCATATGCCATAACCGAGCAAGCAACCACCACTGCAAAAACAGCATGCTTTGCGCCAATTTTCCGTTTCACCCAATTGGCAATAGAATGCCGCTCCGGTTTCTTCCATGATCTTTCCAAACACTGCCCCAAGTAGATATACAAGGAACCAACTAGCAAAATAGCCTGTGAATCCCGCCATATAATTTTCTGTAAGCGCTTTCTCTAAAGACAAATGATTTGTCAAAGCGACTACAATGGAAGCAATCAATGCTGCAAAGATAATATTCATCCCTCGCATAGTGAAAAACATAAGTAACCCTAACCCCAGAAAAAAACCGATAAACGCAATAACCATCTTCTTCCCCCTGCTCCCCTTTAAGCATTCAAACATTTGAGATACCAAAGTCAGATACTTTAGTATCTTAAATGATAATAGATAGAATTTTATTTGTAAACAGTAAATTTTATATTTTCAGATTTTTATATTTCAATTCTTCTTCTCTATTAATAGCCCTTGTATTATTTAGAAAATATGTTAGTTTCAATTAATAAAGGAGTGTAGATAGATGAAACCATCTTCCCAAAGAGCGATCAAAGCGCAGCAAACACGCCAACTATTATTAGATACCGCTCTTGAAATGTTTGGTAACAAAGGGTTTGACAATGTAACAATCGATGAAATTGTCGAAAAATGCAATGTCTCAAAAGGAGCTTTTTACACACATTTCAATTCCAAATACGATGTCTTTACAGCAAAATTCAAAGACATCGATAAATTCTATGAAAGCTTTCCCGAAAAAATAAATCCAGCATATACGGTAAAACAAAAAATCATTCTTGCTTACCAAGAACAAATGACATACTTACGCGATGAATTAGGAGTCGATTTTGTTCGAACCCTCTATATGAGTGCCTTAGCTCGCACAATGGATGAAAAGCATTATTTAGTTGACCCCGAGCGAAGAATTTACAAATTGATAGAAAGCTTCCTCGACGAAGGGCTTGAAAAAGGGGAATTCACTTCTGCATGGGAAAAAGAGCAATTGCTTCATAACTTGACCCAATGCATGAGAGCCACAGTTTTCGACTGGATTATCTTCCAAAATAAATTGGATATTGTTGAAGAAATCACCATACTCGTTACGATGATTTTTGAGGGGATTGGGAAACGGGAAAGCGATTAAAAATCTTCCCTGTGAAAACACAATTCGGAATTGTTTCTTACTCAGAGAACAATGTAAAAAAATGACCGATCAGGATATCCTTTTCGGTCATTTTTCTTTTCTGGATAGTTGTTTGTTAAAGCAACTAATCAAAGAGATATAATTCGACTTGATAGGTCTATAATACTCCATCATTATTTTGGTATGGTATAATACTCACAACAAGAAGTATTGTAAGGACGTGTGAAAAGTAATGATTACACCATTTGCTTTAGGATTTTTAACTGCAATTTTAATTATCGGATTAGTAGCACCATACGGGTATATAAAGTGGAAAAAGCAAAAAGCAGAACTATTAGAAGAATATGCACGATTTGTTGATTTAACGGAAGCCACGAAAGATTTCTTATACTATTATCAGATAGTTCCAGAGAAAAAATATTTATATTTAAGTCCTTCCGCAGATATTTTTTTCGGAGAAGGTGCTATTGAATATGCCTATCAAAACCCTCAAGTATGTTATACAGACGTCCATCCCGATGATTATGAAAGCTTATGCAAGAAAATTGATGGCGAAATCGACTACAGTAAAAGTATTATTCAGCGTTGGAAAGATCAAAATGGCGTATATAGATGTTTTGAGGAATATGCGATACCAATCTATGAAAATGGAAAATTGGTTGCCTTAAAGGGTATATTAAGAAATATAGATGAAAAAATTGAAATGCAACAAGAATTGGAATATCGGATACATCATGATGGATTAACAGATTTATATAATCGGGAATATTTTGAGAAAAAATATGCAGAACTCGACGAGCAATTAGATATCTCAGTGGCAATAATTATATGCGATTTAGACGAATTAAAGTATGTAAATGACAACTTTGGTCATAGAGAAGGAGATAAGTTAATCAAAGAAACAGCAAGGGTGCTTAATAAGTTCTCTTCAGACATAGTAACTGTAGTAAGACTGGGTGGAGACGAGTTTGCTATGATTATAGCTCATGCAACGGAAAAAGAAACAGAGGCATTGATCGAAAGCATTAATAATATTCTTGAACTTTTTCATGAGAATAGTTTAGAGAGGAAAATTAAATTATCCATGGGATCTGCTTTTACCAATAACTCAAAAGGAAATATGACCGAGTTGTTTTTACAAGCTGATAAAAGGATGTATGAAAATAAAACAAAAAGAAAGCAGAGTGTAGTGACCCTCAGTTAGAAATACTCTGGTTAATTCAAACAAACGCTAAAAAAAGGGTGCCGAATGATGACGGCTCCCCTAACTTACCGATATTCTACAATCATATATCCCCTAGGTACATACCACTCCACACAAGTCATCGAGATAAAATACTATCAATTAATATGTAAATCCCAGTACCTCCTAAAAGGATGTATGTAAATATCTTAAATACATGTTGATTTAAATATTTAAATAGAATTTGCCCTATGATCAATCCTATAAATACAGCAGGAATGCCATACAAACTAGAACGCCAGATAATCATATCTGTACCGGTTAAAACCAGTTGTGATAACAGACTAATAAAATAGATAAATAAGAAAAACGCTAATGTGGTAGCTCTAGTTTTTTCTTTTCCAGCGTTAGTCCCAGCAAAGTATATCAACAACGGGGGGCCCGGCATACCTATGCTTATAGTTAAAACCCCAGATATCCCACCCACTATATAATCTCTAGCCGTAGTCGATTTGAATCTAACGTTAACAATTAATATTAAAGTTAGCAACAATAAAATGATACTAATCAGCAGTTTAAACGTCTTAATATCAACCGTTATATAAACTAGACCACCAAGTGGAAGTCCCATAATGCTTCCCAAAATTAATTTTCTCAATAAATATGTATCAATATTCTTTTTGACTTTCATGATTAACGCAAGGGAAATGATTAAAGAAAGAATAATATTTATTTGAATAGCTTCTGAAGGCTGAAATAGCAACAATAAAAAAGGTGTGGCCATAATCGAAAATCCAAAACCAGTGCTTGTTTGTAAAATCGATGCCACGAGTATAATACAAATATATATAAAGAAGTGTTCCAAACTTATACCTCCTCTACATAATATTATACTATATTTGTAGAGAAGCGGCTTTTAAACAAGAAAAGACAGCTAAGAGTAAAATCTCTGCTGCCCTTACCAAGGATCTGAATAATGCCACGCTTAATTCACAACCGTCGAGTTCCCTATTTCAACTGTATCCACCGAGGTAGATTTGCTCGCCGAATCTCTTTCCTCTGATTCCTCAATGATAACCTTCCCATTTGTTTCAGGCAGTAGCCATACCGCCACAATTGCTATACAAAACGAAAACAGACCTACGCTAATAATCGCATTGCCCAGTCCTAGTTTTCCAGACATTACCCCTATAAATGCTGGACTAAAGGCCGCGAAACCACGCCCTACATTGTATGAAAAACCTTGACCTGTCGCTCGAATAGCTGTTGGAAATTGTTCCGAGAGAAAGGAACCAATTCCTGCTGCTTGGCCTGAAGCAAAATAGCCGAGGAAAAATCCGATCACATAAGATACAAACTGTCCTTCAATAGGTAAGAAAATAAAAAGACCTAGCGTCGCAATAGAGCCTATAAAAAAGAGCGAAAAGGTTTTACGTCTCCCAAACATGTCATGTAAATAACCTCCCGATACATACCCGATATATGAGCCTGCAATAACCATGCAAAGGTATAAAGTAGTTCCGATTAACGCTAAATTTCGGACTTCTACAAGGTATAAAGGCAAAAAGCTAAAAATGGAATAGTAAATTCCTTGAGCACCTATACATAGCAAAGTTGCCAATACGGTTGTACGAAGTTGCTTTCCTTGGAAAAGACGGATTAATGGTAATTTTGCTTTTGGATTTTTTTGAATCACTACACGGTCTTTCACATTACGTCTAATATAGAAAATAGCGAGAGCCGGGATAATTCCTGTTAAAAATAAATATCTCCAAGCTTCCTCTGCTGGAAAATTAGCGAAAACAATCCAAAATACAAAAGTGGATAGGGCCCAACCTACTGCGTACATTGCTTGGAGGTAGCCCATCACTCGTCCTCGCTTCTCTGCAGATGCATATTCAGCAAGCAATGCAGCACCAACTGGCCATTCCGCTCCATACACTAACCCTTCAACTATTCGCCAAAAGGCAAGTTGATACATATCTTGTGCGGTAGCGGTTAATGCGGTCGAAACCGCAAATGCAAGAATAATATAACTGAGCACACGGACACGACCATATCGATCAGCCAACATACCTCCAAAAACTCCACCGATTGCGGAAGCCAACAAACTACATGTGACAATCCATCCTCCGTCAGAAACAGACATATTAAGCGCTACAATAATCGTTGGAAGAGCAATAGAGAACATCGTCCATGTATATCCATCCAACCCCCAGCCGAGACTCGATGCGATAAAAGCCTTGCGTCCTTGTGAGTCCATATAAAATCCCCCCTATAAAATAGATAACTAGAAAACGGTTTTATCCACGTTAACAAGCTGATTAATGTTATTCATCGAAAGCATTTAATGCATTGACTCCATGAGCAAGGGCTGAACCAGCTTTTAAGGCAGTAGCTACCATTATTGCTTCGGCTACTTCTTCCTTAACAGCATTAGCTTTTTTGGCTCCTTTTGTATGAATATCAATGCAGTAGGGACAGCCTGTAGTATGGGCAACAGCAATGGCAATTAGTTCTTTTTCTTTAACACTTAATAATCCCGATTTCATGGATTGTTTATCAAAATCAACAAAGGCCTTAAAAACATCCCCGTTCAATTTAGAAAATTCACCTAAACGATTAAAATAGGATCTTTTATACAACTCCTCTTCTCCCGTTTTATCAAACGCATTCAGTGCATTAACGCCATGAGCCAGTGCAGATCCCGCCTTTAAGGCAGTTGCCACCATGATTGCTTCAGCTAGTTCTTCTTTTGAAGAACCTTTTGCTTTTGCTTGTTTTACATGTAAATCAATACAATAGGGACAACCTGTTGTATGGGCAACTGCCACGGCAATTAACTCTTTTAATTTGGAAGTCAGACTCCCTTCAGCTAATGCCTGCTTATCGAAATGTAAAAAAGCTTTAAAGGCATCTGGAGCCAAATCGGTAAATTCACCAAGACGTGCAAAATTGGATTTTTTATATAAACTATCGTTACTCATATTTCTTCCTCCTCTATTTTCTTTGTTATTTAAGTTGGATAAACTTATTAATTTCTTTTAGTGCCTCCCCATTCACCAGCATTTGCTCTTGTAATTCCGCTTCATAATAGAGCAGGTTTTCAAATCTTGGCACCGATGCATGGACAATTTTTTTAGTAATTCGTAAGGGATCAAATGGTTTCTGTATTAGTTTTGTTAGTAATTCTTCCACAGTAGGTAAAAGCATATCCCCTTCTACTACTTTCGTTACTAACCCAATTTCCTTCGCTTCTTTTGCTGTAATAATCTCGCCTAGCATAATAAGTTCTTTCGCTTTAGAAGCTCCAATCAAATTCACTAAACGTGGGGTCCCTCCTCCGGAAAAAAACATACCCCTGTCTATTTCCGGCAAGCTTAGTGATGCATCATTGGAAATGATTCGAAAATCGCAAGACATTGCAAGGGCCAACCCGGCACCGAAAGCAGGTCCATTAATCGCGGCAATAGTAATTTGATCAAGAGCATCTAACTTTCTTAGAAATTCCTGACGATTAATTTGATCTTTTCTTATCCAAGAAGAATCTTCCTTATTTTCTTCTATACTTTTTCCCACTTCTTTGATATCTGCTCCCGCCGAAAAAACGCTTCCTGCTCCTGTAAAAACAATGAATTTATACTTTTTGTCTGAACTGATTTCTGATATTAAGTGATTTAATTCTTTATCCATTTGCTTGTTCATTGCATTTGCTTTCGATGGACGGTTGAACGTAACATAAAGTGTTGGATCTCGATATTCTACAAGCAAGGTTTCATACTTCTTCATATAGCGCACTCCTTTCTCTATCAATCATTCTGTTAAATTTGCCTTTCAGCCAATTCCCAAAAGGGTTCACGCAACTTTTTCTTGTCGACTTTTCCGTAGGACGTTAACGGTAGTGCCTCTATAATATGAATATCTTTTGGGCTTTTATATTTGGATAGTTTTGATTTGCAGATTGTCATTACTTCAGCAATGTCCAAGTTCTCCACTTTTGTTGTTAGAAATGCCGTGACGGCTTCTCCCCAATCGGGGTCTGGCACACCTATGACCGCCACCTGTCCTACTCCTGGATGCTCTTGAATAACATTTTCTACTTCTGACGAATAAACGTTCATTCCTCCGCTTATAATCATGTCTTTGGCCCTGTCGAGAAGATACAGAAACCCCTGTTCATCCATCACACCTATATCTCCCGTATACAGCCAACCGTCTTTTAGTGTCTCTGCAGTTTTATCTGGCTGATTGAGATAGCAGATCATATTGGTAAATGCCTTTACAACAACCTCGCCTTCCATGCCGACAGGAACCTCCTTTCCGTTGGCATCCACAACCTTTACTTGAGAGAAAATGGTGGACCTTCCGCAGCTCTTCAATAAATGCAACGATCCTTCTTCCGTACTATGAAACTCTTTCTTCAACCAAGTTGCTGCACTTTGTGTTTCTGTCAGTCCATAAATTTGCAAAAACACTGGCCCAAAAATGGATAAACCTTGCTTTAAGCGCTCAGCAGTTATCGGTGCGGTTCCGTATTGAATGGTTCGTATGGAAGAAACGTCCACCTCTTTCCGTTCTAGGTAGTCGAGCATTCGGTATAGAATGGTCGGTACCAAGCTTAAGTAAGTAATATGGTTTTCTTCAATATGTCGAATCACCGTTTCTATTTCAAACTTATCTTCGATAAAGATCTCCGCACCTTTTATTAGTCCTGAAAACAAATACAGGCCAGCTGCATGAGGCAAAGGAGTAGTTACAAGAATTTTCTCATCGCTTTGAATGTTTGCTTCGATAATGATAGAGATGAACGTTAAGCTGGTAGATTCATACGTATGAACGACTCCCTTTGGCTTGCCGGTAGTTCCACCCGTATATAAGATAAAAGAAAAATCGGATGGCTCACTTTTAACCAATACTTCTTCATCAGAACCAACCTTCTGCAAATCTTCCCAAGTGATTAATTCATCGAACTTTGTCTCATCTGCATCAAGCACGACAATTGTATGGAGTTTAGGTAACTTAGATTTAATTTTTTCAATCATTGGCAGGAAGCGATTGTCTACGATTAATAACTCCGCCTCTGCATCTTCTAAGATATAAAGAATATCCGGCTCACTAACCATCGAGTTAAGCGCTATTTTCGTCGCTCCTAAATAGTAAATTGCTATTTCACTTACTACATACTCGTAACAATTAGGAAGTAATAAAGCGACGCGTGATTGTTGGCCAATATTATTTTTTTTCAAAGCATGCGCTGTACGGTTTGCAGCAGTGTGCAATTCATTATAAGTAAAACTAGCGCCATTGACATGCAAAGCTTTTTTATCTGCATTATTCTTTAAACTGTTTTTAACCAGTTCATTTAATACAAGGGAAGTTGAATTCATATCTAATCATCCATCTTTGAATATCCTATTAACCTATTTGATTATTTTAAATAAAATAAATCTTTAAAAAATAATATCAACAGATCAAAATATAGTCTAATATATAAAATAAACCGATTGAGACGTTAAACGTCTTAATGATTTTGGGAGGAATTGTAATGGAGCTTCGGCATTTACATTACTTTGTAGCAGTGGCAGAAGAGCTGCATTTCGGGAAAGCAGCGAATCGCTTGAATATTAGCCAACCGCCTCTTAGTCAGCAGATAATTCACTTGGAAAAAGAAATGGGTGTCCAACTTTTTCAACGGACAAACCGATCAGTCCAATTGACACAGGCGGGAAAATATTTTTTAGAGGAAGTTTATGAAATACTAGCGAAAATAAAATCGAGCGTGGAGGATACACAAAAGTTATACATGGGGGAGGCTGGAACCTTGAAAGTGGCCTTTACCGGGTCGTTGAACTCATACCTGATCCAGTTGATCAATATGCACCGTGAAAGCTATCCCGACGTCAAAGTAACTTTGCATCCAATGTCTAGCACCGATCAATTAAAGGCACTAACCGATAAAGAAATCCATTTCGGCTTTCTCTGTCCGCCTATTACTAATCCTTCTTTAGATTTTCAGCATATATACGGCTCTCGTTTTGTCGCGGCTTTACCAATAAATCATCCTTTAGCTTCCAGGCCAGGACCTATTGAAATCAAAGAATTAAAGAGCGAACCGTTTATTATGGCTCCTCGAAGACTAGAACCCGGCTACTATGACACCATTATATCTATTTGTTTAAACGGGGGTATGAGTCCCATCATTTACCAGGAAGCTGAAGGAGTTACTCATATTCTTTCACTAGTTTCGGCAGGAATTGGCGTTACACTTGTGACAGAAGCCGCTCAGCAAGAATATCCGAAAAACGGGGTCGTCTATAAGCCTTTGAAAGGCCGCCAGCATGAAATGGATCTGTACATCACCTGGAACAAATACACCATCATGCCCATCACAAATAATTTTGTCCAGACGATGAAACATTCCCTAAAAGAAAAAGAATCCATCTAAAAAAGCGAGCTTCGAAGTCATATGAATTCGAAGCTCGCTTTTTTAATGTCTGAAGTAGATATGTCCCTTTAAAAGAATAGTAAACGGCAAATAGCATCCACCTACGTCCAGGTGAGTGTTATTTACCGTTTAGTTAGCCATTAGTGATATATTAAACTATTATCTTAATTGCTTCATGCACAAGGACACCTTTATTGAAAGGGCTTACATATTATTTAGCAATAGATTTTCTCGTTTCGCTAGGGAATGCTATTGGTGTTTCTTCTGGTAAACCATCGTCATCATCATACGTTTTTATCGTAAATCCTGTAATAGAATAAATTACGGTGATAATTAAGGTAAAGAAGGATAGAAAGCAAAAAGGTATAAAATGCATAGGACTGACACCTAAGGCACCTGATACAAAGACCGCACCTGTATTCCAAGGAATAATAGGCCCACCTAATGTTCCAACATCTTCAATTACACGAGATAGGTTTTCTGGTCTAACTCGACGTTTTTCATACAAGGGCCGCATTATAGTAGCTGTCATAATTAGAGCAAAGCTTATAGTAGCACCTATCATATTAGTTGTATAGCTAACTAGAATTGTCATTAACAGAAGCCCGCGATTTGTTTTTATTCTGCTAGCAAAAGAGTTTAAAATAGACGTCAATATCCCAGATCCAGATAAAATTCCTCCTAAGCCTAATGCAAATATGAAGATAGCGACTATCTCATACATACTCACAACTCCACCGCCATTTAACAAATCATCCATAAAAGGATTTCCTGTCTCAATAATAAAACCATTATAGAGAGCAGAAAGAGATTCCGATATTGAAAAACCTTGATAGAGAACTCCTACAGCTGCTCCGGCCAGCGCTCCGACAAAAATGGAGGTAACAGCTGGTTTTTGCATGATGAGTAATGTCAACACAACAATTGCAGGAATTATTGTTACCCAACCAATGTTAAACAACTCATCAAGAGAACTAGTTATCGAAGTAATTTGCCCTTGATCTATATTTCCACCATCATAACGAAGTCCGATAATATGAAAGGTAATAATGGATAATATAAGAGCTGGTATTGTTGTCCACATCATATGCTTGATATGTGTAACGATATCTCCTCCCGATAGGGCAGGTGCCATATTAGTACTATCTGATAGCGGAGACATTTTATCACCAAACCAGGCGCCACTCACAACTGCACCAGCAGTAATCCCAACAGGAATTCCGAGACCACTTCCAATTCCCATCATTGCGACTCCCGCCGTTCCCACCGTTCCCCAAGATGAGCCCGTTGCTAATGAGACAAATGCACAAAGAATGACCACCGTAGCAAGAAAATAATTTGGTGAAATAATTTCTAATCCCGCATAGATGATTGTTGGTACCGTACCGGAAAATATCCATGCACCAATCAATGCACCAACAGCTAATAAAATGAGCATTGGCTGTAGAACTTTTCGAATCATATCATAAGCAAAATTCTCAACCTCTAAAAAGTTAAATCCAATTTTCATGGCTAATGGTATCGCCACGATGAGACTAATGAAAAGCATAATTTGTAACTTTGCATCAAATAAGGTAATGCCAACGACAATAAGCAATGTAATAGTTAATAAAGTAAAGATAGAATATTTCAGACTAGGCAGCTTTGGATCTGACATAAGATTTTCTCCCATCTATTGAATAATCAACTTTTGAATTTTTAATTCATTGGCTAGTTCATCTAATTGCTCTTTTAAATTCTCCTCTAATGGAATACCTCTAGTTTTATTCGCTCTTTCTTTCATAAACTCTATCTCACCCGGCAAATAGATATCCTTTACACCATCTGCTTTAGAGGAATTTTTTATAAAACCAGTTAATTTTTCAATACTAGAATAGTAGACTTCTAAAGGTATTAACTTCTTTATATCAATCGTCAACATAAAATGAGAAATGGACTGTTTGTTTTCTGTGTCATACATGGATGGAATCATTTTCGAAAAGTCTCCTCCAGATAAGATACCTGTCAGAATTTCTGCCATTACAGCTAACCCAAAACCTTTTGGTCCACCTACAGGAGAAAGAAATCCACCATTTATTATGTCTTCTGGATTAGTTGTAGGAACCCCGTTACGGTCGACTCCCCAATCAGCTGGAATTTCTTTATTATTTTCTTTATGGAAAAGAATTTTACCAAATGCAGTATTACTTAGAGCCATATCCAATACGATCGGTTCATTAACGGAAGGTGCAGCAATAGATATCGGATTATTTCCGATAACCTTTTCTTTGCCTCCGATTGCCGGCATCAAGGGAGCCACATTGCTAATTACTATGCCAATCTTATCTTGTTTAGCTGCCATCAGTGAATAGTACGCAGTAATACCAAAATGATTGCTATTTTTTACTGCTACTAATCCAAGACCGGATTCTTCCGACATAGCAATAGATTTCTCCATTGCTTCTTTTGCAACTACTTGTCCTGCAGAATAATTTCCATCCATGAGTGCAGTTGCTCCATGATTATTAATCATCGATATATTTGCTTTACTTGATATTAGTCCTTTTTGTATCCGTTCTATATAAATTGGTAATCTCAGAAATCCATGACTATGTATTTCCCTTAAATCTGCTTCCAGCATAACTTCAGTGATTGTATTAGCCTCTTCTTCAGGCATCCCCAACTTCATAAAACATTCATTTGAAAAATGGACTAACTTATCTTTCTCGATGAACATTCTCTCTCCCCCTATTAAAATTATTTATTATTCAACTATGTTTACAAGTCTCCCGATTCCTTCAATCTCTATTTCAACTGTATCTCCTTCTTTTAGAGGAGCTACCCCCGATGGCGTCCCCGTTAAAATGACATCTCCAGGATTTAACGTCATCACTTCTGTTATATTCACAATAATACTTTCTACATCGTGGATGAGATCGTTCGTATTTGATTGCTGTCTCGTTACCCCATTCACATAGAGTGAAATGTTTACATTATTGGGATTTAGATTATTTTCAATTACTGGCCCTAATGGTTTGAATGTTTGAAAAGACTTTGCTCTTGTAAACTGTCCATCTTTTTTCTGTAAATTCCGATCAGAAACATCATTATTAATTGTGTAACCAAAAACATAATCCAAAGCTTCTTCATGTTTTACATGAGTCGCTGTTTTCCCAATAACGATTGCCAACTCAGCTTCATAGTCTATTCTATGTTCTTTCGTTGGTAGTTTGATTGCATCATTTTGTCCAATGACAGCACTTGGAGAGACCATAAACATCATAGGTTCGTCTGGTACAGGCTTTCCGCTTTCTTCTGCATGTTCTTTATAATTTAAGCCGATCGCAATGATTTTCCCAGGTTCTACCGGGGGTAAAATATTTACTGAATCTAAACGATAAGTAGAGCCAGTCATTGTTTGGTCATCCACTAGAAAATCGTCTGCTAACTGAGCAATCTCATCTCCATTCAAAATGCCATATAATACTTTCTCATCCTTTTTAAATCTGATGTATTTCATTTTTTCTTCCCCCTACTATGTAAAATTTTTTTTAGCTCAAACCAATTTCAGATTCTTATAAAATTCATTTTGTGTAATTCTTAAAATTTCTTTTCCTGCTCTAGCTTTATGTCTAAGCATCCAATTTTCAGCCATGACCGAATCTTTATTGATTAATGCATCCAGAATTTTTTCATGCTCTTCGATAGACAAACGTATATGACTTTCATTACTCGAGAATAATGATGGATAGCGCTTTGTATTACTCCATAGATCAATAATAGTATTGTATAGCAACTTATTATTGCTTTGTGCGTATATTCTAAGATGAAAATCTTTGTTCAACTTTTCGAAGTGATCGTAATCCTTATTTTCAAAACTTACTTTAGAGTCCTCTAAATTTTTTTCCAGATATTTTATCGTTTCATCATTCATATTGTCATTTGCCAATCTGGTTGCGAGCCCTTCTAGTTCAATTCGCATTTCAAATATTTCTTGAATATCTTTTGCTGATAATGTGCTGACAACTGCCCCCGTATGAGGCTTAAATTCTACTAACTTATCAGCATTGAGCATATTTAAAGCTTCTCGAACTGGAATCTCACTACTTCCATAACGCTTAGCTAATCGGCTAATTACTAATTTTTCGCCAAATTCGTAGGTTCCATTCATGATTTCCTTTTTTAAATCGTTATAAATTATTTCTTTTTTTGTACTATACAGGTTCAAAATCTATCCCAACCTTTCATTATGCTAAATCCTATATCATATATCATATATGATTTTAAATAGTCTGTCTATTGGTTTTAAATAAAAATTCAGATATTTAAACAAACTCAATCATAAGGTAATATGCAAAATAACATCCACCTTCTCAGTTCATTGTTATTTCCTAAGGCAATACCAACATTCTCTTTCCATAAATTAATTATTGGTTAATTATTAATTGCTAGTGAAAAAGAGCTAACCTATCATTCAAATATTTGGTATCAGATCCTCCTTCACCAAAAGACTAAGACTCAGAAACAGCTAAAGATTAAACGGTACGTAAAATATTATGTGGAACCCAAGACACGTCCCGCAGTTGCAATTTATAGAAAAAAGTTTATCTCATAAAAAAATAAGGTACATATACAATAAGACAAGTTCTTTAAGAAAGTTAAGGAGGAAGTTAAAATGAAAAGAAAAATAATTGCTCTACCTTTAGCATTATCGTCTTTATTTATATTAGGTGCATGTGGTGACGACGATACAGATGTGGATGAAATTGAAGTAAATGAACCAGTGATAGAAGAGGATGGAGAAAGCGATGCAGGTGTTGAGAACGAAGTAGAAGTAAATGAAGAAAACGAAGCAAATGATGAGAATGTGGAAGAAGTTGAAGAAAACGAGGAACCAGAAATGCAAGAAGAGGGTTCTATAAACGATTCAACGGAAGACGCGAACGATTAAACGAAATCACTTTTCACTTTAATATTAGTGAAAAGTGATTTTTTATTGGCTGAGGATATTGTATAGTTTAATAGACATATTTGAAATTGGCTTTGTTCCAAATTTGTCATAAAAACCCCACCAAAAGGTGAGCCAACATATTGGTATCATTAAATATTTGCAACTGGCAAAACAGCAAAACAGACACATTAAATGTGCCAAAAGCTATAATGTGTAAAAAATTATAATTTACTCTTAATCATTTTATCAATTATCCCTAACATTTCTCTATTTTGTTTTAGAAGTTCTATCTCTTTATTTGAGATTTCCTCGACGACTTGATACTGACTTACGGTGAGATGAACGCTATCTCCAATATCATCTCTAATAACTACTTGATTGACATTGACCACTCTATGAACGGTATACACCTTTTCCGAAGACAAATCCTTAAAGGTGTTCATTCTATTTGGGGTTAATATAGTCCTAGCTTTTGGAATGTCCAAAATTCGAATTAGATTACCCACTTGCGGTTTCACCTGAAAACCTCGGTATTTTTTAAACTCTCCATTTGGATCCATTAGATCAAATATTTCCATTGTTCATCCTTTCTGAAAAATGATTACACCTATCTCTAAAATTTTTAAAACCAAAACAATAGTAATACTCTCTAACAACATATCATAGTTCTATTGTAACAATTTTACTAATTATCGAACAGTCTGAATGTGAAATAAATATAAATGAAAACACAAAATAACGTCCACCTATTAATCAAGTGGACGTTACTTCTTTCTTGCTTATTTAAAGTCTGGATAAAGAAGAATCAGGGATATACTCTTAACTCAGTCACTCTATCGTCCCAGTAGCTGACACCGGAACGTTTTGTAATTTACGATTGTTTTTTTCTTTCTCTTTCAATATATGGCTCATGAAGTTTAACATGGTCATAGCTGCTACACGTGTTGTGGAGTTAGTTGGATCATATTGGGGTGCCACCTCTACTAAGTCAAAGCAGATGATCTCTCCTTTTTTAGCCATTCCTTCAAGGATTTCATTTAAGAAATCATAAGAAAAGCCGCCTGGTGAAGGAGAACCTGTTCCTGTAGCTAGTGAAATATCAAAGCAATCAATATCAATTGTTACATAGTATTTATCTGCTTTTGGAATTTTGTTCAGAATTCCTTCCACTCCTAGCTCTCGCGATTCTTTAGCCGAGATTAAGGTACTATTGTATGCTCTTGCAGCTTCAAAGTCTTCTTTTCTACTACTGCCTAAACCACGCAAACCGATTTGGACCATATCTTTAATATGATTCATTTCGGACATACGACGCATCGGGCTTCCATTCCCCCAGCTTTGTCCCCCTGGAGAATCTGACCAATCCAGATGGGCATCTAACTGGACGACCGTAACAGAACCCTCTGGCTCTAAGGCACGAGCAATTGGAATAGAGATGGAATGATCGCCACCCATAATCGCTGGAATTGCACCTTTTTCACGAATTTTTCTCACAGCCCATTCGATTGCATCAAATGAACCTTGGATATCTCCATGAACGACATCCGCATCGCCACAATCGACAATTTTATTTGGTGCCGCTAGATATACTTCATCACGCTCTGGATCATAGAAACCAGCGTCACCGCGGCTATAATGAGTCGATATTTCGCGAATACGTCTCGGACCAAAGCGGCATCCAGATAAAAAGCCAACTCCTGTATCATATGGTACTCCTAAAACTGCAATGTCAGCATCTAGTTCCTCTATATTGTTACATATTGGATACTTTGCAAAAGAAGCGATTCCTGTAATTGGCATATTTACTTTTTCCATGATAATTCCCCCGATATAATTTTTTTGGTATTTAAATAAATATTACTTATTGCTTTAATTCTTCCATTTATACTTTCAGCTGTCTTTCTAAGTTTCTGGACCATAAAGAAAGTGGATAACAAATGATGAAATATCCTAGTAACACAAAAGTGTATAATATAAAGACAACGGAGCTTTCGCCTGACATTTCTATACGCTCCATTGTAATTTGTGCAGTTTTTAAAAATTCTACATTCCCGATTAAAACAGTCAAAGACGTGGATTGAATTAAATTAGTTAAGATACCAATGATGGAAGGTAGAATCCTTTTAGTAGCTTGTGGAAGAATCACATACCTCATTGTTTGGGCATAATTTAAACCTAACGCATAACTAGCTTCTGTTTGCCCTTTTGTAATCGATTGAATGGATCCCCTTACAGATTCTGCAACATTAGCACTTCCCCATAAACTTAATCCGACTACCGCCGAAAGAAAACTGGAGATATGGATTCCTATTGCAGGGAATAAAAAAAATACTAGAAACAAAATGACCAAGGAAGGAATTCCCCGAAAAACGGTAATATAAAATTTCGTTATCGCAAGAATTACTTTCTGATTCATGGAGCGTAGAATTCCTATAATGACTCCTAAAATGATAGACATCACAACACAACAAATACTCAACCAAATAGTATTGATAAACCCTTCCACTAAAAATGGAAAACTTTCAGCAATCGCATTCATAGGAATACGCACCTCTCTTTCTACTTATTTAGCTTTGATTAATGCTGATTTTGGAGCTTTGTTTATTTCAAGATTAAATTTTTTACTCGTTTTACGCGTTACATCTAATTTTTTTTCGATCAAATTAAATAAGAAAGAGAGTATCCACACCATTAAGAGATAAAGGGCGCCTATAGTCAAAAACATTTCTAGTGTTTTAAAACGTAACTGCCACCGTATCGAGCGCTGTAAAAGTTAATTCGACTACACCTATACCAGCAAGATAGCTTGTATTTTTCACGACTGACATAGCCGTATTACTAAAAGAAGGAAAACTTACGCGGAATCCAATGGGAATGATGATATATCTATATACATGATACGTATTCATCCCAAGTGAATAGCCTGCTTCCTCTAATTGTTGAGAAACGGAATTAAAACCACCACGGAAATTTTCAATTGCATAAGCCCCTCCCCATAAACTAAGGGCAATTATTCCAGTTAAAGGACCAGAAATAGTGACCCCTAAAGAAGGAAGACCAAAATAGATTAAAAATATTTGAACGAGTAGTGGTGTGTTTCGAAACAATTCCACATAGCACTGTACAATTGGAGAAATAATTGGCACATTTCTATTTCGAATAAGCGCACCTGTAACCCCTATAATGAGGGACATTATTAGACTAATAACGCTCAATAAAAGCGTCATTTTAATCCCTAACATTAAATACGGAAACGTTTTGATCAAAAAACCGATATCAAATCCCATTACATATACCCCCTTCCACTATAATGCCTTTTGAAGGAATCTCTTTGTTCGTTCTGACTTACATTGATCGAAAACTTCCTCTGGGGTACCCTCTTCTACAATGACTCCTTCATCCATAAAGATGATTTTATCTCCAACTTCTTTTGCAAAGCCCATTTCATGGGTAACAACAACCATGGTCATACCACTTTTAGCTAGATCCTTCATCGTATCCAGCACGTCTTTTACCCGCTCTGGATCTAGTGCTGAAGTTACCTCGTCAAACAAGATTACATCTGGTTCCATCATTAGTGCTCTTGCAATGGCTACCCTTTGCTGTTGCCCACCAGATAGTTGATGCGGGTAGTTTTCCGCTTTATCACTCAAACCAACTTTACTAAGAAGTGACAGTCCGAAATCCGTTAATTCGTCCTTTTTTCTATTTTTTTGCACTTTCAACGGTGCAAGCAATAGGTTTTCCATGACGGTAAGATGCGGGAAAAGATTAAAGCTTTGAAACACCATGCCTACTCTTTGTCGTAAATTCTGTAGCGGGATATCGGTATGAGATTGATCATTCAAAAAAATACTGCCTTGTTCAATCGATTCCAATCTATTTAAGCAACGCAACAGCGTACTCTTCCCAGAACCACTAGGCCCAATGATCACTGTTACTTCTTTTTCAAAAATGGAAGTTGTAACCCCGCGTAAAATTGATAATTCACCATAGCTTTTATGCACATTTTCTATTCTAATTTTAGAATTGACCATTTTGGACTCCCCCTTCTCCGTGTTAAATAATTCAATTATTATTTCCTTGGCAATAATTCTGGTGTGCTATTGTACTCTGGGAACCAATTGTTGAACCATACGTAAAACAGGTCTTCTTTTGCAGCTTCTTTCGTAGCTGCATTTAACCAATTTAACCATTCTTCTTCTCCCTTTCTGACAGCAGCCGCCATAGGAAGTGCTTCGAATGGGTCTCCAGTCAGTTTTAAGGAGTCATCATTTGCTACTATTTCATATAACACCGTTTCATCATTTACCATCGCAACGGCACGACCATCTTTTAAAGCCTTAATCGCTTCGGAGTTCGCTTCAAGCTTCAATTGTTTTGCAGATGGCACTAATTTTTCAAGAGCGATACTACCAGTAGTTCCTTTTAGCGTCACAACTGTTTGGCCTTCTAAATCTTCTAAGCTATCAATATCACTGTCTTTACTAACCATGATCATATGAGAAGTACTGAAATAGGGATCCGTATAATTGATCACTTCTTTTCGTTCTTCCGTTACTCCTAGCGAAGCAATTAACACATCTACTTTTTTCGAATTTAATAGTGGAATACGGTTTGCACTTGTTACTGTTACTAATTCCACGGCATTCTCGTCACCAAAAGCATATTCCGCTAGTTTCTTTGCAAAATCGATATCATAACCAATATTCTCACCTTTTGCATTCATCGAACCAAAAGGTGGGAAGTCTGTTTTCACACCAACTACTAATTTTCCTTTTTCCTTTACGAACTCTGGAAGTTCAGGGAGATTTGCATTAGCTTCGGATAAAGTGCCAGTTGACTTGGATTCTGCTTTATTGGAATCTGAACTGCAGGCTGTTGCAAACAGTAAAATCATTAAACTAAGTGAAAGAAGATAAAACAAATTCTTTTTCATAGAAAAACCCCCATTATTTTTTTATTTATGT
This sequence comes from Psychrobacillus sp. NPDC093180, assembly GCF_044754065.1. NCBI lineage: Bacteria > Bacillati > Bacillota > Bacilli > Caryophanales > Bacillaceae > Psychrobacillus > Psychrobacillus sp. NPDC093180. The sequence continues at coordinate 104,541 of NZ_JBIVOJ010000002.1, read as the reverse complement.
TCTCCTACAAACTGATTTTGTTGTAAGAAACTAAGCAAAAGGCTACTGCTCTTTTCGTAATCGGTCATTATTTTTGGATCTAATAACTGTTTTGCATCCAATTCGTTTAACAAGTTATTTTTTAATACGGTCTCTAAAATTGTCGTATTTTCTAAATAGGCCTGTTCAGCTATTTGAGTAGCTCTTTTATATCCCAGTAATGCCGCTAGCATAGTCGCATTAGATAGAGAGGTTTCTGCGTATTCCGTTGCATTTTCTTGAATTAGCTTAGTTCCATCCAGACACTTTTCTGTAAATATCGTTATAGCATTCGTGAGTAAATGGAAAGAAACAAAAAGATTCTTAAAAATGATTGGTGTCCATACGTTAATATCCAATTCTCCATTATCGGCTGCCATTGTTATCGTTTGATCATTCCCATACACCTGATAAGAAACTTGAATCATCATTTCAGGTATGACGGGATTAACCTTCCCTGGCATGATGGATGATCCAGCCTGTACAGGTGGTAACGCTAATTCACGAAGTCCTGCTCTTGGTCCGGATGATAATAATCTAAAATCCTTTGCCATTTTGGATAATCCGGTCGCAAGTCCTTTAAGCGTAGAAGATATTTTCAAATACCCATCTGCGTTTTGTAGTCCATCAAAGAAATTTTCTTTTTTTACTACCGGAATTCCTGATTCTCCAGGAAGGTGATGATAAATTGCTTCCATATAACCAGGAAATGCCCCTAAACCAGTTCCCACTGCCGTTGCTCCTAAAGGAATAGAGAGACAGGTAGATTTTAATTTCTCTATTTCATTTATTTGTCGTTCGATAAATGAAAGATAACCACTAAATTGTTGTCCTCTTGTTACAGGTAATGCATCCTGTAAACAGGTTCTTGCAAGCGCAATATCATCAGAAAACTCCTGAAACTTTGTTTCCAAGGACTTTTTAATAGTAGATAACGCTTTAAGTAGCTTTTCTATATATAGGAAACACGTCATGTTTACTGCGCTTGGTATTACATCATTGGTAGATTGCCCCATATTGACATGTGTATTAGAATCAACAAGGCCATCTCCAATACGTCCTCCCAATAATTCATTTGCTCTATTTGCGATAACTTCGTTAATATTCATATTGATGGAGGTTCCGCCCCCTCCTTGATAAGGATCTAGCGGGAACTGCCCCTGCATTTTGCCTTCCATTACTTCACTTGCTGCTTGGATAATCGCTGTTGCAATAGAAGGTTCCAAAACACCGATTTGTTGGTTACTTATTGCAGTTGCCTTTTTTATAGCTGCAATACACCATATAAGCTCAGGATACTGTTCAATAGTTTCTCCTGAAACTTGAAAGTTTTGGCGTGCCCGCTCCGTTTGAATTCCGTAGTAAGCATCGTCCGGTAAAAACATTTCCCCAATTGAATCCTTTTCACACCGCAAGCTGAACCCCTCCTATAAAAGACTCCACACAACCATTAGTACTTCTTTCGAGATACAGAAATTCGAATATACTAAAATTTCTGATATCAAATAGTTATTAGTATAATATAGCACAAAATAAATGCATGTATAGATTAATATTTTTTGTTGATTAATAGATGATTTTTATCAATTAAATAGTATTTGTAACATACTTACCTATCACCTAGTGAATATATTTTACTGAAAGCATGTAAAAAAGCTGTTCCAGATGGTGTATCCATCGGAACAGCTTTTAATAACAGTATAAGTTTTTCGCATATATAATTCGCTAATAGATTTATATCAAAGCGTTATTTATAAATGGTTTTGATAAATTCGATAATAGGGGAAGCCTCTTTTTCCTTCAAATGAACAAGCGTAATAGAAGTACTCATATATGTATTCATTTCTAGGGGAACTTGAGCTAATGTTTTATCGGCCAACTCTTCTTGAACCGCATGCTCCGGCAAAAAACAAATCCCCAAATTTTTCTTAACAAGTCTTTTCGCTGCTTCCATATTATCAATGTTCACGATCATTTTTTGGTGCAAATTAACCGACTCCAGAAGCCTGCTTACTAAAATCCAGTCTGGCGAATTATGATCATAAAAAATAGTATGGTGATTAGCTAATTCTTCTATTAAAACGGGTTGATCTGTCTTGAAAATGGGATGGTCAGGACTAGCATATAACCCAACATGGCTTTTTAAAATAGTAATGGAATTTAATTTAGGATGTGGGATATCTCGAATGATGCCAAATTCAACCTCATTATTTAGAACTTTAGTAATAACTTCTTCCGAGTGATGCGACATGACTTTTACACTTATATCCGGAAACTTATCCCTTAGTAAAGGTATTATCTCGGGTATTAAATAACTGGACACGGAATTGGAACAGCTGATTTTAATTTGATCCGGAATATATAATTGCTGATTTAATTCATACAAGGATTCTTGATATTGGCTCAGCATTTTTTCCGCATGTGGTAAAAAGTTTTTGCCAGCCTCCGTTAAATACGATTTTCGTCCCTCTCTTTTTAACAATACCGTATTTAATCCACTTTCTAATGCTCGAATGCGTGCAGAAATAGATGGCTGCGATAGAAACAATGCCTCTGCCGCTTTTTTATAACTCCCAAAATGAACGACATATACAAATGTCTCTAAGTTTTGAATGTTCATTTGCTCACTCCATTTATTTCTTAATTTACTCATTTTTCTTTCGTAAGTAAATGTGTTAGATTATTATAAACCTAAATAATTAGTTCTTATACCCGAAATTGGGGCTATTGGAAATGGAATGGTCAATAACTTCTTTCTTGAATCTTCCCATCAAACAGCACATAATTATTTTAGAAAAATGACTCTTGATGAACGTTTTGGAAAAAATGAAGTGTCAGAATAAATAGGGAAACAAAGAGAACTAATCCGTAAAGGAAAAGAATTATTAAAGTTTAACGGATTGGCTATTAAATAATTAAAAAGGTTATTAGCTTTAAAAGGTGCATCCAATGATTTTTTTCGCACTTAAAATAGGAGTACCACTGCAAGATTTTTAACTTGCACAGAAGATAAAACAGTATTGCTAGAATTTCGGTAACTTTATGTAGAACTTTAACTGCTGTGTTTTCATAATTCAAGGTAGAAGGTTGCGTATTTTCCACTTCAGTTGTCGCATCTTTCTGTTCTTCTACAACTTCTGCTGCAACCTTTTCTTTTACTGGCTCATTTTCAACTACTTCTTCCTATTCAGATCAAGCCCCTAGAATTAGCCAAGAAACTCTACCATACTATACTTTCAATTTTTTCATGGTTAGTTTCCAATTATCTAATAGTGAATATTGCATCCCAAATGAGCCAGTAATGCGTTAAATTAAGCCATCGATTGCGGAGAATAAAGCCACCCTTTGCGTACATGAGAGCCGACTACACGAATTCGGTTAGAATCATGCATACAATGAGTGTACTAAGGTATTCGCCATCGAAGACAGTTTATATCGAGCAGCGGGTATGATAGCCTCGTTTGGCAGAGCCAGCTAGATTTAGCTGGTTCTCTGGCGCAAGTCTCATGCCCGCCGAGGCTCGATGTCAAGCCAGCTTAACGATAGCCCATTAAAGATGAACAAAAGCCATATAAAGGTAAAATGGATTCTTTCCGCAACAGGTGGCTCTATCTTTCGCATCTAGTGGCTCAAAGCTCCGCACTGCCGGCTCAATCTGTCCGCAATACTCAAATAGACTGGAATTGACAAACTGATTATCTAACCGGTAGTCCCTGCCACACAAAGAAGCACTCCATATGGAGTGCCTCTTTGTGTAGCATGTCTGACTACTGTTTGTTCCTTGACAAATTGTATTTTACCAGTCTAAGCCCATCGTACTTTTGCCAGTCTAACAAAAATTATGCACCAGAACACAAACTAAATGATATTAAATTTCACAAATCAATATTTACAACATAGATATTATTCCTATAACAAAAACTATCACACCTATGCAACCCAGACAGCCAATAATATTTTTAATAAAACCCGCATTAAAATACCAAATGACTCCTACTATTACACCAATTATTGGATTGAAAATGAAAGAAGCAATTATAGCAAAAATTATTGAGAATGCTATAGAACCTCTATTCATCTTTCTATCACTATTTGTTTCATTGGTTTGGCTTTCTAGTGGAGTTTTGTTTTTATTACTATGATTGCCATGATCACCATAATATATTAAGTCCTTTCTGATATGCTTTTCTGCATTTATGACCCAATCACTTATATTAGTATTTTCATAGCCATTAATATCTTTAATAATTTTTATCAATTCTTTAAATGCATTGTTTGTAGTGTCTAGATTTTCACATAAAGTTATTAACATGTTTAAGAGTATATCTTTGTCTACATCTGACTTATACAGTTTTTTAATACGATGTACTACATCCGTATGATAAGAATAATCATCATTTATTATTGTAAGAAAATATAACTCTTCTAAGAGAGGAAAGTCTCTTACATTCTCTTCTTTTTCCGCAAGTTTTTCTTCAATAACTTTTATTGCAAGGTCATACTTTTCTTGCGTAATATATATTCTAGCTATATTTAGTACATAATTTAAATTATTTGAATTTAGTTTTACTAACCGTTCGTAATAGTGTGTTGCTGGGTTATACATTTTCAAGTTCAAATAATTTTGGCCAAGCAATTCTAATAGAACTTCGTCATTTGGATAAGTTTTTTCTAATGAAAGCAATAGAATATTTGCTTCTTCAAATTTTTCTAATTTCATTAAGCAATATGCTCTGTTTTGCTGAATAGTGAAATCACCGGAATAAACTAAGATTAATTCATCTAGAATATTAAGAGCTTTTTGCGGAAGATTCTTGTCTAAATAATCATCTGCCATGCTTAACATTCTATTATATGTACCATCATCATTTAATTCTTGATCGTATTTTTTTTTCTTTTCAGCATCCATTAATACTTTATAAGCTTTTGATAATAATTGAAATTGTTCTGGATAAGATTCATTCGGATATTCACGAATTTTTGTAAAATATGCTTTTTTTATATCCAGATTCGACGCATTCATATCAATTTCCAATATCTCATAGTAATTGGGTCCAAGATTAGTTACCATCACTGTACCTCTTCCAGGTCATTTAAGAATTTTTGTGCTCTCTGTGCTGTCCATTCTGTTGAGAAATCTTTCATTATCTGCTCGAATAATGCGATTCCTTCCTCATGCTGTCCATTTTTAATAAGCAGCTCGGCTTTTCCTAATAAAACATCATCGTAGAAAGGAGATGATATAAAGTTTTCTCCTTTATTTAATAAAAATTGATCATATAAATCTCTCAGTTCAAAATCTGAATTCAATCTACTAGTTGATTGAATCAAATAATAGTATGCATCATCAGAGAAATATTCATTGGGTCTATATTCTAAGCTTAACTTAAGAGAGTTGGTAGCCTCCTTGTATTTCTTATCTTTAAAAAATTGAAGCCCTTTTTTATACGTTGATAAACCTGCTTGACTCTCTAAATCTGAAATAGAAATATTTGATGCTTCTAACGTTGATTGCAATCTATTGAGATCTTCAACCTTCAGCTCTTTCTCACTTAATTGTTTTGAAAGTGCTTCATTCTCTTGAAGGAGTGTTTCTAGAACAATTTTATTTTCCTCAACTTGTTCTTCATACTTATTCGATAAAATTAATTCACTTTTTTTTGCTGTGACAATACTTTCCTCATTTTTTTCCACTTCTGTTTGTTGAATAATAAAAGCTCCAAGAAGTGCAGAGGCTACTAAACCTATTCCATATAAATATTTTCTGGATTTCTTACCTTTGGATGAAGATAAATTTCTAAATCTTTGCTGCTTCCACTGTTTAATTATCTCCTTTATTAAATTCATCTCTTTAATATGAATTGGTAATCTGTTTATTTCAACCAAGATGTCTTTACCACCTCTGATTAACAATAAAAGGTAACCAATATAAATATTTTTTGGTAAAGGGAAGCTATCCTGGTAATTTATTAGATTCTGAAATATATTAAATGCTTCATCTGTATTATCATTTTGAATATGACTGACAGCTAGATTATATTCTTCATATATTTCTTCGTATTTAGGTAGTTTTTCACTAACTAACTTAACAAATGAATAATGATTAGTTTCTTTTTCTAAATGAAGATTTCTCCAAATGTCAATTGCCTTATGGGGATTACCTAACGTAACTTGAGTTAGTCCATAATTCCATATAATATTTTGGTTATTTGGAAATTTTGAATATAGATTAGTTAAGATTTCATCAGCTTTTTCAAAGTTTTCGTTTTGTAGATAAATAATTGCCTCATTATATAATTCTACATATTCTCTCATAATATAGAATTCCCTTATACAAGTTCTATTAACAAATCTGTTAACTCATCTTCAAGCTGTTCTACTTGGATTTTATTATTCTCTATGAGACTTTGTTTTAATTTCTCTAGTAATCTATCAATTTTTTCTCGTTCATTTCCATCGACATCTTCACGTACTTTTTCTGCTCTATTAATTACTAATTTTACTTCATCATAAAGTTCTGATTCATTCCAAAGTACTTCAATTTTCGCTTTAGACTCTGCAATTTCTTGACTAGACATTACTCCGGTCTGAATGTCGATAACTTTGTTTATTTTCTTACCAGTACTAATCACTGTAGCTTCAACACTTAGCATTCCATTGATATCATAAGAAAATTTCACTTCTATTTTTTCTTCTCCTGCTGGTTTAGATGGTATCCCCGATATCACAATATCTTCTTTGGATATTCTTAATTCATCCCGAACGTAAATATCTTGGTCGTCCCCTTGGAATATTCCTAGCTCCACTAGTTCTTGATAATCATTAGAGGTATGGTAAATGTTGCTTTCTGTAATCGGAATAGTGCTGTTTCTCATAATAATAGGATCAAAGAACCCCGGTACTATTTGCCCTCCTACATTTTTCACGACATCTACGCCTAATGTGTATGGACAAACATCGATTACCATAAGACCATTTGAACTGCTAATCTCTCCACTCTTAATTCCGGCTTGAACTGCTGCACCCAAGGCAATGGCTTCGTCAGGATTAATATCTTTGCGTGTATTCTTAGAGAGTTTAGTTTGTATCATCTCCTGAATTAACGGAATTCTCGTTGATCCCCCTACTAGAAGGACTTCATCGAGATCTTTAATAGCAAGGTTTGCATCCTTTAAAGCCTTATCAACTTCAGCAAATGTAGATTCAACTTTTTCTCTAATCATATTTTCAAATTGTGATCTTGTTATTTCATAATCTAAGCTTATAGGATTATTCCCATTTATCGCGATAAATGGTAAATTAAACTTAGCGAACTGTTGGGTTGATAAAGTCTTCTTCACATTTTCTGCTTCCAACTTCAGTCTAGCTGTTCTTTGTAGTATCTCTTCATCTAATCCTATCTTTAGCAAATCTAGTCCACTTTCATCTTTGTATTTCTGTAATAACCACTCCACAATTAAATTATCAAAATCCATTCCACCTAATTTATTGTTTCCTGCACTTGCTTTTACTTCAATAACACCTGAGAATAATTCAACAACTGAAACGTCAAAAGTTCCACCACCTAAATCATAAACAAGGATATTCTTATTTTTTTCCATATTCTCTATGCCAAATGCAATTGCTGCAGCTGTTGGCTCGTTAATAATTCTCTCTACTTTTACACCAGCCAATTCTCCTGCTATTTGTGTTGCTTTTCTCTGAGAATCTGAAAAATAGGCAGGCACTGTAATAACTGCCTCTGTTACTTTTTCTCCTAGAAATTTCTCAGCAGACGATATTAAATACTTTAATATCTGTGCTGAAATCTCTTCAGGCCTAAATTCTTGTCCAGAAACCTGAATTTTCTCGTCAGTACCCATTAATCTTTTTACTTCAAGAGCAGTTTCTTTTGGATAAGAAGGGTAACCTTGTTTTGCAACTGATCCAACTTGTATTTCTCCTTTATAATTTAATTGAAAAACAGATGGCGTCGTTCTCTCACCTCTATCATTTTCTATAATAACCGGCTTACCATTCTTTAAATAAGCAATTGCAGAGTTTGTGGTTCCTAAGTCAATACCAATAATTGTCATAATAATTTTCCCCCTAATATATAGTTATTACTGTTGCTTCTCTAATTAACTTGCCACTATCTTTGAATTGAAACCCTCTTTGTTTTACTAAATATACTTGATATCTCTCTAGTTCTGGTGCTTTAGTATTCGGTACAGTACCAATGCTAATCATTGTTTCTCCATTAAAAAATGTATTCTCAGCAATAATTTCTTCAATACCGAAACTATCCAATACCACCAAAAATTCTTTTATAATACCTTCTATTTGTGGAGCCCATTCTTTCATATCTGTAGATAAAACAGACTGATAAATTAAATCCATAGAATCTAATGAACTAATTGCTAAATTCATGAATTTATTAGTTTTTTGTTCAAATTCTATTAAGCTATCTTTAATTGATTCCTTAGCTGTAGAAGAAGCATTCATAGACAGCTCTTCAATAGTTACTTTTAATTCTTCAATTAATTTAAACTGCACTTTATTACCTTTTTTCACTTCACCCTTAATTTCACTTACTATAGATTCAATATCCAGGTTATTTTCAGTTGATTTCAATTCTGAAAATTCCTCCAACTTTATTGTACTAAGTTCAAGTAATTGAGTCTGAATTTCTTTCATATACTCACTATCCATTCTCACTGGCATACTACCTCCTTTAAACAACTCAGATTCCAATTCACATTCATATTCATCATCTATTCGATTTTTTAATTTTTTTATTGTTGACTCCCATTTAAACAATACTGCTGAGTCATTTTCCAAACTCTTAATTATTACTGCGTGAAATCTAGAAAATAGTCTATTGAACTCCACAAAAAGATAACCAGTATTCCATTTCAGACTTCTATTCATATACACTTTGATACAACTTGCATGTAGGGTAGAGAAATTCCTGATAGAAATAATATTAATATTCCCCATTCTTCATCTCTCTTTCTAAGTTAGATAGACATTTGATTCTTAACTATATTATTTCTATCTCTCTCTCCTGACCAGGCCATTTGGACCCTTCTCATAACCGTTTCATCAATAATGTCTAATTCTTGTATTAACATATCATTTTGCTTTTGCTCGACTATAAGTGATGCTTTACTTAAAATTTCTTCTTCAATAATATTTCTAATCAGCCTTCCATTACCATGGCTATTTGGGTTTTCTCTAACTGCTTTTTCAATCAGTCTCTGTAAGATAAATTCAGCTTTCCTTGTTAATTTATACTGTTTCTCCTTTAAGAGAAGATGATGAATCTGCATAAGCTGCTCTACAGTATAGTCAGGAAAATCAATCTGAAACTTAAAACGAGAATTTAACCCCGGATTAGATTGGATAAACTTTTCCATCTCCTTGGGATACCCAGCTAATATAACAACTAATTCTCCTCTCATGTCTTCCATTTCTTTAGTAATCGTATCAATCGCTTCTATTCCAAAATCATTCCCATTACCTCGACTAAGTGAGTAGGCTTCATCGATAAATAAGACTCCATGTCGAGCCTCTTCTATTTTCTTCTTAGTTTTAATGGCTGTTTGGCCTACATACTCTGCCACTAATTCCGCCCTAGTAACCTCCACTAGATGGCCTTTTTTTAAAACCCCTAACGCTTTATAGATTTTAGCCAACGTTCTTGCAACAGTTGTTTTACCTGTTCCTGGGTTTCCGATTAGTATCATATGTAAGCTAATATCATCTGCTTTAAGTCCATTTTCTCTTCTTAATTTTGAAAATGTTACCCAATCACTAATTTCTTTTACTTTACGTTTTACCACTTCCATTCCAATTTTTTTATGAAATTCCTCAATTATTTCATTAAAGGAAATTTCTTTAATTGGTAAGGAAAGTGTATCTACCAGTATTTTGTTATTATTTATTTCCTTTTCTATTAAGTCTATCCACCCTAATAAATAGCGGATGGTTTCGACTTTTTTATCTTTATTTATATCTAATGCACTTTTTAAGGCTACTCTTGCTCTTTTTAAGCATATTCTTATTTCTCTCACATTGTGAACTGTAATAATCTCCATGTTTTCGTTAATTTCTTTATTAACTAACAATCCTTTGTTCCGTAATGTTATATGTGCGTATTGAATATAATAATCTGCATCCATATGGTAGGAAATTGCAGCTAACCAGCATGACTCTGATTTTTGGAAGTCTCCAAACATTTCATTTTTATAAGCATTAGCAGCATACCATTTACCAAGGCTAACTTTGATCTTATCTGTCAGTTGATATAGTTTCATGGCTTGGTGATGATTACTGCTCTTCATCGTCTGTTCTACAAGTGTCTCTATTCTATTAAGTAACTTGAAAACTCGTAGTAATGTATACTGTTCTTTTTCAAAATCATTTTCAGTAAACGCAATATTAAAGTCTTTCTCTAGTTGTATAAACGAAGCTAATAGAAATTCATTTTGCTCATTCATTTACATTCCCCCTTCTATTGAGGATTTAAATAAATATACTTGCTGTTGTATGTTTGAAATTCATTGCCTTAGTTTTTAACATAGACTACTTTTTAGTTTTGTAAAATACTCACTATTTAAAGCAAATAATCTTGGATAACTAATACTTAAACGATTTATAGAATCAATTATTGCAGTAGGATGTTCATCCCCCATTTCATCAAGTATATCTTCAAAGTAATTGAGCCTCTCCTTTTCTTCAACCGATGACAGGTATAAACTAACTAATCTTTTTAGGGAATTTACGATTAAACGATCCTTCAAACATTCACTATACTGTTCTTCCCTTTCCTTACTCTCTTTACTAAGTGTCTGTATAGTTCCAAAAAAATCTTCACGTTTTTTGTAAGTATTAGGATAGATTACTTTAATTCGCTTAATGGTTTTAAGTGTTTCAATTGGATCATAGATATATGCTGTCTCTAAATCCTCATGCATTTTTTCAAGACTTTCATTAAATTTACTTTCCTCATAATCATCCTTAAATAAAAATAGATACATTGAATGTCGTATTGGTCCGATTATCTTTTTGTCACTGTGTAGCGAATTGAATTCTTCATATAAATTCTTCTTATTATTAGTTTCTTCCAAAAGGTTTGCTAAATATATATCTTCTGGATTTAATTCAATTCCTTTTTCGGTAACATAATGCGCCCATTCAAAAGCATTATATTCAAATAATTTACTAGCGAACTTTCCAAATTCTATAGCGGCATATTTTTTTTCGCTTGGATGGATACTTAAAAGTTTCTCTATCCTTTTAAATGTTTGAAGAAATGAATTAATATCCTTTGCGAACACATCAATTTTGAGCTGTTTAAAAAGGAATACAAAATTATGAAAATTATCCTCTACATTTTGATTTATTACATCTTCCATAATCATTTTCGCACTTTTATAATCTCTTAATGTTACGTATACATCACTAATTGCAAATAAAATGTTAATATTATTCGAATCAAGAATTAGAGCTTTTTTATAATTTTCTATTGCAAGATACTCTTTATCTATTTTTTCATATGCAAGTCCCAAATTAAAAAAGTAGACAGCATTTGTATCGTCTAGCTTAATCAGTTTTTCTAATTGAATAATTGCTTTATCTTCATTGTTACTATTTATTAATGCAACAGCATATTTATTTCGAATATTCATTAATGAGGGTACTATAATCAATATTTTTTTATAAAACATCGCTGCTGAGGCATAATCTTCTTTTAAGGCTGACTTTTCAGCTTCTAAACTTAATACTTCAATTTCCTTACCGTGAACTGTCATTAAATCATATTCATTTCTACTAATTGGGTCACTTAATACCTCATAGGCATTTCTAATAGCTTTAAACTCTTCAGGATACTTTTCATTTGGGTACTTTCGAAGCTGTAATATGTATCCTTTTTTTATCTGTTCTTCCCCAGCGTTCTCTTGAATTTCTAATATGTCATAATAACTTTCTTTCAATAGACATTTACCCTCCATAGAAAAAACAAAAAAAGTTGAATGTATAATTAACTACTACATTAATCATTTTTGCTTTCTTAAAAATGTTCTGATAAATCATTAACATTAGAACCTGTTCATTTTCCTTATATTAGTCAACATCTTTAAATCCAAAAGAATTTTTCAAGATATCTTAATTTAATCACTTATCCTTTTTTGAAGCATTTGAATAGATATCTTCACCTTGTCTACTTATCGATGTTCACTACCCCCACCCCAAATCTCCCTGCCACCTGTGTGCCCAGTGTTTTGATGCGTTTCTTCATCAACTAGTTGAAGTACCCCTGGTTGTTCATTGTGGTGCCAATCATAGCCGGCGGGTGTTATGCCATTAGCTAATGCTTGTACATCTAATTGAGATAATCCTAATTCAGTTGCTACTTTTGGTGATTCTTGAATTGCTTGGTAAAGTGTTTGATTTGCTATTTGAAAATGGGTGTTGTCGCTTTCTAAATACATTTCTTCGGCTAATATAATACTGAATTGAGAGGCGAACGAAGGAAAAGTGCCTGTTTGCAATTCACCAGTAGGTAATTCAATTGTTCGCTCTATGAACGGAACCCCTGTTTCAGAGTGATTCAATCCAGCTAAGTGATCATTGCGAGTTTCCAGGGTTTCTGCTTGCACTAAGTCAGGGCCGTCGACAATATCAAACACTCCTATTGCAAAAGCACTGACCGCTACAACTTTACCTAAGTTCCCCACGCCTTGGAGAATCTCTTGTTTGTCTTTATTCATGATCCCATGGAGCGTAATGCCAGTACTTCTCACTGTATATTTGATACCTGAACCAACGCCCTTTATGGTTCGTCCTGTTGAATCCTTAATATCTCCCCAACCTTGTTGTTTGTGATAAGTATCTTTTTTGACAATTCCATAGACACCTTGCACTGTACCATCGGCAAATTGCCCGACTGAATCAACGGCGCATTTTGAAGCTTCAATAACAGTCTCACCCAATTCCCCTACATAACGTCCGATTTTTTCATTTTTCTTAGATACTACATTGCTAATTAATTTAACCCCGCCTTTAGCAGCTCCTCCAAGATATGTATTTGCTAATTTACTAGTATCCCTAAATACCCCCACCGAAATACCCCTCATTTCATTCGACATTAGGAATATTATATCATCTTTTTAAAAGTAATTAGACATTTTAGAATGAAATAATTACAATTTTTATATGTAATACTAACTTTTTCACTGTGAATAATTCTAATTCGCTAGTTTAGCAAAAGTGGCCAAATTGGCATAAAAAAAGAAGACAACAATTGACCAGCTAAAGCTAGGATCAAGTGGAGCCTTCCAATAAGCACCTCCTCATTAGCGGAGAGTGATTGGATACCAGAATACATATTTTATTTAATTTTGCTTTAAAAAATATAGCTTATTGCTAAGAATAGTCTTTTTTACTATTTAGTGAACATATCCAAGCTATATAAACATCCTCAGATGTCATATCGGCATGGGCTATACTTTGCTATTGCAACAGATAAGCATACTTAAAAACTCATCAATTCAAGTGTGCGTTGTTTTTTAGGAACGGAAAATTGCGAGTTGTTCTCAACACTGCGAGGCTTTAATTAGGTAAGATTTTTGATTTTAGCTCCTTCTGGTGCAAGTGGGTATGGATGGTAGTTCTGTAATAGGTACTTCTTATTTATCCTAAAGTAAAAGTTTTTATCTTATTTTCTTCTATTAATATTGTTGGGAACCGTTTTAACTATTTTAATTATAATCCCACAGTATCCTCCACTCTTCTTCATCCTTAACCACATATACCTCTTGTAGGAAGCTGAACTTTCCGTATTTTCCTTTGTAGGTTTGAATGACTTTAAATTTGTAAGCTACATCAAATGGTTCCGATTCTTTTGCCATTTTCCAACCCTTAATTTTATTGTCTTCCTCTATTGTAAATTGGAAAGTATCGGTACCGTAATGGCCTACAAAAACATGCAAACGGTCAGTCATAAACTGTGTTTTACTCCATCTATCCTTCATAAGAGGATGAAGTAATTCCCATGAATCAGCAAAGTCTGCACTTTGTTCATAAGTATAAAAAGCTTCTACTACTTTTTTAGATTGATTGCTCGACGAAAATAGGTAATTAATAGAGCCTATCAACACAATTAATGAACAGATGGAGATGATAATAAAAAGTAAGAGCATGCTTCTTTGGCCTTTTCTCATCATGAAATCCCCTTTGTTAGATTAAGCTATATGAAGAGGATATGTTTCTAACATTTTCATTATCCAGAAGGACAGACTGTTTTTAAGAATCCTTCCTCTGTTTCTTGTCACTTTACACTACTTCTACTATTCGTGTTTAGAAAAACTTCAAGCTGAGTACCTAGGTTTAAACAGGTTTCTTTCCAGACAGTTTGTTCCAACCGTACAATTATACAGATCTATAATTGAACTTTTTTACAGGACTGTCACAGGCCTCATATATCTTCTTCCAATTGTTGACGATACTCTATACAATACTGAAAATAGGCACGTTTGTTTTTTCCATTGTTGGCAGTAGTAACTCTTTTAGGATTTCTGTATCTAGAAAAAGAGGGGGCGGTTTCGTTTCATCGAAGTAGTAAGGATAAGAGCTATATGGATACCATTCTAATTGCTCGACCATTGGTTGTTTCGTATCAATTGGATTACGATGTATATAACTGCTTACTGCAAGTAAACCTAAACGCATGTCTACTTCTTTTGCAAAATATCTTTTTTGATAAATTCTGCCTATATGGTTATAGCGTTTGGCGTATGAATCACTATAACGCTTATTGATAAGACCCATAATTTTACTAAGTGGATCTTTCATTGGTTTGATCAAGATATGATAGTGATTGGTCATGAAACAATACGCAGTGGATTATCAGAATAGTGTAGATCTTTTCTCGCAGAGGGACATGTTATTTTCTGTCTTTACTTTCTACAAGCAATCAAAATTAAGAAATCTCAAAGTTTCTAAAGTGGTGTCTACATTGTTTAAGCCTGTTTAGGTATTCATCTAGCATTAAATAATATTTCTTTTGCATTAGCTTTTCTTCTTCTTTTGCCAATTGCAAAATTTGTTCCAAAATCTTTTTTTCATGCTTGTCATTTACTGGTATCTTTATACTTTCTATAAAACGCAGTCCATTTCTACAATAATTTTTTAAATCATTATAGTGATCTAATTCAATCTTTGCAGCAAACTCTGGAGCTAGTTGTAACGAGGACATATTATCAAAACTGTCCTTCATATTACCATTTTCACTGAATAGTAATACACGGATATCCTGTTTGTACCAGGGCTTGTGATTTTTATAAAATAATTGATCTTTTAGATAAGCAACAAAATGTCTTGTTGAATCTTTCTCTTCTATTCTTAATTCCAAAAACTCATTTATTACCATACTTTCATTGTTATTCACATGAAAAGTACCTCTTTCTTGAACATCTGAATAAAACGATGAAAGGTTTGCATCCTTTTCGAGCTCAATACTAACAGCCCCATAATCTTCCGAATTTCTGTTCGTCGTAAAAACAAAAACATACTTATCGTAAAGGAGTTTTGCCTTTTTCGAGGCATAATTTAAATCTATACGAATATATACAATATCATAGGTTCGAGATTCTGATTGGATCTGTGAAATAGAAGTAACTCGAGGTTCAAATATCATAATCATTCCCTTCAATGCAATTAATTCACTTCCTCTACATATATATTATTCTTCAAAATCCCAATCTATTCCCTAATAATTTATTATATCGGTGATCCCTATATACATAAACAAGCATCATGTTAACCATAAATGCAGGGTATCTGTATCATGTAGTTTTTTTAAACCAAAGAAAATAACGCCACCTTTTTTTTAGGGAGCGTTATGCGGTGCTTGCTTATCAGAATTTTTTCTAAAATAGATGCGTTTTTGAACCAGCCAACTGTCAAAAATTTCACGCCCCACTACATTGTCATGCCGTTTTTCCTTACATATCCACAGCGACTGCAACGATCAGAGTAATAACTCATCCGATGATAGCCTTTCAGCTTACACTTCCATTTCCCAAACCATCTTCTCATAAGAATCCCCCTCGTCAATATATTAAAATCTCTATATTTTTGATTTCCTTCTATATAAATGTGAGATTATGTCTGTTTATCTTTTTAGAAATAGTTGCTTTCACTATCTTTCAATCTATAACGATTTAAAACATCCATTGTTGTGGGTAGGTACTTGTGCAAGATGCGATCACATGCTAGCTTGCATTTGGATATCTAGAAGGTTGCCAAACATTCCATCTTCTTCATTCGCTAGCTGGTTATATTCACCTTCTTGAATAATTTCTCCCCCGTCCATTACGAGGACTTGATCCGCGTTGCGAATGGTAGATAAGCGGTGAGCAATTACGATAATGGTCATTGTTCCTTTTAATCTCTCAATCGCACCTTGAATCTTAAGTTCGTTCTCTACGTCTAATGCACTTGTTGCCTCATCTAAAACAAGGATGGATGGCTTTCGTAAAATGGCCCGGGCTAATACAAGTCGTTGCCTTTCTCCACCAGATAGTCGAATTCCTCGATCGCCTATAAGGGTATCCAGGCCTTGTGGAAGTTTTCTTACAAAATCAGCAGCTGCGGCAAATTCTAAAGCCTCCCAAACGGTTTCTTCCATTGCATCGGGATCAATGAGCAGTAAATTTTCTCGAATGGTTGCGTTAAATAGAAATGGGTCTTGTGGAATATAACTAACCAATTTTCTTAAGGATACTAAGTTATTTTCCGTAAGAGGTTCATGATCAATGGTGACCATTCCCTGGTCCGCTTGATTTAATCCCATTAACATATCTATTAAAGTGCTTTTTCCAGCACCCGATGGACCTACTATAGCTGTCATCCGGTTTGCTGGTATGTGTATGTTTATATTTTTTAGCGCATACGTATCTTCCTTTCGATTATATTTAAAGTGAACATGCAGACAATTTAAGCCTTGTGTAATCGCAATTGGTTTAACATTTTTATAATCTGTATTATGTAATTCTCTTGCTTCCAAACTTTCATTTTGTAAATTCAATAGTGCTCGAAGAGATGGAATAGTCGCACCTAGTTGCTCTAAATTAGATTGAATACCTGTTATCCTTGGCCATAGCCTTGTAAAAATAATCATGATCAACATAATTTGTGCTGGTTGGGCTGCGAACATTTTTATGGAAATAAACACAAATATTGCAATTAGAATAGCTGAAACCATTTTGAAAATCATTTGGGAAGTCGTATTGACAGTCGTTAATTTTATCTTGTTTTGCTCCATCTTTTTAGTTAAGGAGAAAAACCAATTCAAATGAGATTCCTCTAATGAATTACTTTTAATATCCTTGATACCATTAAAGTGATCCGTCATCCCCGCTAAGTATGTTTGCGTTAACTCCACCGTTTCCTTTCCAAAAGATTGAGAACTTCTAATGAACTTTTTAGAAAAAAGAAGAAGAATAAGACCAAAGAATAAAATAAAACTCGTCATGGTAACGGATAAGTAAAATGCAATCGCGATTTGAATGCACGTAAAGATAAGGGAAGATATAAGCTGTAAAAACAAATAAACACCTGCATTAACGTTATACATCTCATTTGTCATGATATTGATAATATCCGATTTCCTTTTTTTTAGATAAAATCCCCAATTAGCTTGAAGCAAACTTCTATAGGTATCTTCCTTTAATCGACGAATAAAACCTTGCTGAATTTTCGCTCCCAAGATTGTTTGATTTCGTTTAAAGACACTTTGTCCCACCATTAATAATACGTAAACGCCTAATATGATGAGGAGACTGACTGTTTCAGGAATTCCTGAAAAAATGTTAGTCATCCAACTTAATAAAGAAATTCCATCGGTGCTGATATCCAAAATACCCGTTAAACCAATCAGAGGGATTAACAAAAAGATCCCTACACTTTCCAATAAGCCAATTAACATCATACAAATAAGATTGACATAAAGAACTTTTCCTGAATAATCATGTATTTGTTTTGTAAAGTGCCAGAGATACTTCAAAATAAAATCCTCCAATCGTATGCCCTAAACCCATTCTTCACCTAATTTTTGTACTAACAATAAAGCCTGTCCATTCGGGGCAATAAATCAAGAGGATAATAGAAGCGAGGGAATTGAATAGTACGGAAAACTCCAGAATATCAAAAGTAATTCAACGTTACGCTGATTTAGAAAAAGAATAGTTTACCGTACCAAAATCTTACTGCAGTCAAAACATCAACGAATCACTGGTAATCACAATGACCTGTCCTACATACATAGAAATTAAATAAAATTACCAATAGATTTTTTCAGCACCACAAACAATCCTTTTTAGTCATCCAGCCTATTTCATTTGCTTTCCTTCGCAAATTTAGCCACAACCGTAAACCTGTCCATCACTTCAGCACCTGACACATAAAAGGGTCCACTACGTAACCATGCATGTGCAATAAAATCTCCATTTTGATCTTTTGCGGTTCCCAGGTAAAGGGTACTTTCAATATTTCGTTTCTCAAGCATTTTCATGCCAGCGATTGCTTTGACAAGACATTGACTTTCCCAAAAAGTATAGCGACTCATAAGATGAATGGCTTTAGATATACGCGCTAATTCTTCTTTGTTCGATATAAGGGGAGAAAAAGACGTCTCTTTCATTTCTTCACCAAGGGAAGGTGCTACTTTGGAAAATGGAATGCTTTTTAGGTAACGTCCCCTCCCTAAATGATAGTAAGCCTCCATAAGGAGCAATTTTGTTTGCATATTTAATCGTAAAAACATACGAAGTTTCTTTAACATGTTCACTGTTTCCTCCCTAGAGAAAGTCATGAATCTACTAGTTTTTGTTAATCAATTCCTCCTTGAGCAATTTAGTCAAAAAGGCAGTAACTTGTTCTTCACACTCAGCTTTCTCAACGTCATAACGAGACACTAAGTTTGCAACCAACTTTTCAATTGTAATGGGTTCTTCCATAAGTCCCCAAATCTCCCCGCCTAATTCGCCTAGATTGTAATACTTTCCACTTTGGATGCTTAGCATTACTTTTTCACCATCCATATCACTTACGATGTTTCCTTGTTTTTGACTAAATAAAGAATTCTTTTGATTAGTAACCATGTATAGTCTCCTCTAGCTTTAGTGTGGTTAAAATAAGTTCGGCCAAGTCATTCGCCGTAAAACGTGTATTCGGACGGCTAATTTGATGAAAATCTATTTTATTCATCATTTTAGAAGATAGATCAAAATGCCATTCCATTAATCCAGCACGTTGTATAAAGAAATTGCGATAGGTGTGGGTATACAATTTATAAAACCGTTGCATCTTTTCAATTGGTTGAATGTCAATCTCCTGACAATCTACTTTGACTAATTCGAAGATCCCAGCAAGTGGGAATGGTTCAGTAGCGAATTGTGATTCAACAGGAACAGCGAATTTTGTTTCTCTAACAAAAAGCGGTTGATAATTCGTAGATTCCATTTCGAAATGATTTAAGCTTTCCAACCATAATTTTTGTTGAGGATAAGCTGGCTTTACAATTGGCACATTCGCATGATTTAAGGTTATAGGTATCACATCATCACTCAACAATTGATAACCCTTTTTTAAAAAAGAAGAAGCAAGTGTAGATTTTCCTGCACCAGAATCACCTACAATGGCGTAAGCCTTTCCATCTATAGCAATTGCACTTCCATGTAAAGGAAGGATTTTTCTTTGTAATAAGATGGCTCCCATGCAAGTTCCCAAGAGTAAAAGGCGAATTTGGTCTTCATCGGATCCATTCATTGGGGAGACTACGATTTTATTTCCTTTTTGAATTAAAAAAAGTGCTGTTTGTGGGATTTTAAACAGAATCCAATTTTCATTTATAATAAAGTCTTCTTCTGAATTCTCAGGCCACAATGTACGAAGATTACCTTGTTCAATTACAACATCGGTTACAATTCCTACATCACCAATTTGGGTTAATTCCGGCAAATGAATTTCACTTGAAATTGTTAATCCAAACGCTTTATAAATTGATTTTATTTTACTCGGCATATAACTTTCCCTTCTGATACCCGGGATTTCAACAAAGCACCTCTCCGAATAGTCTAAAATGAAGTGAGTTCTTTCTTGTAGATAATGTAAAAGTTAAAAATATGTTAACCATTTAGGTAAATTTCCTTAGTATCTATATAAGAGTAAATAGGGAAACTGTGATCTATTCTACGCTCAGAATACAATATCTCCATTAGTCAAAAATATTTGGGCTAATGGAGATGATGATACAAACACTCCTGTTAGCTTAACTAAAAATATCAAAAGCAGGATGACCTTGCTCATAAGAGCCGTCAAGCCTAGTGCCTGTGGCACCAGCCATAGTCTCATTTACATCAAGTACTTCTAATTCAGGCTTTTCCCATTCCATTTTCATATGTATCACCTCCTTTAATTAAACTTTTTTAAGAATCGATGAACAATTAAAGCCTGCATTAAAAATTTATAGTGGGGATTACTGTCATCTTCGACCACTGGCTGCTGCTCTAGCTTTATTAAAGCTGCTTGTAAAGATTGACCATCAATATATTCTAGTGTTCTTTGATCCAAACGAAGTTGGAGTACCTCTTCTCTAAACGCCTCCCAATTGGGAATCATTCGATGAACCCAATCAGCTCCTTGAACACCTCGTACACGTTCATTTAATCGAACCTGATCTGGCAAATAATTTTCAGTAGCACGTCGTATGAGCGCGCGAGTCATTCCATTTTGTACATACTGACTTTCAGGGACCGATAAACAAAATTGGACGACACGTAAATCATTGGTAGGATCTCTCTTCCACACGGAGTAACGCAAAGAAAGTTTTGAAGCAAGGGTATTACTAGCATTCCAATGAAAGACATCTTCAAAGTGCTTTTTTCTAAATTCAAACATATCCGGATTACCGTACCTACCAGTATGCTCCATTTCATACTTTTCAAATGTAGAATAAACACTTGTCCTTTCGGCGAAACTGGGATTGATGAAACGAAGAACTTCATCGGGTGGACTCCTTGAAAATAGTCGATCCATAATCGGTAATCCATTTCTCGCAAGGACCTTCAAGTATCGTAATCTAGAGCCGCCAAAATTATTCCGATAGGCAAGTAATTCTTTATTGAGTCGATTCCATTGGAACCTTCTTAGAAGTAAGGTGTAATAGTCTAAGGCAGATCCCCAAGAAACTGTAAAATTCCCTCGATCACCATTTAGTAATAGATTAACATCTGCTTCTAACGCTTTTTCAAACATCCCCTTCAGCCAAAAAGAATTCCCGAAATACTTATACGGCATTTCTAGGATGTCAAGATAGTCATCGATGTCGGAATAAGAGTCTTTCCCTTTAAAATCACAGTAATGATCGACAATCCCCCCAACATAATCTACGGTGGATTTGATATATGGCCTTTCATCCGCTACTAAATATTTTGGTGTAAGATCTTTAAAATCACTTGGAGGAATATAACTAAATGTATGTAACTGTTTGTTTTCCATCTTTAGCTTTTTTACAGCAAAGCTAACTACAGCCCCTGAATCTAATCCTCCACTTAATTGTGCCCCAACCTTACCATATGTTCTTAACCGTGCAGTCACAGCCTCCTGAAAGACATGTTGAAAAGCTTCGACATATTCCTCATCGGACTTCAATTTGAGTGTCTTACCTTTAGTTAAATGAGAATATCTTTTGAGAGTAACCTTATTTTTCTCTATCAAAATGCTATGTGATGGTGGTACTTGTTCGATATGTTGATAAGGCGTTATAGAGGTATCTACAGCATCCATCATTCCAGCTATCGCTAGATATTCCGCCAACCACTGTTCATTTAGTTTTTTTTCTATAAAAGGTAGTGTTAATAGCGGCTCTATTATCGTACAAAAAGCAAATTTCTTATGATTTTTGTAATAATACAACGTTCGACTCCCCGAGAAATCTCTAGCCCCGAAAAGTCTTTGTTGTTTCTTGTCCCAAATCATAAAGGCAAAATCACCCATCAAATATTTAGGGGCATCTTCTCCCCATTTATAGTAAGAGCGTAAAATCAGTTCACTGTCCGTAATATGCTTTTGATGCGACGGTTCAATTTGTAATCTTTCAAATAATTCTTTTCGATTATCGATAATCGCATCTGATGTAATAGCGCACTGTCTTTCATAATCGTAAAACGGAAGCTGTTCTCCTACAGATTCAGGGGTAATCCATTGTACGTGACATCCAAGAAAAATAGAATCTAAGTGCCATGTTTGAATTGTATCCGCGGGGTACTTCTGTAAAGCTCTCATCAAATCACAACCATGCTGGATATTTATTGGTTCTTCATTTAAATGAAAAATACCGGTGATAGCACTCATTTTCCTCCCCCCTTTTTAAATAGTTATATATATTTGTGGTACGTATCGCTGTCTGCAGGTCAGCGATACGTGACCTTCAACTCTTTCAATTCTCTTTATCACTTCAAGTAACCCTTAACCTTCTGTGTCGTTTTTCGAAACATCTGTGTTAAAAAAAATATCGCCAATCGGTGCATTAAAGTAGTTCGATATTTTTTGCATTGTCTTGGCACTTGGAGAGTATGCCCCATTTTCAATTCTTGATAGGGCTGTTCGACCAATACCAATATGTTTTGCCATTTCTTCTTGAGTTGCACTTTTAATTTTCCGATAGTCTTTTATATTGTTAGCCAACAATTTGAGCATCCCTCCACATAGCGCTCTTTTGTTTCGTAATACAACACATCATAACTTTTTTTATTTTTCAAGTCAACACAAAATTAGAACTTTTCTCACATTTGTTTATCGCCCTTAGGAAAATAATAGATTTTCATAGAGAAATACTAGTGCATACGACTTAATCAGACAAAATTCCTTGTTTTTCGCAACATTATTCTATTACTTTTCATGTTTTTAGTTTATTATGAATATAGATGCCTTTAAGATAGATTGGATTTTGATTTTTCTTTACCTCTCCTGCATCCAAGAGAACGATGCTACTTCTTTACTATCAACTAAACTTAGGCGCATTTGATATCGCTAGTTGCGCTGACTTTGGGGCTAAGTATGTTGTATGCCATCATCATCTATAGAAGAAAATGGATGTGATATTGTATGAATAAATTCGGAACTCGGATAAATAAATTACGTGAAGAAAAAAAGTTAACATTACGAAGTTTAGCTGAACGATCGAACTTAAGCTATTCCTTTATCGCCTCTTTGGAAAAAGGAAGATATAATCCTTCAAGAGAATCCATTTATTCTCTTGCAAATCCATTGGGCGCGGATGTGGATGAGTTGCTAATGCTTGCTGGGTTTCTCCCTGAGCAACAAGAAACGATAAAGCAGCAGGAAGAGAATTATCCGGTTGAACATATAAAAGGCAATGAACAATTTGCACTCGAGAACATTATGAAGATGCCAGTAACTTTTCAAGGATTTGAACTCAAAAAATCCGATAAAATAGCGCTCTTCGCTTTTCTGCAAACGGTTTCTGGATTAAAGGATTCCGAGTAATTTATTTATTTTATGCCTCATAAAATAACACCCTTCTTGTAGATGATTGTGTAAAACATCAAATACAATAAGAGGTGTTTTTTTAATGACTAATAATATTCATTTAGTTATTTGTCTAATAGGGCAAACGTAATATAAATACCTGAAAAGGAAAAAAGATTATATTACTTTAAAAATAGTTGGGTATCTTTACCTATCAAATTAGATTTTTTTTATCTATTTATAATAAGTATAAAGTTTTATTGATATACATTACTAATTATAGTTTAATTGTAATAATAGAATATTCCATCTTTTTACACACCGACAAAGTTAACTAGAGAAATAGGTATTGGTTCATCTATACAAGCTTCGAAAGTTCTAACAAATCTCGGATGAGGAAATCATTATTGTGAATAGCGAGCGTTCGGGGCAAGCATAATGTTGCAATAGCCATTCATACACTAATTAAAGCGGAATAGATACATAATGCCCCATTAAATCGATAAAAGTAGGTGTTGAAAATCGAAGCTTATATGGTGAACAACTATTATATTTTTACTAATTTCAATGATTTATCTTCTCATATTCACGACGTCGTTCATTTTGCAAGGCCCATGTTTCAAAACAATAGTCACCCCTTCTCGATTATTACTGGAAAAATACATCGGGATCAGATGATGTTCGTAAACGATAATGGTGAAACTATTCCTCTAGTGTATGAACAAGAAGATGATTTTTACTATTCAGCACTATGACAATTATTCAAACTGTACTTATTCCAATTTCAACTAAATCTTACTTAAGATATATGATTCCCAAATCCTATCACTGCTTTTTCACACTACACCACGTAATTTCTAACACAGGTTTGCGATTTTATATGAACCTTATATACAACATCCGCTTCTGAAGGAATCGATGGATTTACATTAGGACCAAATTCTTTAAAACTAAGGGAGAAAATTATGGAGAACAAACTTAACCTATCTAAAGTACCGAAAGAAATTCTTTTTATTTTGGAATTATTGGAAGATGACAACAAGGGGCAATTTCAAAAAAAGAATCGTCTATTATATAGCAATTTAGATTGGCAATTATTCATGGATTATGCAATTCATCATCGTCTCTATCCAGTGCTATACAATAAATTAAAGCAACTTGACGAACCACTATTTCCTAATTTTGTTTTACAATCTTTTAAAGAACTATATCAACAAAATACCTTTAAAATGCTTCAATTGAGTAGAGAGATGTCTTCTATTAATAATCTCCTTTATGAAAAACGTATAAAATCTATTTTTTTGAAAGGACCAATCCTTGCAGAAGATCTATATGGGGGCTTTTCCCTTCGTACATCTAAGGATATTGATTTTTTAATTCCGATTAATCAAATTGATGAAGTAGAACAATTATTAGTGTTACAAGGATATAAGAGAGAAGACAATTTTGATAGAATTTTAAATGATTGGAAATTTAGAAGTCACCATGTTACATATTTTCATCCTTATAAACAAATTACTGTGGAGGTACATTGGCGACTTCATCCAGGTCCCGCAAGAGAAACAAGCTTTCAAGATCTATGGAGTCGAAGAAGAGAAAATAATATGACAGCATCACCAATCAATTATTTAGGTAAAGAGGATTTATTTCATTTCCTTGTTGTCCATGGAGCAAGACATGGTTGGTTTCGCTTACGGTGGTTACATGATATTCACCAAATCATGAAACAGTCTCTAAATTGGGATTTAGTGTATGCATTGTGCAAAAAAAATCATCATGAACCTCACGCTGGACAAGCGCTTATATTAGCTTCCCAGTTATTTGGAACGAAATTGACCAATGATTTACATGTATTGATAAATAATAAACAAGCTTATCCATTAGCTCAAAAAGCCATCTTTTATTTAAAGAGAATGGAGAACTTACATTCACCCACTGTTTCCAAAGATATCACTCAATTCCATAAGCACTATCTATTATCATTCAATACCATACAATCAAGATGTTTAAAAACGATAAGTAAGTTATATCCTTCTTCAACAGACGCATTAATGTTACCATTACCCAAATATATGCACTTTTTATATTTTCCTTTGAGACCCTTTTTATGGGCATGTAGAAAAGTGAAAAAACCTGTTTTGTTAAAGTAACATATTAAAGCATGCGTGTTGATTAGCTAGTTTTTACCAAAAATTAAATACAAAAAGAGAGATGCTTCTTGTAAAATGTTAGTTACGACACAAACATTAACGAAAAGAGGCATCTTTCATGAAAAAGCATACCATTTCTCTTCAATTAATTCAAAAATTTCTTTCAAAAGAGGAGTTAGAAACGATTTTACAGGAATTCAATCATATCGAAACTGCGCGTAAATGTACGACGTATGTTTTGCTTTCGTACCTAATTCATGCAACAGCGAATGAATGGAAAAGCTTGCGTCACGCAGCTGATGTAGGTTCGAGTGCAGGATTAATTTCCGTCGATCACTCTTCTCTCTCCAAGCATATGAAAGCATTGGATTATGCCATTATGAAACGCATTTTCGATGTGATTGTGAAGAAGCTCAATCGTGCTGCACGTCGAAGTATTAATCTGCCGAAAAAACAAATGCTTTTGGTAGATTCAACAACAGTGACAGTTGGCAAAACACGTTTACCCTGGGCACTATATCATGGTCAAAAAGCAGGCATTAAATTACATGTATGTTACACAAACGCTAAGGGTATGCCTCTTAAAATCATCGAAACAACTGGTTTAAAGCATGATGGTCCGATTGGCATTGAGTTAGAAGATCCACGCTTCATCCTGGTTGGTGACCGTGCCTATTTTCCTATTGAAAAGGTCGATCGTTACGTAAAAGAAAAACAGGACTTTGTACCCCGTTTAAAAGAAAATATTACACTTCACAGTAAAAAGTCACTGACGGGAACACGTCCAGAAGGATCGAATGTCGTGGCAGATTTCACCTGTATCATTGGTCTAACACCAAAACAAACCGAAAAACGACATCGGGTCGTGGAGTTTTTAGACCACGACGGTGATATGATTCGTGTGATAACGAGCTTACGAAACATAACAGCCCAAGAAATTGCCGATATGTACAAATCTCGCTGGGGCATCGAAAGCTTTTTCCGCTGGATCAAACAAAATTTGAATGGGCCAGTGTTGTTTGGTACGACCGAAAATGCGGTGTTCAATCAGCTTTTCGCAGCCAACCGCTTACGTTATTCTCAAGTGGTTACACACACAAGGAAATAAACAACCTTTTTGCAAAACCCTGTCATTTGCAGGTTTTTTACGTATGCTTCTTTGCGATACCATGCAAAATGAATGGAAACTCGTACTACAAGAAATCACAAGAAATAGGCTAATCGTCTATGGAATTGCTGGATAAATTTAGTTAATCAACACGCATGATATTAAAGGATAGATATCATCTATTTTATAGTTAAAACAAGTTCTCAATTTTACTTTAAAAAAGCTTTATCCATTTTTATTACCGTTTTACCCAATAATTCTTTAAAATCTTCTTCCACCACAAAAATTTGCTCGATCAAAATGGCACATGCGGCAATCCCCTTCAACAGTGGCATAGATCAGCGTATCATTCAAACCGTTATGAGGGAGTTGAAACATCTATGAAACAGGATTGTACAAGCGAAAAAACATTTACATCGTTTGTGGGAAAACGCATATGCGGAAAGGAATTGATGGATTGGCTACGTTAATTCAAGATTCTTTTGAGCTAGATCCCTATAGCGATTCCATTTTCTTATTCGCTGAATGGAGTAAAGAACAGTATAAATTGTTTGTAATTTGATCGAGATGGCTTAGTCATGCTTTATAAACGTTTGGATACCGGCAAACTACAATGGCCTAGACGCGCGTAATCTTTCACAGAAGGAGCTTCGTTGGCTTCTTAATAGCTTATCCATTCAGCAGCCAAAGGCGATTCAACCATCTTCAAAATATGTATTTTAATTTTTTGATTTTCATCTTTCTTCCATTATCAAAATTCGTTATAATAAGAAGAACGAAATAAAATGGAAAGTGGTGAAAGACTTGGCAAACGTATCTTCTTCAAATGAAAAATTAATTCGACTACTTGAAGAGCAACCGGCTTATTCGAATCAACAGAACCTAGAGCTTTCAAAAAAGTTGGGTGAAACTTTGAAGCAAAATGAAGCGCTAGCCGAACAACTTACTTCACCAATTAACAAAGATTCTATATGGATCTCAATCAGATAAAACCAAATACAATGTGCCCGACGGCAAGGGTCATTATTTGATGATGACTCGTCTTTTACTGATTCTGAGTACACAGAAGAACAAAGCCAGCAGACCGTTTCTTATACTGTTGTACGAAACATTCAAAAGAAAAAAAGAAATGATTCGTTGCCTGATGATGTGAAAATAGAGACGATGCACTATCTTCCCACACGTACAAACTACGACTGTTCCCAATATCAAATGACGAAAATCGGTCATATCCTTGGGCGTGAAGAAGCCAAATGTATACCTGCTAAAATAATGAAAGTACAGCATTTTGAGTATGCGTATGAATGTATACACTACAAGGGTGATCTACCATTCAACATAGCATCGCAAGCCCTAACGTCCTTGCCATAGTCATCTATGATAAATTTGTACAATACTGACCTCTTTACCGGCAGGTAAAGGGGTCAGTATTGTTTGCGATGGTTATTCTGCCGACGACAAGTTGGAAGGTAAGCGTCAAAGGAAAGGCAAAACGAGAACAAGTGCCTTCAATAGTAAGCCCCCAATCAAATAACGCATATTTTTAAAAAGCATCTCTTAGTATGATTGATTTATCAACTTGAAGGAGGTGCTTTTCTAATGTCACAAAAACCATTGATGATAGTCCCCGTAAGTTTAGATCCAGCCTCCGAAACAAATCTACCGGCCGCTTCTTTTACTTCCTTCGGCTCTTGTTCTATCAAGATTGGAAATGCCGAAGTCACTTTCCAGAATGGCGTGGAAGAGCGCCTCATCCAGATTGTCATAAGGGAGCTGATCAATCGATGAGGCAGGACTATACAGAAGTTAAAAACATCTACATCATCTGTGGGAAAACAGATATGAGAAAAGGAATTGACGGTCTGGCTACGCTTATTCAAGACTCTTTCGAGCTTGATCCGTACAGCGATTCCATTTTCATGTTCGCAGGATTGAAAAAGGACCGGTATAAATGCCTTTATTTCGATGGGAACGGCTTCGCCGTGTTGTATAAGCGATTGGATAGTGGAACCCTACAATGGCCAAGAAATGAACGTTAAGTAAAGAATTTGACGCAGCAGGAGCTACGCTGGTTGCTTATCTGGAATTCTGAATAAGCAGCCTTATGCCGACTAAAAAATTATCCCGACTTTTTTCTAACATCTACATACTTAAGATAGTTACCTTTTTATTAGTCGGAATAATTCTCTCATTTCAAAATCATTTTAATCCATACAACTTACGTATCATTTCATCATCATCTTTCCATAGGGGGACAAGCATTTCATTATTAATATCAAGGTTAATGGTTGCTTTTTCTATAGCTTTTCTTTTCATTTCGGTATCTGCTGAAGCATAGATCAAAGTTGTTTCAGGATCCTCATGTCCAAGGAATTCCGAAAGTAGTGGTAATGGCATACCGCTTCTGTACAAATGCATTGCTCTACTTCTTCTAAACATATGAGGATGAACTTTACAAGGGACTTTTGAACATTTATCCCGTGCTTGTTTAGCATATTTACTTATGAATTTGGCAACATTATCATCTGACATCTTCATTTTTTCACCACGATGTATAACATAGAATAAATAATCCTCTGGATTATAACTACTGTGAAATTTCTTTAAATATGTCCTGTAAATCTCCATAGTTTTATGCATCAAAGGAATAGTTCGTTTCTTTCGTCCTTTCCCGTTTACAAAGATATAGGGAGTGTTATTGTTTATAACATCTTTCATTTTGATTGATAACATTTCACTGTTACGAGCTGCCGAATCATACATTAATGACATGTAAAAACAGTCCCTGAGTCCGTTTTTATTTGATTTAGTGTCAGGACAGGAGAGTATTGCTTTGAGTGCATCTTCCGACATGAACTCAATGGTTTTGTTTTTATCGACCTTTCTTTGTGGTATGGTAAGTAGCATACTGTATATTGATGCATAAGTTACATCTTCGTAGGCGATGTATTTTAAAAAACTCCTTATGCAAGAAAGCCTTTGATTAATTGTTGAATTTCCGCAATTACGGTCTTCTTTAAGCCAATCAAGAAATCCTGTAGTGATCTTGATATCTTGAAAGGTTTTAACCTCAATCTTTTTCAGTGGAATTTCAAGCTGTTTAGTAGCGTAATCTATAAGTAAATTCAGGGAATCTCTGTTTGACTGTATAGTATTTTCACTAAGATTTCTATGCCTTGGCATGAATTCTGTCAGATATTTACGTGCATATTCAAAAAACTTCATAGAAGCAACTTTAGTCATCACACGATACCTCCGGTATTAAGGAATTAAATTTATTCCAGTCAAAGTTTCTATTTTTTCTCAAACCTTCTGGAAGCAGATGAATGTAGTAGTAAGTGCTTTGAAATTCAACATGTCCCATGAATGAACTAAGATAAGGTAGAAGTGCAGTAACATCCTCTCCTGCATCAAGCCATTGCATTATTATTCTGGTTGCATAATTATGACGAAAATCATATACCCTTGGAGTTGTTCCTGTTTTTTTATCTAGTCCTGCCTCTTTCCAATATTTTTTGAGTTGGTTTGATATCCATCTTCTCCTATAACTATCTTTTATTGACATATGAAGAAACCATTGTCTGTTAGGAAATAGTTTATCGGCTATCTGATCATATTTTTTGCATACTTCATTCAAATCTTCCGTCATACTAATTAAGCGATCTCTTTTTGATTTTGAATTGTAAATAAAAATAGTTCCTTCATTTAGGTTAACATCATATCTCCTAAGATCTCGTAGTTCATTAGGACGAAGTCCGCACCCTTAAGCCACCCTAAAAAATACTGGTACTGTATATTCAGTAAACGGGGTACCGTTATTATGTTTAATGTTATCTATGGTGCGGAAGAAAATTGTAACTTCCTCGTCGGTAAATATATACGGTGTATATGGTTCATAGTCTCCAATTAAATCAGAGGGTAATATATATGCATTTTTTCCGGAAAAGTTCATATACTTTCCTAATTGTCGGATTGTAATCTGCCTATGCTTATGCATGTTTACGCTTTCTGTTTCTCTTTTCATAGCCCATTCCATTACCAGTTCTTTTGTCAAAGTATCCAAATTGGGGTATTTCAAAGAACAGAACTGATCAAAATTATAAAGTTCAGAAGAATAGGAATAGCGGTTATAGCCCATAGATTCTCTGAACTTAAACATATTTGTGATTATAGTTGAAAACTTACTTGTATATTCATAATTCATGATAATCCATCTTTTAGGACAGGAATACCATCCAATCCAAGGCAGCATTTCTTCATACTTTCTATGTTATATGATAAATAGCTTTTAGTGGCTTCTGTATTTGTATGTCCTAAAAACTCGGCTATGACGGGCAGTGGAGTACATTCTCTGGACATCCACGATCCCACGCTTCTTCGTAATGCATGAAATGACTTGCCAGTGTTCTCAAGATCTTTCCCCATTTTGGTAAGATATCTTTTCATCATGGTATTACCAGACGAATGCCCTTCGAGCTTTGTGTAGGGAGGAACATTTCTTAGGAATATCCAGTCTTCATCTACATTTGGTCTACCATTCAATATATAATCTGCCATTGCATTTCCAGCAAAAGCACTCAATGGTAATACCAAGGTATTTCCTGTTTTCACTTGTTTCAACTTTATATCATTATTAATCCAGTCTATGTCTTGTAACTTCAGGTTGTATATATCAGAGGATCGTAGTCCAGTGTAAACAGCAAGAACAATAATTGCGTAGTCACGTTTACCATTTCCAGTTGAAGTATCAATTGATGCCAGTATGCTAGAAACTTCTTCCTGCGAAAAATGCGGAAGCACTGGTTTGCGTCTTCCCGCTGGTTTCAGCATATTGAAATCTATTTCTAGTTTTATATATCCTTCTGCATTTAGAAAAGCAAACAGTCTTTTGAGCATAAGAACATTCTTATCAATACTATCTTTTTTATTTTTTGCATCCGATAAAAATTCTTCGATACATATACGAGTAATATCTGCAATATTCAATATTCCATTTTCCTCTAAATATATCCAAAGCTGTCTACTGTTTAACTCATATCCCATTAATGTTCTGTGTATCATATGACCGGAAAGGCTCTGTAAAAATTCTTTGTGAAGCTTTTTATAACATTTAGGAATATACTTCTCGTATTTTCTGTGCCTACCCATCCGTACTAGCATACCGGTATGATATAACTCTTCACACAAATCAACTGTATTCTGCATATACAGATATCGATCATGTGATAGTTCGCAGGCATCAAGTCTAACTTTTTGCATATTGAGCCAACCATAAAGTTTATCTGATGAATACATTTCCTTATCACGTGAACTGCCTGAAAAAGCCCTTCTGATCATTAAAATTCTGGTATAGATAGTACTAGGATAATAATTAAGCTTTTTCATCTCATCCTCAAATAGTGTAATAAAATCACCCATTAAAATCTCAGATGAAACTTTGTCTTTGGGATAATAAATATCCATTTGAATTACCTCTCTTCCAATGTGACTATCAGGAAAAATCCTGATATCACATTTTTCCCAAAAGAGGTATAAAATATTAATTATACCGACCAATTTCAGCATCAACCTAATAAAAGTTTTAGCTGAGTATTAAAAATCGGAATAATTTTTTAGTCGGCATAAGGCTGCTGGAAGGTTTGTCTATTCAACAGCCGAAAGCGATTCAGCCATCACTACAAGGAGCATTCTAAATTTAATCTTTCATCCGTTCTTCGAACTATATATAATAGAAGAAATAAGACAGAACGGAAAGAGGTGAGTGAAATGGCAAACGAATCTTCAACCGAAAAGATCATTCAATTATTGGAGGGACAATTGTCTGTCGCAAATCAGCAGAACCAGCAACTCTCTAGACAAATCGAATCGCTCACCCACCAAGTGCAGAATCTTACCAAGC
Organism: Psychrobacillus sp. NPDC093180; assembly: GCF_044754065.1. Lineage (NCBI taxonomy): Bacteria > Bacillati > Bacillota > Bacilli > Caryophanales > Bacillaceae > Psychrobacillus > Psychrobacillus sp. NPDC093180. The sequence goes on along the minus strand of NZ_JBIVOJ010000002.1, from coordinate 71,828 downwards.
TTTTGTATGGATCTAAAACAGAGAAATCCAAGTACAATGCGCCCGACGGGCAAGGGTCACTTTTTGAGGATGATCCTTCTTTTACTGACTCTGAGCACACAGAGGTACAAAGCCAACAGACGATTTCCTATACTGTTGTCCGTAAAGTCCAAAGAAAAAAACGTAATGATCTCATGCGGGATGACATCGAAACTGAAGTCATCCATTATCATCCGGAAAGTATAGAGTGTGCCTGTTGCAGTCACCAAATGAAAGAAATCAGCGGAACGGTGATACGGGAAGAAGCGGTATTCATCCCTGCGAAAATGAAGAAAGTACAGCATATGGAACATTCCTATGAATGTACACACTGTAAACGTGATGTATCCCTACCAGCCCAAATCATTCGCGGCAAGGCTCCACAGCCACCTATTCAACGAAGCATTGCTGGTCCCACCGTCTTAGCCAAAGTCATCTATGATAAATTCATTCAATATTTACCCCTTTACCGCCAGGTAAAGGAATGGGAACGCCATGGACTGATGACTAATGACAAAAACTTGTCCAATTGGGTGATTTCTGCGGCTGATAAATGGTTGTCGCCTATATATGAGCGGATGAAAAGTCTGTTGAAGTGTAAGAACGTACTGCATGTTGATGAAACGTACGCCCAGGTAATTCACAGATCAGACGGAAAATCTGGCCAGAAGAACGCTTATAATTGGGTATGTCGGACTTTACCGGTCCAAGGACCTGAAATGGTCCTTTTTCAAAGTTCCCTATCGCGTTCCCGTTAAGTATTGAAAAACTTCACTCACGGCTTCAAAGGAACCATCATTTGCGATGGCTATTCTTCTGCCTATGGCAATCTGGAGGGCGTTACTTTTGCCAACTGCTATGCGCATGTACGCCGATACTGGCTCAAAGCTGACAGTAAGAATGGTCGGATTGGCGTAGAATATTGCGATAAGCTTTATCGGCTTGAACGGAAGTTCAAACATTTGCCTCCCGGCAAACGGCGAAAAATGAGAAGAAAGTATTCGAAGCCGATTGTTGAGGAATTCCTCCAATGGGTGGAACAGTCCCCATTCTATGGGAAAAGTGCGCTTGCCACTGCAGCGGACTATACGCTGAACCGTGGGGAAGGATTGAAGGCTTTCTTAAATGACGGCCGAATTGAAATCGATAATAATCCCGCCGAAAATGCCATCCGCCCCAATGTGATTGGTCGAAGGAATTGGCTATTCTCGGTCAGTGAAGCGGGCGCGCAAGCGAACGCCATTTGTTTAAGCCTCGCAGAAACGGCTAAAATTCATGGGGTTGATTTCTATGCCTATCTCAAAAAGCTGTTGACGGATTTGCCGAACCTGAATTTTCAGCAGATGCCAGAGATATTGGACGACTATCTGCCATGGTCAAAAAACATCCTGCTTTCATGTGGAAAGCAAAGATAGCCCTACATTCGAAGAAAAAAATCTAATGTCAGGGCTATTCGTGATGCACACCGTATAGGTGTGATTTTTTATATTTCGGGCTTACCTTCAATACCTACAGCATGGCCATGCTATTGTGGTCAAGCTCACTAAAATTCAATATCAGTGAGTATTAAGGACAGATTGAGCCACTAGATGCAAGAAGAGTACCATTTTACCTTTTATATGGGTTTTGTTCATCTTTTAATGGGCTATCGTTAAGCTCGGATGGCTTGACGTCGAGCCTCTGTGGGCATGAAACTTGCGCCAGAGAACCAGCTTAATCTAGCTGGTCCTGCCAAACGAGGCTATCATGCCCGCTGCTCGATATAAAGCCTAACTTCGATGACGTATACCTCAGTACACTCATTGTAAGTAAGATTCTAACCTAATTCGAGTAGCCGGCTTTTATGTACGCAAAGCATGGCTTTATTCTCCGCAATCGACGGGCTTAATTTAACGCACTACTGGCTCATTTGGGATGCAATATTCATATTATCATAGTCTTCATAATTTACATCCTTTGGGAAATATCTCTCAACAATAAGGCTACGTAATGTAGAGACTGTTAATGAAACGTCCAAATCAACTAATTCTTCATCACTGCAATCGGCTTTTAGATTATGGACATTCCGAACAACGTCTTCACACTCTAAAATATGAAATGGCTGTATTTTTTAACATAATCAGTTCATTTTTCACCTTTAGAACCTCCTTGTTTTTGACAAGCATTCTCAAATTAAATTTAGTAAATGTTTCTCCATTACTCTAACTTCGACGTATCATCTGTTTTTAATAGGCTTTAAATTGATAATTTTGATAATACTCTACTTCGCAGTTTGATCCAATCGTGTGGAATTATTATTATTTTTAAGGTAATAACCAAGCAAAAGCCATGATATTGAAACTGTAGTTAATGGTCCAAATGGATAAGTATATTCAAATATACTAATAACTACCATAAACAAAATTAGATATAAACTCAAATCATGCTTTTTCTTAATAACAATTTTAAATATAACGAATACCCAAAGATAAATATAAAAGATTGTTATTGGAAGTACCCCTAGTAATCCGTAGTTCAACCATGAATTCAGTAAGTAATTATGTGGTGTTTCAAAAATATTTGAGGATAAATATAGTTCTCCAAAAAAAGGTGAAGTTTTTAAAAACTGTAAAACGTTCATATATACATCTGCCCTACCCGCACTTAAAGAGTTTAGATCTGATGTATCGTAATTCAGAAAAAATGAGCGATAAAGTGTATCAACAACAGGATCAAATATATTTGTGTTTATCACAATTGTAGATAAAACAATAATCGTGATTGGCATAAGTAAGATGCCCTTATTAAATCGCTTTTTCATCTTTATTTTAGATAGCAAAAATACTAATAAACAAACTCCTAATGCCACAATCCCTGACCTATTTCTCAATGCAAGCAAGCTGGCAATATTAATTATAAAAATAATAATCAATACATTTTTATTTATTATCAAATTGGTTTTATAACTCCTGCCGAAAAAGCTAATTAAGGACACCATTGCAACACTAGCAATAAAAGGTCCCACCTGATTTTTTGATGAAAAGTAGTATTGTCCCGATATTTGAAAGCCACTTCCATAAAAAAACACTACAAAAACCCCAAGAACAGTTACTGAAATCATATACCGTAAAATTAACTTACTCATTTGATTTCTATTAGCATTACTCTTAAACCCCATATACAATATAACAAAAGGCATTGCAAATTCAATTAAGGCTCCTAAAATTAATTCGCTTTTAAAAAAACTAATTAATAAAAAGAAAATTACAGAAAGGTAAATTACTATGGTATAAAAATTTAGAAAAGAGTTTCTTGTAAAACTCGGATTAGCGCTTATTATTGATAGAAGTGTCAAAATAAAAATTAAATAAAGAGATATCCTTAACAATGGATATATCCCTGATTCAATAAAGAATTGTAAGACTACTGTAGTAAGAATACTAAGATTTAACATAAATAGGGCAAAACTTTCGTTTTTTATACCTTTACTACTATCTCTTATGCGCGACGCTGTCATATAATAATTCTCCATTTCCTTTTTGATATATTTTACCACAATAATGAAAGTGAAATAGAGAATTTATAAACCCTTTTTAAATTTATAACGAGATAAGTAAGTTACCTCAAAACCCTACCACGTTGTTTAGCAACTTGTTTCCAAGTGTATTCCGACAAGAACTTAATAGCATGATTAGTTAACAGATGGATCTGATTTTGGACTTATTTAGTAAAAAAGCAGTTGGCTGGGAAGTATGGAAAACAGAAGAATCCAAAAATGCGGAAGCACTCGTGAAAAAAGCGGTGATCAAGGAAAGGATTCAAGGAGCACCACTCATGTTACATACTGACAATGGTAGTCCGATGAAAGCTGAACATTCCTAGTGTTACTAGAGAAACTGGGCATTCAAATCACCTTTTTAAGACCGGGGGTCAATAATGATAACCCATATTCACAATCGATGTTTCGAACACTTAAGTATCGTAAGCGTCAAATAGGTTCTTTCCATCGTTAGTTGAATTTACGGGATTCGAGCAATAATAGTTTATTCCGTAGAAGTTCAAAACTGTTTCTGCCATACATGATACGTTTAATGGTTTTTAATTTATTTACACTGCCTTCAGCTAATCCGTTATTATAGGGTAACGTGCATGCATTTTCAACCGCATCGATATCCTTTTTTATGCCATTGAGAAAACTAGTCAATTCATTTAAGTCAAGGGCTGCAGCCTCTGAAACCCATGCATGTAACAACTCTTTATCTCCTGATTGCAGAATTTCTTTGAAGCGCCAAACCAAGCGAAGTAATGTACCGACTAATGGATACTTCTGGACAACGTTTTTTACTTGTTCTAGGGAAATTGCTTTCACTTTATTTAATGGCTTGTAAAGTAACTTTACAAGCCATTTTCTTGCCACTATTTCCGTCGGTCCATCGGTGATTTCATCTTCCAGATCACTTTGCAATCTTTTTTCTTTCGCTATGAATTGTCTAATTGCAGCTTCTGTGCCTGTATATCCTTTTATACAAATGTAAGTATAGATTTCTTTGTAGGTTGTTCCTTTCGAGCGTAACGCAACCACTTCATTTCTAAATGGGGACAGTTTTCCAGTACGCTGTACACCATATTGACCATGAACAGGATTGAAATTGGTCGATAAATAATTTTTTATTGTGCGTTTTGTATAGCCTGTCTCATCGGCTATTTTTCTAATACTATATCCTTTTTTCTGTAAATCTTTCACTTCTTTAACTTTATTCATAGTCTTCTGGATTGCTTCATTATGTTCACGTCCACGTTGATCATCTGAATCTTTAGGGATGTCTTCTTCTCGCATTCTGATATATTTTCGAATCGTTTGATGGCTGCATTTTGTCTGTGATCGGATATCTTGTATAGTGCAACCTTGGGATGCCAAGGACTTGACCCAGAGGGTTTTAGTGCGTCGTGAAAGTTTACTAGTTAACAGTTCGTTCATCGTTCTGTTCCTTGGTTATTGGAATGACAATTCGTCCGGCTACAGCTTTATATATGTAGAGTGTGATTGCGTCCGTCAAATTTTTCACTAAGTGAAATCGATCACTGATATGATTGGCATCAGGGTGAGCTTCCCGAATCGCAGCAGCATAGGTAAGAGAGCCATCTCTTGAGACATATTTTATATCGGGAAATAGAGAGAGCCAGATAACCACGTCTTCTTTCTCTCTTGAATCTATGAGATCAATGACCCTACCATCGGCTAGGTCTACCATGATGGTGCCGTAACTCTTTCTCTTTTTCATTGCGAAATCATCGATACGAACGGCTTCAATATCCTCTTTATTTACTACCAGTCCGCTTTTTTTTGATAATTACAGATTGTACTCTTTTTAAGATCGACTACGTGTTTCGATAGATAACACGATGCCGAGACAGAGCTTTGTGTCAGTGAAACTTCCAAAATGGTTTCTTTCAATCGTTGGGTTTTCTTCGCTTTATTGTCTATAAAAGAAAATGTTTCGGCAAATGTCGTTCGATCACATGATGGATTATCACAAAACATTTTTCGATTAGATAGCGTAATAATTACCTTTTTATCTTGGATCGGCAAATCTTGAAAAATTCGGTTATAGTGAGAGTGGACTCTAGAGGATACACTTTGACAAAAAGGGCACACACATTCCATTCGAGTAGATGTCACAAAAAAATAAATGAAATCTGAAGTTATATCCGTACTCGTACATATCAAATTTTCGTCAAGTAATGTGATGAGTTCATCCATAAAGCAATCCCTCCTACATTCTTTTTTCACTTCATTATAACAGAATATACCGTCAATTCAACCAACTGTGGAAAGAACCTACTTGACGCTTACTAAGTATCGTCCGAATTTTTCGCACCAAGGTTTCGGATCACTGGAAGAGTCGAGAAGATGGGCAGCTCAATTGTCCCAGATACAACGAAGTTCATTTACACAGCGAGCTTAACTTCATAAACCTATGCACTGTCACAAGGGATCACATGTGGACATACTAGAAAAACGAAAAAAAATGTATAAAACGGCAAAAGAAAAGCATCGGGAGCGTTGGGCATGGGAGACACGAGACTGGGCACCCTTTCAACAAGTCGCGCTCCCCCTAATGTGAGATGAGGAGAAAACAGAAGCATTGGTTAACCCGTAATTCCTCCTTACCCTGGTGGCTTGAATGGAAAGAAACGCTCTTCCTTTCCATTCAAACCACCAGGCCAGCAAGCACAGCGCACTAGCCTTGACAGAATTAGGGTTTACAAGATTATAAAAATATGTATTATAAATCAACTAAACTACCTAAATATGACAACTATATTGACAATCACCGGCAACAATGAGAATCATGTGAATACTTCCTCTCTCTTAATTCACCAATTAATATAACTTGTTGTGGAGCAGACGTCGAGAAATGACGAGTTAAAAAAACCTAAAATCGTTTCTGTTTTACTATCGTTTAAAGAGGAAATATCAGCTTTTATGTTTGCTAAACTCTTTTGAATTACCCCTCTTATTATAGTTAAAATCCTACAAAAAGGATTGTAATTCCAAAATAAACCAATAACTTTAACATAATTTTTTAAAAACACGAGTAAGAAAATCCCATTTACTCAAATTATAATCCTAAGCATCGATAAACAAATTTAAGCTAAAAAACACAAAAACATTAGCCTAGTTTCAGGTAAACCCGACGTAATCATTATATCTAGACGGGTTATTCCCATTTCTATTCTTTATAATTCTTCTCAAACCGCCAGGAATCCCAGCACATGGCGATAATATCGCGTTTTGCTGTCCAGCCTAGTTCCCTCTTTGCCTTTGATGCATCGGCATAGCATGAAGCAATATCCCCTGGACGGCGATCCACAATTTCATAAGGTACTTCAATACCATTAGCTTCTTCAAAAGCTCTAACTAATTCTAGTACACTAGTACCTTTACCTGTTCCCAAGTTATAGATATGAACACCTTCAGTTAGATTTTCCAGTGCAGCAACATGGCCCTCAGCAAGATCTACTACATGGATATAATCTCTTATGCCCGTACCATCAATAGTTGGATAATCATTTCCGAAGACTCTTAATTTCTCAAGTTTACCTTTGGCCACTTGAGTCACATATGGCATAAGATTATTTGGAATTCCATTAGGTGCTTCACCGATTAATCCACTTTCATGAGCACCCGCTGGATTGAAATATCTAAGGATTGATACCGATAAAGTAGGATTTACATTTGCTATGTCAGTTAAAATTTGCTCACTCATGACTTTTGTTTCACCATACGGATTAGTGGCTGGTAAGAGATCCATTGTCTCTACAAACGGTACTTTATTATTTCCATAGACTGTTGCCGAAGAGCTAAAGACAAATCTATTCACACCATATTTCTTACAAGCTTTTGTAAGAACCATTGTACTCACGATATTGTTGTAATAATATTTTAGTGGCTTTTCTATAGATTCACCTACTGCCTTAAGTCCGGCAAAGTGAACAACACCATCAATCTTATAATTTTTAAAAATAGCATCAACAGCTTCTACATCCGTTACATTTATTTCGTAAAAGGTAACTTCTTTACCAGCAACATCCATAATTTTCTCAATGTTTTCACGTTTACTGTTACAAAGATTATCAGCAATAATTACTGAATGCCCTGCTTCCATAAGTGCTATACAGGTATGTGAACCTATATATCCAGCACCACCGGTAACTAGTATATTCATCATTTTCACCACTATTCTTTTAGATTGCAATATATTTTTAATAATGTATAATATTAATCTCTACTAAATAAATCTCTCGTATACACTTTGTCTCCAACTTCTCGTAAATCCTCTGACATACGATTTGCAACGATTACATCGCAAATATTCTTAAATTCCTCAAAGTTATTAACTATTCTAGAATTAAAGAATGTTTCTTCATGAAGGGCAGGCTCATAAACAACCACCTCAATACCCTTCGCTTTAATACGCTTCATAACACCTTGAATAGCCGATTGTCTAAAGTTATCTGAATCCATTTTCATAGTAAGCCTATAGATACCAACAATCTTAGGATTCTTCTTTATGATATTTTCTGCAATATGGTCTTTTCTAGTTCGATTGGCGTCTACTATAGCTGCCATGATATTATTTGGAACATCTTCATAGTTAGCCAACATCTGTTTTGTATCTTTTGGTAGGCAGTAGCCACCATATCCGAAAGAAGGATTATTATAATGATTACCTATACGTGGATCTAAGCCAACTCCATCAATTATTTGTTTAGTATCTAATAACCTTATCTCTGCATAAGAATCGAGCTCATTAAAAAATGCTACTCTCATCGCAAGGTATGTGTTAGCAAATAGTTTAATTGCTTCTGCTTCTGTTGAATTTGTATACAACACAGGAATATCTTCCTTAATAGCGCCTTTAACTAATAAGTTAGCGAATACTTGAGCTCTATCAGATTGTTCACCAACGATTATACGTGAGGGATGTAGGTTATCATACAAGGCCTTTCCTTCACGTAAAAATTCAGGAGAGAAAATAATATTGTCGGTTTCAAATTTCTCTTTTATTTTTTCCGTATAACCAACTGGAACTGTTGATTTGATTACCATTATAGCATCTGGGTTTATTGATAATACATTTGCGATAACCGCTTCAACTGTTCTAGTATTAAAATAGTTTTTCTCCGAATCATAATTTGTGGGTGTAGAAATTATTACATAATCAGCATCTTTATAAGCTTTATAATTGTCAGTAGTTGCTGTTAAATTTAGTTTTTTCGTTGTTAAATATTCCTCTATCTCGTTATCAATTATTGGAGATCTTTTATTATTAATCATATTTACCTTTTCTTGAATAATATCAAGAGCTATGACTTCATTATGTTGAGCTAGCAATATTGCATTGGATAACCCTACATAACCTGTTCCAGCGATTGTTATTTTCATATATAATACATCTCCATTACTTTTAAATTATTGATTTCTAAAGGCTTTAAAATATAGTTATTACTATTAACCTTTATCCATCCTAGTCTTGAACTTTTTAAAAAACTGCATTGCTACTTTCTCCCTAATTAATAGAAGGACAATAATATAAAAAAGCCCCCCTAAAACTGTGCTAACGACAAAAGAAACCAGCATATTATTAATAATATAGTCTATATATGAAACCAATCCCCCCATTGGTAAAGCTACAAAAAAATAACTAATAGATGACTTATTTACAAATCGGATATCGCTGTATTGCAATTTCTTTTTAGCATAGAAGTATCTAATACCTACTGCTGTGATTTCTGCGACAACTTGGACAATAGCAGCGCCCAGAAGACCAATTAAAGGAATTAATATTATATTTAAAATTAAACTTAATATGCTAGTCCAGGCTGCAGCATATAAACCAAACTTCTCTTTCCCAGAGGCTACTAAGACTTGATACTGAAGATAAGAAGATAGCGGTGATAAAATTATTGTTAATGCAACCACTTGTAACAAAAATGTTGCCTCTAAAAATTCAGCTCCACCTAATAAATACATAATATTAGAAGCTAAACATATACAACCTATAGCAATAGGGATACTAATCAACAAAATATAGTTTGGAACCTCTGCCAAGAGCTTTCTAAACTTAAATTTATCAGTTTTCATGTAATACGATGCACGAGGAAGAGTTACATTTGTAATCGCAGTTGAAATAGAAACTGCCATTCCAACAATAGCTTTAGTTCTATTCATAAAGGCGACTGATTTTGTATCTATCAAAAATCCTAAAAGTATTTGATCTAAATTAGTATAAATACTTACTATAAATGTATGGAAAAAAAACACCCATAAATGTTTAATATGTCTTAAAGGATTTATATCATTAAACTGTAGTTTGAGAAATCTCCTGCTATACAGATAATTCAAAACTCCACCTAAACCTGTTGCTAAAACACTGATTAAACCAAACATTACATAATGATCTGCTTCGTTTACAAATATAAACATGCATACTAAGGCAATTACCTTTATAATTGTATTTCGAATCATAATATAACGATACTCTTCAATTCCTTGAAAAAACCAGTCAATCGCAAACATATTCAAAATAACGCTTAGTGCCATAATTGAAAAAAGTGGAAGTTCAGATTTAAATTCCCCTAAATTAATAATTGCCAATAGATACACTATTGTTACAACTAATGACATTCCTCCATTAATTATAAAAATTTCTGAAAATACTTTATTTAAAGCCTTTTTATCGTCCCTTACCTTGGCTACTTCTCTAACACCATAGGTTGCTGTGCCAAAAACAGCAAATAAAATAAACCAGCTTACAACAACTGTTGCAAAATTTACTTTCCCTAGATTTGTTGCTCCTAATACTCTCGATACATACGGTGCCGTGATTAAAGGATATAAAAAGTTTAGCCCAGTATATATAAAGTTATAAAATACATTTTTAACTAATGATTTTTGTTTCATGGTTTAATACCCTGACAAAACATAACTTTTTCCTCACTTTTTACCGAAACTAATGCCTAATATTTGTAATGTCTAAATAGATACTATACCTTAAAATTGTGATTGTGAAATAAATCCAAAAAATAAATTGTTTCTATGAAGAAAGAACATAAAAAAAAGGCACAGAAAATTGTGTTCACATATTGTAATTAATTTTTCTTTAAAGAAATATGCAAATAAAAAGCTTATAAAAGTAAGAATTATTTCAAAATTAACAGTACCTCCTTAATAACTCACCGAAGTTAAATAATCAGACAATACTTTGAAAATCCATTTAAGACTTGAGTATTGTCAAAATTATCGTCGACGTTGTGACTAAAACATACTTTTATTTTGGACGTACTTGTTTAATTTAAATACTATAGCAATCGCAATGTACTATATTAGAATATAAAATGAGTAATATAAAGGATGTTATTAAAAAAATATTTTAGGTTATTTGTAAGATAGATGCACGCATTAAAATCTGTACCAACATTATCTCGTAAATCTGATGCTTAAAATATTTATATTGAATAAACAATTTTTCTATATGCTTTATTTTATTGTATCCCTAATTAAAGGGTGACTTAATAGTAGAACCAATTATTATTAAGTAAACTGACTTTACAACTTCCAATTCAAATAAATAAGTAAAAACAGCTTCCTATACTATATTTATATTTTTTTAGTTTTTTTAATAAAATCGTAAATTTTTGTAGGGATTCCATGAAAAATACTTAGCTTTACATTTTCTTTTTCCCATTTCTCGATTATTTCCTTATTTCTTTCATTTATTTCGGAAATTTTTTTTTGCATAAAAAAATTGTTACCATCTACGACTCTTTCAACTAATATTTGATTAATTCCATAAATAGCATTATTATTGGCTATCTTTAATAAAGTGAGGTAATCAATACCTGAAGAAACCTCTGTTGAAAAACCACCAACTTTATCCAATGCTTTCTTACTATACATAATACTACTGTGTGGAAAAGGCATTCCTATAAATAATCTCCACATAGGGAATTTATTTTTAAACAAGATTCCATATTTCAGATAGTGGTCAGTCTTATCACCTTTATTTGTATGATAAGTTTTAAAAGCAGTACCCAAAAGACCAAACTTGTCTTTATCTTTAATATTTTTATCAAAATAGTCTAGAGAAGTATAAATTCGTTGCACATCAGATATATCATCAGCATCATTAATAAAAATAAAATCTCCTGTACATTTAGAAAGTCCTTCATTTAAAGAATAACTTCTCCCCATATTTTTACTCCGATTAACAAATACTATTCTTTCATCTTTTTTGGCTTTTGTATTTATAATCTCACTCGAATTATCAGTTGAACCATCATTTACTATAACAAATTCAAAATCCTGATAAGTTTGGTTAAGGATACTTAAAATACTTTGTTCAAGATAACGATTACCATCATTATAAACTGTCATCAAAACAGATACTTTTTTATACATTTAATTTACTCCTTAATAGATTCTTTTAATTAATTCAAATCTAAAATTCAGAACTTTAAATAAACTCAAACTTACTATTTTCTTTCACTTTTAAAATTTCTAAATGCTTATTTACCATATTTTCAATAGTGTATTTCCTTATAACTTCTAAATTTTGATTTGACATATTGTTTTTTGTTTCCATATCTTCAAGAATTATATTCATTTTTTCTGATAACTCTCCACTATGATCTACCGGGACAATAAACCCGTTTCTATAATTTTCAATTAGCTCTATACCCGCAACACATTTATCTGTAGTTATAACAGGAAGCCCATGACACATGGCCTCATTTATAACAAGACCCCAAACATCTCCTCTGGTTGGCAGTACAAATAAATCCGCAGCTTTATAGTAATTCTTTAATTCCTCTTTTGTTTTAAATCCAATAAAATGTACATTGGTAAGATTATATTTATTTTTCAACTTCACGTATTCATCAGTTGGATTACCACCCACAATATACACACCTATATCTTTTCCTATTTCGTTACAAGCATTTAATAGTACATCAAAACCTTTGCCATGTATAAATCTACCGACCGAAAGAACTACCTTTTCTTCCTGTATATTTAGTTGTTTTTTAAGTACTGATTTTTCATCTGCCTGAATAACCTCATTTAATATGTCTTCCCTCTTGAGGGATGTGAAAGGATAACGATAAATCTGTTCTCTATCAGCTCCATAATAAACCAGAAAATCATCAGAAGATTTGCTAGGGCTAAAATAGCCTTTGGCATTGGAAATCAAGAAAGATTTTAATTTGCTTTTGAAATAATTTTCATCAGTCCGAATTAATCCCCCATCAATCTCCAGGTAATACGGGATTTTTTTAAACTTTAAAGTCAATAATGCAACCATTTCAGTTAGATACGCATAACTTGTAACTATAATTACGTCATAATAATTTTTTTTTATATATTTTAATATACTCCAATCAACTTTTTTTTCTTCTATGTTACTCTCTTTTAAAAATTTTGCTTTAAACCACTTTATTTCTTCGAGGTTCCAATTAAACTTAATTTCGTTAGCTAATTTAGCTTCAAATATTACAGTAAGATCAACAGCTTTTCCTAACTCATTAAAGAAGTCTATCCTATAAGGTGAGGGTATATTACTAATAATTAAGACCTTCATGCTTTCACTCCTGATAATTTCAAGTAAATATTCTCTAATCTTTGAGATTCATTAACTATTGAATATCCTGCGTTTATAAAGTAGTCGTAGTTAATATTTCTATTTATATTCTCCTTTACATCTAATAAACTATTAACCCATTTTTCTATAGGAGCATTTAAGCTAATGAATTGAGTTTCACCGCTAATATTTACTTCCCTGGGCACCTCATTTGAAGTAATACACATTAATCCATTAGTCTGAGCTTCTACTAGCACGATACCTAACCCTTCAAAATGAGACGGCAGACAAAAAACATCAAAAGCATTCATAATTCTATCTACATCATCTTTAATTCCAGCTAGAATTACTTTATCCTTAATATTCAATTCTAATATTTTTGTTTCAATCTTATTTCTAAGATGTCCATCTCCAATTAAAAAAAGTCTAGCATTAGGTTGTACTTTCAATATATCTTTAAATATATCTAATAGAAAAAAATGATTTTTTTGATAATCAAATCTTCCTACATGACCAATAACAAATTCATTCTTCAAATCATACTCTCTTCTAATATTTTCTCGAGTGAGATTATCAAACTTATATTTATCCAAATCAATAGCATTCTTTATATAGATAACTTTATTATCATCAACATTTTCATTTCCAAATAACCATCTAGCTGCTGGCTCAGAGCAAGCAACATAATGGGTCGCGTATCTTGAAACATTTTTTCTAGCGTATTCATTAAGTAAATACTTTATTCGATTATTCGTTAAGTGTTGAGTATTATGACTATGAGCAATTCTAATAGAAATTCCACATTTCTTAGCTTGTTTTAAAACAACCATGCTCATAGCATCCATATGAGAATGAACAATTTTATATTTTCCACTACTAAAAATTTTGTTCAATGCATTTACATTACCAAAATAATCCTTGCTTTTTACCGGTACATTATAAATTCTTCCACCCATATTAGTTATTTCATCATCATATACTCCCTTTTCAAATCCATGTACAATAAAATCAACTTGGATTTTTTCTTTATCAAAGTATCTATAATAATTCATCATGAAAGATTCTATACCGCCACGACTCATTATGCCTCCGTTCACATAGAGTATTCTTATTGGTTCCATTTAAACACCTCAATAAATACTAAATATTTTCAATTCTAAATAGTAATCCCCAACCTATAAAATATACTATTTAAAATACCTTCTATAATTTTAACAAGTTAGATTCTCATATAACTTAATATATTCTAAATATTTATTTTCACTTAAAAATTCTTCTTTAACTCTATTTATGCAATTTTCCTTATAGTCAAGATCTGTTTTTTTCAATTTTATTACTATATTCATTAACTGTTCGAAATTTCCCTGTTCAATTACAAAGCCTGTATTTTCGTCAATACTTTCTGCACTTCCTCCAGTATCAAATGTAATAACTGGGATGCCGCAGGCTAAAGCCTCTAAATTGGTAGTAGGAAAATTATCCTCAAAAGTTGGGTTCACAAAAACATTTGCAGCAGAATAAATTTCTACAAGTTTTTCAATATTATTAGTTTGTGTTATACCAATAATATTCTCAGGAAGCATTGATTTTTGATTTTCTGTAAGACCAACTACAACTACTTGATAATCATTATTAAGATGTTTAGATAACTGAATTAAATAATCTAACCCTTTTCTTTTATCCCACCTAGCCACACCAAGTACGATAAAACTTTTTCCAATATTATACTTTTCTCTGAAATTACTTTTAGTTGGTTTAAATACATCTAAGTCTATACCATTGTTAATAGTCTTAATTGGATAAATTCCTAAGAAAGATTGCTTAACTAAATTTGTTAACCATTTCGAAGGTGTGACAATAGTTAAATTATTTAAACCTGTAAATAGTTCTTTCTTATTAAAAAAGTTTTTTTCTGAATTATCGAGAAATAAACTAACTGGATATTCTTTTTTTTGTGGACAAGACTGACAGTTTGTTTTCCACTTATTGCATTTAATGTATTCGAAGTGAACACAATGACCGGTAAATGCCCAGCAATCATGCAATGTCCATACAACTTTTTTGTTCGACTCTTTTAAATATTTGAATAATATTTCGATATTTATATAATAACCATGTAGATTATGTAGATGAATAATATCTGGATTAATTTCTTTTACTTTTTGAATAAATTGTTTTGTTGCTGACTTCGATCCAAAACCATGTAAATCCAGCAATCTTGTTTCAGCAACATGAGTATAGTTATCTAATTTAGTACCTATTCTTATTGTGTTTAATTCTTCTTGCGCTGTACCCCTACCATATGCAATATAGCTTTCGTGTCCTTTTGATTTTAAAATCCTACTAATATTTGTTGCAATACGTCCTGTACTTCCTACTCCACAAACTGAGTTAATTTGTAATACTTTCATTAGTTTTTACTCCAAACAACCCGATTCACATAATCTGTATAAGATAAAATTATCCTAAGTACCTTTTCCGCTACATTGGGCATACTATAATCCTCAACGAGTCTTAATGTTTCTTTTTCTTGTGTTTCTAATATTTCTAACCCCTGTAAAATTCTTTCCTTCTTTAATCCCACCATCATAACAGAACCTTCTTCCATCGCCTCAGGTCTTTCATGAGCTTGTCTGATATTAAGTGCTCTAAAGTCAAGAATTGAAGATTCTTCACTAATGGTCCCACTATCACTAAGAACAGTTTTAGCTTTAATTTGAAGCTTCACATAATCATTAAACCCTAAAGGTTTCAATGTCTTCACCAATGGATTAAACTCTATCCCTTTTGCATTTATCATATTTTGCGTTCTAGGATGTGTACTTACAATCACAGGTATATTATACTTATTTGCAACTGCATTTAAGCTATCTACTAAATCCAAGAAATTAGTTTCTGAATTTATATTTTCTTCTCTATGTGCAGATATTACAAAATATTTTCCTTCTTTAAGGTCTAATCTCTCTAAAACATCTGATTTCTCAATGTCATCTTTTCTAGAATTAAGAACTTCGAACATTGGGCTTCCCGTCTTAATAATTCTATCAGCAGGTAGGCCTTCTCTTAACAAATACTCCCTTGCAATATCGCTATATGTTAAGTTAACGTCAGCCGTATGATCGACAATTTTTCTATTCGTTTCTTCCGGTACTCGTTGATCGAAACAGCGATTTCCCGCTTCCATATGGAAAATTGGAATATGTCTTCGCTTAGCTGCAATTGCACATAAACAGCTATTCGTGTCCCCTAGAACTAAAAATGCATCTGGCTGCACTTCTTCTAATATCGGATCAATCTTAATAAGAATATTTCCTACTGTCTCAATTGCTGTTCCAGTAGCAGCATTCAAAAAGTAATCTGGCTTTTTTAGATTAAAGTCCTTAAAAAACACTTCATTTAATTCATAATCATAGTTTTGACCGGTATGGACTAGTGTATGTTCTATTGCATTTGATTCACCTAATTTATTTATAACAGCTGACAGTCTTATAATCTCTGGTCTGGTACCTACAACTGTCATTACTTTTAATTTTTTCATTTATTATACCTCCAAGTAATATGTGTCTGGCTTTTCTGAGTCGAAACATTCATTTACCCACATAACCGTTACAAGATCATTATCTCCTACATTTACAATGGAATGTGTATATCCTATTGGTATATCTACAACCTGCAACTTTTCTCCGCTTACTTTATACTCAATAATTTCGTCAGAATCTAATTTTCTAAACCGAATTAAACCTTTCCCACTAACCACTAAGAATTTTTCATTTTTTGTATGGTGCCAATGATTACCTTTTGTAATACCAGGTTTTGATACATTGACTGAAACTTGACCTCTTTCAGGAGTTCTAATAAATTCAGTAAATGATCCTCGTTGATCAATATTCATCTTCAAATCATAAGAAAACTGATCTTCCGGTAAAAAGCTTAGATATGTACTATATAGTTTTTTAGTAAACGCATCTTCCATATTAGCAATATTTAAATTTGTTCTGCTAACCCTGAAGCTTTTTATAAGCTCAGCCAATTCTCCAAGCTTAATATTATGTGATACAGGTACAATACAGTAGTCATCATGGAAAGTTGGATTACCTTCTAAGGCTCTTGTAAATTCTTCTAATACATCGTCAATATAACATAAATTAAATTCTGCATCTGGATTGTTTATTTGAATGTCTATGTCTCTAGCTAAATTATGACAAAAAGTAGCTACCACTGTATTATAATTAGGTCTACTCCACTTACCAAATATATTAGGTAATCTATAAACGTACACTTTTGCATCCGTTTCTTTTTGATAATCAAATAGTAAATCCTCTCCAGCCTTCTTACTTCTACCATATGGATTATCCTTCTCTGCTTGAGTAGATGAAGTAATAAGTACAGGAGCTTTATTACCACTTGCCTTTAATAGTTCTAGCAATTTAGAGGTAAATTCAAAGTTGCCTTCCATAAATTCTTTTTCATTTTCTGGACGGTTGATACCCGCTAAATGAAATACAAATTCACATTCTTTCAAAAATTGTTGTAAATCCTCCAATGAATTTTCTCTTGTGTATAAAAACAAGTCCTCATAGCCTCTATTTTTTAACTCAGCAACTAAGTTTTTACCAACAAATCCCGAAGCACCTGTTACAAGAATTTTCACTAATTATTCCATCCTTTCAATTCATCTTGAATATAAGGTAAATTGAACAGTTTATCTTTTATCTGTTCAATTGTAAGACGATAGGTGTTATGAGAATTATATTCTTCATCCGATGAAAGTTTTTTATCTCCATCTTCAAAATATTTATCATAATTTAAATCTCGATTATCAGCTGGAACTCTGTAAAATCCTTCCAAATCATCAGCAATGACATTTTCTTCTCTAGTTAATAATGTCTCGAAAAGTTTTTCACCATGTCTTGTACCTATTATCTTGATTTCATTATCAGCATTAAACAATTCTTTCACTGCTTGTGCCAAATCTGCAATTGTAGACGCTGGTGATTTTTGCACCATAATATCTCCTGCATTAGCATTTTGAAATGCAAAGACTACAAGTTCAACTGCTTCTTCTAAACTCATTAAAAAGCGAGTCATTTCTGGATCAGTTACTGTAAGTGGTTTTCCGGCTTTCAGTTGCTCCACAAAAAGTGGGATAACTGAACCACGTGAAGCCATCACGTTTCCGTATCTTGTTCCACAAATTAATGTTTTTTCAGGTGAAACAGTTTTTGCTTTGGCAACAAAAACTTTTTCCATCATAGCCTTAGAAATACCCATCGCATTTATTGGATACGCCGCCTTATCAGTAGAGAGACAAATTACCTTTTTCACTCCATATTCAATCGATGCATTTAAAACATTTTCCGTTCCAATTACATTAGTTTTAACTGCTTCCATAGGAAAAAATTCGCATGATGGTACTTGTTTTAAAGCGGCAGCATGAAATACATAGTCGACTTCATTCATAGCATATTTTACACTCGCTAAATCTCTAACGTCTCCAATATAAAATTTCAATTTATCATTATTATAACTTTTACGCATGTCGTCTTGTTTCTTCTCATCTCTAGAAAATATACGTATTTCTTTAATATCTGTATGTAAAAATCGCTCCATTACTGCATTCCCGAAAGAGCCAGTGCCACCTGTTATTAATAAAGTTTTATCTTTAAACATCTTCTATATCCCCAAGTCAGTTAGTTTTTTTTCTAACAACGAAATAAATCTTTCCTTACTGAAATTTCTAATATAATAATCATATGATCTGATAGCCATTTCTTCTTTTTTATCACTGTTACAGAACTCTAATATTAAGTTTGCTAATTCTTTATAATTTTCAGCAGCACAACAAAATCCACAACCAGACTCTCTTATCACGTGACTTGCCTCTCCATTAATGGCTCCGATTATGGGTTTACGAGCAGCCATATAAGACTGCACTTTACCTGGCAGCGTATATGATATAGCCTTATTATTCTTCAAGGTAATTAACATTGCATCTGCTAACGCATAATAATACGGCATTTCACTTACGGGTCTTCTTCCATAATATATTATGTTGTCTAACTTCATTTTTTGGCTTAGCATCTTACATTCCTCTAATTTAGATCCATCTCCGACTATATGAAATGTAATATCAGAGTGCTTACACAATTCATTCGCTGCTTTAACTATCGTTTCCACGCTTTGCATATCGCCAATATTTCCAGCAAAAACAAAATTATATTTATCATTTTTAGGAACTTCAATGCTTTCAGAAAACAAGTCTTCCGCATATTGCGGTAGATGATGTATTTCCTTCTTATACTCCCCAAGAGTACTCCTAAAATATTCTTTAAACATACTAGAAGTTACTGCTATGGAATCTGCAGAGTTATAAATCCATTTAGAAAGCTTCATAAAAAACTTATAGATCATTGAACTTTCTTTGATGCCACCAGCCGCTAAACTATCAGGCCATAGATCTAGACAATAAAGTAAAACCTTTGTCTTGTGCTTTTTTTTATAAACAATAGCAGGGATCCCCATCATTACGGGGGAAAGTTGATTGACTAATACTACATCAAATTTTTCATTCATAAAGAGTGCCTTCAAAGAACCTGAAACAGCAAAGCTAAAATAGTTCAAAAAAAGCTTTAATTTATTATTTCCACGGCCTATCTCAAAACTTCGTATTACCTTTACACCGTTTAACACTTCATTCCTTTTCCTGCCATGCCGATAACCCTCAAGTACTTGCCCCTCTGGATAATTCGGAAGTCCAGTAAGTACTGTTACATCATGTCCTTTTCCCACTAATGTTTCACATATATCTGAAATGCGAAAAGGTTCCGGATAATAATATTGGCAGACAACTAAGATTTTCATTTAACTATAATCCTCCAATTTCTATTGAACCTTTTTCAAATACTCTTCAATTTCAATTTTTAATCCCTCAGATAGCGACATAGGTTGATAACCAAAATCTCTTGTAGCGTTTTTATATAAAAAGCTTCTATCTTCTCCCATCCTCTGAACTCTCTCAATATAATCAACTTTTCCAAGCGAGCAGACTTTGAGGAATTTAGCCATAAAAACACCTAACGCTAAAGGGACATTAATAAAGGTAGTCTTCTTATCTAGAATTTTACTAATCAACTTAAACAAATCTTTCATTGAAATAGGATTTTCACCGGATAAAATATAATCGCCTTCCATTATTTTAGATTTATTTAATACCTGATAGTATGCTTTTCCTAAATCTCTTCCATTAACAGGCTGCAGCATATTCCTTCCTTGGTCAATGATTGGAAATAACCTTAATCTATCTACCATTTTTATGAAAACAATCATATTACTATCATTGATATATCCATAAATCATAGTAGGTCTTAAATATATAAGGCCTATTGTTGAACTGCTTTCCTTAATTATATAGTCGATGCTATTTTCAATACTCTTATATTCTTCTGATGCACTCTTATACTTTGAGTAAATTCCGGTTGTATGAACAAGTATTGCTCTCTTAACATCATTTTTAACTGCCGCTCTCATTAAAGTAACTGAATAAAAGATAGATGCTATATGCACAACTGTATTAATACCGCTCATAACTTCATTCATAAACTCTTGATTTTCTAAATCTCCAACTATCTTTTCTATATTTAATCCCGAATTATCTATCAACGTTGTTTCAGAGTTTTCTCTGATAATACAACGAATTGGACCTTCATATTTATTTTTAATAAGCTCTTGCAAGAAATACCTGCCACTATGTCCTGTAATCCCTGTAACTAATAACATTTCTGCACCCCTTATTCCATTTACTTCCTTTAACATACTGTCATTTTATTATACTTAACTTACTTCTTTGATCCAGTCCCACCTTCAACAACTCCATCACTCTTAACAACACTAACAATCGTCCCCAAAAAACACCTAACATCCATCAATAAACCAATCTTCTCAACATACTCCCCATCTAACTTCGCCTTCACCTCGATAGGTAGCTCATCCCGTCCATTAATCTGAGCCCATCCAGTTAAACCAGGAGGTATATCATTAGCTCTATACTTATCACGTTCTGCTATCAAATCATACTGATTCCAAAGTGCTGGTCTTGGCCCAATAATACTCATTTCCCCAACAAAAATATTCCAAATCTGCGGTAACTCATCAAGTGAAGTCTTCCTTAGAAACTTGCCCGTTTTGGTAATGTATTGTTCTGGATCATCAAGTAAATGTGTTGGAGTATCCTTTGGAGTATCTATTCTCATCGTACGAAACTTTAATATATTGAAATGATTTTTATTAATTCCTACTCTATTTTGTTTAAATAGCACAGGACCCTTTGAATCTAGTTTTATTGCTATTATTAATATTAAAAATATAGGTGATAATACAATTAGCCCTATTAAAGAAAGAACAATATCTATCAGTCTTTTCACTACCATATACATCCAGTTCACACTCCAACTTCAAATCTATAATTATCTAAAATGTTTTTATTTGAATAAACCATTCCGGCATCAACTTTCTTTAATCTATCAATCCTACAGCCAACTTTAACAATCGTACCTGAATTAATATGAGAGAACTCACCGATAAAACAATCATGATCCACTAATGCACCAATACTAATTATGCTACCCTTCTCAATAACTGCATTAGTATTAATAACTGCCTTTGCACAAACTATGGAGCCTACTTCAATTCTTGCTAACGGACTAACGTACGCATTAGGATGGTTCAAGATTGGCAATTGAAACCCGATTTCAATCAGTTCTTCAATCCATTTCATTCTCTGCTCATTGTCACCAAAGGCAGCAAAAGCAATTGAATAGTTATTATAGAATTGCCTAATATCCTCACACTTTCCTATAGATAACTCGGATTGATTGTCTAGAAAATTAATCTTATTAAAGTACCCCATCGCTACTGCTGTCTCTTTAACTACTCTTCCATGACCACCAGCACCTAATATTAGCAAGTTTTTATTCATCTTTTCAAATCCACAAATTTAATATTCAAATTCAATAATCACAGGATACTTAACTATTTATAGTTGTGATTAGATATTAAATTTCACTATTTTTAGTCGCTTAGCACTTATAAGGAACCAAAAGCCTTCCCCCCAACTACTAAACCACTAATCCAATTCAATCACCATTACCCTTGCTATCTCACTGCCTATTCTAACATTTCATCCCAAAATATAGACCGAATCTCAAATACTTTACAAACTCTAAGCATAAAAACACCTTTTATTCCCCTCATACTCCTAACAAAAACTTGCCCCACTAGGGGCACATATCCATTTCTCTACTTAACTCTCTCTTCCTCAAGAATCTTTTCAAGATACAAAAGCAAATCCGTTCTTAATTCTTCTTTCCCCAAAGCCATCTCAATAGTAGTCTGTATAAACCCCAACTTCTCCCCAACATCATATCGCTTACCTTCAAAGTCATAAGCATATACATTCTGCTCTTGGTTAAGGTGTTGAATCGCATCCGTCAACTGAATCTCTCCACCAGCTCCAGTTTCCTGCTTTTTCAGAAACTTAAAAATCTCAGGTGTTAAAATATAACGTCCCATAATCGCCAAATTAGAAGGTGCAGTACCTTGTGCAGGCTTTTCTACAAAATGACTCACTTGATAACGTCTACCCTCTTTTGAGCTTGGATCAATAATTCCATATCGGTGCGTATTTTCATCCGCAACTGTTTGAACGCCGATCACAGATGATCCAGTTTCATCATATTGCTCGATTAATTGTTTAAGGCAAGGTTTTTCAGCTTGTACGATATCATCACC
Organism: Psychrobacillus sp. NPDC093180; assembly: GCF_044754065.1. Classification (NCBI taxonomy): domain Bacteria; kingdom Bacillati; phylum Bacillota; class Bacilli; order Caryophanales; family Bacillaceae; genus Psychrobacillus; species Psychrobacillus sp. NPDC093180. The sequence continues at coordinate 48,903 of NZ_JBIVOJ010000002.1, read as the reverse complement.
TAGTAATACAGCAAATGGTTCATCACCGATAAAATTACGTGCACACCATACAGCATGGCCCAATCCTTTAGGTTCTTTTTGTCGTATGTAGTGGATTTCCACTTTAGAAGATTGATTGACTTTTTCTAGTAATTCAAACTTCCCTTTTTCCATCAAATTATCTTCCAACTCTAAATTTCTATCAAAATGATCTTCTATTGCACGTTTTCCTTTACCCGTAACAATAATAATATCCTCTATGCCAGATGCAATTGCTTCCTCTACAATATATTCAATGGTAGGTCTGTCAACAATCGGTAACATCTCTTTTGGCATCGCTTTTGTGGCAGGTAGGAAACGTGTTCCCAAACCAGCTGCCGGTATAATTGCTTTTCTTACTTTTTTCATTCAACATCACCTATGCCTTATTTATTTAGCTATCTCAATATTCTTCCCAAGTAAATCAAACATCTTTTGTTTATATGCCTCTACACCTGGCTGATCAAATGGATTTACACCTTGCAAATAAGCACTCATTGCGCATGCTTTCATGAAAAAGTACATTAAGTAACCCAAATGATACTCGTCTAATCGTTCAACTTCAATGCCAATTACAGGAACACCACCCTCAACATGGGCCATCGCTGTTCCTTGAGTGGCAATATCATTGATAGTATTCAATGTTTTATCACTTAAATAGTTCAACTGATCTTTGTCTTGACTATCATAAGGAACTTCGCAATCTTCCTTTACTTCATGAAAATGCAATAATGTTTCAAATAAGAGTCGTTTTCCATCTTGAATGTACTGTCCTATTGAGTGAAGATCTGTGGAAAAGGATACTGCTGCTGGGAATATCCCATCATGCCCTTTCCCTTCACTTTCTCCAAATAATTGTTTCCACCATTCATGTAGGTTTTTTAAAGCAGGCTCAAATGATGCTAATACTTCTACTTCATACTCTTTTGAAAGTAATAGTTGCCGAGTTGCTGCATATTGATATGCTTTGTTTGTAAAAATATCATTCGCTTGTAAATCGACAGTTGCTTTTTTTGCTCCTCTCATTAATGCTTGGATATTGTATCCTTGCACAGCGAGCGGTAATAATCCGGCTGGAGTAAAGACGGAATAGCGACCCCCGATTGACTCTTCGATGGTGAAGGATCGATAGCCTTTTTCATTTGTTAATTCCCGAAGGGCTCCTTTTTCACTATCTGTGGTAACAATTATTCGTTCATTTGCTTTTTCACCGTATTTTTCTTCCATGAATTTTCGTAAAATACGAAAAGCGATTGCTGGTTCTGTTGTTGTTCCTGATTTGGAAACCACGTTTATATATACATCTTTATATTTTAGATATTGCAATAATTGATTCATATAACGGCCACTCAAATTTTGACCTGCATAAATTACTTCTGGGAACGACTCATCTACTCGGAAGTAAGGGCTAAGTGCATCTTGAATGGCTTTTGACCCTAAATAGGATCCCCCGATTCCAATGACTACAAATACTTTTGCATCCTGACGCACTTGCTTAGCAATCTCTAACATATCCTCTATTTGAGCATCATGGTTTTCTAGGGGGTAATCTAACCATCCTAAAAACTCACTACCTACTGAACTTCTATTATGCATTTCTTCATGAATAGTTTTAACAGATTCATTTAATAAGAGTAATTCTTCTTGTTGAAAATAAGACTCTAAATAGTTTGTTTGTAATGTTAATGTACTCATCAGATTCTCCAATCTTATAATCAAGTTCTAAATATGGAATCCATATTCCATCACATGTTACACAGTCACTACCTTTTGTTCTACTTCAACATTCTTCTGATTAGCTACCCCTACCAATGTATCTTTTAATACATCTATCGAAAGTGTAGGAATTTTTTCTAATAGGTAATCTAATTGATTGCTAGTAATCGGCGTCGCTTTCCCGATATAAATCTTCGGAAATATAACTTCACTCTGTCTTTCATTCTCATTCATCAATTCTTCATACAGTTTTTCTCCAGGTCTAATTCCTGTTTCTTTCACTTCAATCTCGCCTTTTGAGTAACCAGATAATCGAATAAGATTATTAGCTAAATCCACAATTTTCACTGGTTCACCCATATCGAGAACAAATACCTCTCCACCACTTGCAAGCGTACCTGCTTGAATGACTAGTCTAGAAGCTTCTGGAATGGTCATGAAATATCTTGTCATGCGCTCATCTGTTATCGTCACTGGTCCACCAGCCATTATTTGTTTCTTAAATAAAGGTACAACACTACCTCTGGATCCTAGAACATTACCAAATCGTACAGCTGCAAACTTTGTCTTGCTTTCTTTCGCAAGATTCTGAACTATCATTTCCGCAAAACGTTTCGTTGCTCCCATAACGTTAGGTGGATTGACTGCTTTGTCAGTCGAGATCATGACAAAATATCTTACACCGAACATGTCCGCAGCTTCCGCAACGTTTTTCGTACCAAAGATGTTATTTTTAACGGCTTCCATTGGGTTATATTCCATTAAAGGAACATGTTTGTGTGCAGCCGCATGATATATTACATCTGGTTTATAATCGGAAACGATATCGAAAATGCGGTTGCGATCTTGGATATCGGCGATAATTGGAATTATTTCTGTATTTGGTGAAACTTTTTTGCGTAGTTCCATGTCTATAGTATAGATAGAATTTTCTCCGTGTCCTAGTAGGATTAGTTGTTTTGGATCAAATCTTGCTACTTGGCGACAAATCTCAGAACCTATGGAGCCACCAGCTCCAGTGATAAGAATTTTTTTGTTTGTCAGTTTCGTAGAGATCGACTCTAAATCTAGTTCTACTTCTTCACGGCCGAGTAAATCTTCTATTTTCACATCTCGTATTTCGTTGATAGATACTTTACCTGTCAGTAAGTCTTCTATAAGTGGCATAATTTGGGTACGGATACCGGTGTCTAGACATTTTTGCATGAGCATCGCACTCGTCGATTTATCGAGTGACGGTATAGCAATAATAATAAGTTCGATATCTAAATCTTTCACTGCATCAGCAATAATGTCTGTTCCACCTAGTACACGGATATTAAAGATTTCTAATCCTTTTTTTGTGGAGTCATCATCTAGAAAAGCGATTGGCTCTAACTCAGCTTCGCTATTTCGTAATAATTGCCTAGCGATCATCGTACCAGCAGAACCCGCTCCTATTATAAGGGTGCGTTTCTTATTATTTTTAAATTTCTCACCTGATATATAGGTGTCTCGAATAATTCTCCAAGAAAGCCGAGATCCTCCGATTAGTAGAATATGAAGCATCCATGTAATAGATAATGCACGATACAGGATGTCCCCTTTTACGATAAATTGAATAATTGCAACTGCTATTATTGAAAATGTTACTGCTTTAAAAATCGACACTAACTCTCTTACTGAGGCATATTCCCATACCTTCCGATAAAGTCCATAATACATGGCAAAACCATGATGCGCTAAAAATATTGTAAGTGAACTTATCAACAAAAAAGTGTCAGTAAAAGGGTTGTTTATCGGATGCAATAAAAAATAGCCAATATAAATTGAAAACAATACGATGCATGAATCCACCACCACTAACATCGACATTCTTTTTCTTAACGACATCCAGCACCCACCAATCTTAATACATTTTTGTATATTCTTTTCCATAAATGATTATAGCACTTTTGTAATAATCTTAGTTGATTTTATTTAGAGTAATTATTGGAAATGACAATTGAATAAGCCAAAAGAACCAACCACTTAATAATTACTCTATATTACATAGTTTAGCTATAGTTAGCGACATACTTATTATCAGATAAATCTATTATTTTCTGTTAATTCAAGCAAATATCTTCCACCACTTAGACTTTTCTAGTGCTTTTGGCTCTAAAATGATTACTTCAATGTTTTCTACTATTCGTGCATTATTCTCTAAAAATATATCTACTGCATCTAGTCTTTTATGCTTTTCCAAATAACGTAACCCCGCATCAAACAGAAAAGGACGAGTTTTCGCATTATGCACATCAGAACCATAGGTATGCACTAAATTGGCATCGACCAATTGAAGCGATTGCTTTTGTATGTTTCTACCGTAATGACCCGCTAAACTTCCCGCAGTAATTTGGGCTAATGCTCCGTGATTGATCAACTTCAATAATCTACTAGGTTTTTCTGCTATTGCTCGATTCCTCTCTGGATGTGCAATAATAGGTACTTTGTCTAAGTTTAAAATTCCTTGAATTATTTGAACAGTGTACGCAGGTATTCCTCCAGTTGGCAACTCGATTAATACATATTTAGAATTAGCAAGTGTTAGGAGCTCACCATTCGTCAACTTTTCAATTGTGTTCTCACCTATTCTTATTTCTTGTCCTGGGTGTATATTCATAGATAGATTATTTTTTTTCACTTCGTTATTTAGTAGTTCTATTTTTTCTAATACCACGTTTTGCGAAACATTATAATGTGGATTATCCACATGCGGTGTTGCAATAATATCCGTAATCCCATCTTTTACCGCTTTTTCGATTAGCACGATCGATTCCGTTAAGTTTTGAGGTCCGTCATCTACATCTGGGAGAATATGCGCATGTATGTCAATCATTTTTCCTTACCCCTTTTTCCTATATGATAAACAAAAAAAGAATGATTAGGTAAAAGTACCCATTCATTCGGCATTTCCATAATATTGATAGTAATAATGTTCCTTTTGTAATTTGAAGTTGTTCAAGACTACTCCAATAATATTCGCTTGAGAAGAGACCAGTGCTTCTTTCGCTTTTAGCACTCCATTTTTCTCCGTTTCCCCCGCACTCATTATAAGTATCGTCCCTTCACACTTATTGGAGAGTATTTGAGCATCCGCCACCGATAAAACTGGTGGAGCATCAAAAATAATAATGTCGTAGGTTTCCTTCATCTCTTCCATTACTTTTTCCATCATTTGCGAGCTTAAAAGCTCTGCTGGATTGGGCGGAATAGGACCGCAAGTAATAATATCCAAGTTTTCTATTTCGCTTGTTTTTACTACTTCTGCTATAGTTGCTTGCCTTGTTAATAGATTGGATGTTCCAAGCGTGTTTGTTAGATGGAATGTATAGTGCACAGTAGGTTTTCGCATATCTGCATCCACTAACAGCACTTTTTTCCCTTCTTGTGCAAATACAACAGCTGTATTTGCAGCCACGGTCGATTTTCCTTCCCCTGGAGAGGAAGAGGTAACTAGGAATGTTTTCAATTCTTTGTCTGGCATAGAAAAGTTAATGTTCGTACGTAGTGTGCGGAATTGTTCCGACACAATAGATCTTGTATTTACACTAGTAACAAGTTTTCGTGCTACGGTTTGAAGAGCACGCTTCTTTGTTTTTTTCGTTTTTGCTCTAGCCATTTAACTACCTCTTTCTTCTTTGCGGAATTTGCATCATTGTTTGTTGAATCTCTTTATCTGAAATAGTGCTGATTAATCCAAGTATCGGTAAATTTAAAATTTCTTCGACATCTTGTTCTGTTTTCATCGTTGTATCTAGATACTCTAATAGAAATGCGATTCCTACTCCTAGCATTAAACCGACAACAGCTGCGATCGCCATATTAAGCATTGGATCTGGTTTTACCGGAGATGGATTCTCGCCTAGTACAGCTGGTGTTAGAATACTTACATTGTCTACCTTCATTAACTTTTTAATTTCATCTTGGAATACAGTAGCTGTGGTGTTTGCAATATCCACTGCAATACTAGGATTGGCATCTTGTACTGTAATATTCACTACTTGGGAATTTTGTTGGTTAGTTACTGTAATTTGACCAGTTAATGCAGCTGGTGTTGTGTTTAGATCTAGTTGTTCAATTACTTTACTTAATATTGCAGGACTCTTAATAATTACGTTGTATGTATTTATTAGTTGTAAGTTTGTTTGTATGTCTTGGGAGTTTAATGTACTAATATCTACTCTTTCTTGATTGACTAAAATTTGTGTAGAGGACTGATAAATGGGTGTCAGATAAAGAAAGCTAACAACTCCACTGACGGTTATTGCGATAATGGTTGTCAGTATGATTAATAATAATCTTTTTTTCAGTGTTTTAAATAAATCCTGGAGGCTGATTGTTTCTTCCATTAACTGATAACTCCTTTAATTTTGATTCTTCTATTTTCGATATAGTATAGCATATGTCGGCATTTTGCGCCTTCATCTTTAATATTCTATCATAGAGCAGTATAATATAACCACAATAAGTGTAAGATTAGTTTAATAAGAGTTAAGGAGGGTTGCATGTGAAATACGGGCGTATTATGGCACTGGTTATTAGTGTTACTTGTATTGCTGTGCTTATTTCCAGTTATGCATCTTGGAAATCGAGGATCAATAATGTGAAAACAGACAAGGAAATAATTCATTATACCCAGACAGGACCTGTAGGAAAAGAGGATATTGTAGCACCTAAAAAGAAGGAGGCTATTCAATTAAGTAGAACAACTGTCGAAGAAGCTCTAATAAATGCGGATGAACAAATACAAAACTTGGTGTTGAATAGATTGGACGCCGAGGAGAAAGTACAATTACTCATTGTTGGCTCTAATGCGATGGAAAGCGGAGCACCAGGCTACGCAACTTTACTAGCAAACGCTTTAAAGGATACATATGATAATTTTATCGAGACGACAATTGCACCGTTCGACGGTACATCGAAACAATTTATCGATAAAAATATGGCAGAAATTGATTGGGAAAAAGAATATGACCTTATTCTTTTAGAGCCTTTTACACTTAATAATAATGGAATAGTAAAAATTGAAGACGAACAGAAACATATTAAAGCGTTCAAAGAGAAGGCTATAGAAGAAGTATCCGATGCTGTAATTGTACTACAGCCTTCTTATCCTATCTATCATGCGAATTTTTATTTAGTACAAATTCGTGCTTTGGAGAATTTTTCGGCTACTAATGCATATCCTTATATTAATCATTGGAATGCTTGGCCAGATACGACTGACTCTAGTTTGAAATCTTTGTTAACCGAAGACCAGAGTCCAAATAGTGAAGGTGCGAAAGTCTGGGCATCCCCTCTGATTAATTATTTTACTGGAAAATAACGGAGGAATGCGATGGAGTCTTCAACTGAAAAGAAGAGAAAAAAATGGCCGTGGATTGTTGGCATGATCGTAGTTATTATTCTTGGGTTGATAGTTTACGGCTCCATTATTTACAAAGATTTAACTGAGACAGCAAAACAAATGCATGAGCCGATTGAACGAAAGGTTTCTGATAAACGAAAGGAATCTGTGGCATTTACGAAAAAGGAACCTTTTTCTGTACTGATTCTTGGAGTGGACGAGCGTAGCTATGATAAAGGCCGATCGGATACGATGATCGTAATGACAGTCAATCCAACTTCTCAATCTACTAAAATGCTCAGTATTCCTCGTGACACCTACACAGAGATAATCGGCAGAGGTGTAAAGGACAAGATTAATCATGCATACGCTTTTGGGGGCATTGAGATGTCGATGAATACGGTAGAAAATTTACTCGATATTCCCATTGACTATGTTGTACAAGTTAATATGGAAAGTTTTAAAGATATCGTGGATGCAATTGGTGGAATTACCGTTACTAATTCTTTAGATTTCACATCCGGCAACTATACTTTTCCTAAAGGCGCTAACACCCTTGGCGGAGATGAAGCACTAGCATATACTCGTATGCGGTATGAGGATCCACGAGGAGATTTTGGACGCCAAGACCGTCAAAAGCAAGTTATACAAGCAGTTTTACGCGAAGGTGCAACTATTAATAGTTTACTTAACTACAAAAGTATTTTTGGCGCAATCGGGAAAAATATTCGTACCAATATGACGTTTGATGAAATGGTCGATGTTCAAGCTAACTACCGGGATGCGGTAGGACATGTGGATCAGCTTTATATGAAAGAAGGTCAAGGCAAGACAATCGACGGAATTTGGTACTATATGATGAATAATGAGGAGCTTGCGGCTATACGTACTGTTTTAAGAACACATTTAGAATTGAAATAAACGAAAATCCCTTCGGTCATAAACTTCACCGAAGGGATTTTCGTTTTTTATTGGCTTCCAAGTGCTTTTTTTAATATACCATCACGTCTGGCTTTCTTGGTTGCTTCGTATTCATCTTTAAAACTTTGTGCGTAGGACTTATCATAGCCATTAGCAGTAAGATCTTTTTCTACTGCACCTATTACTGCATGGAAAACTGTATCTGTGCTTGCTTCTAGATTGTTAGCTGCTGCCATGTATTTGTTGTAAAAATAGCCAAAGTCCACTTTTTCTCCATTTGCTTGCTTATCGTTGTATTCACTCACTGCTCGTCCAATGAGTGCATTAATCTTAGTGTCTGCTTGTGCTTCTAAACCTTCTAATGCTGGTCTGTATTTATCCTTTATCGATGCAACTGTTGGTTTTTCCGTAGAGGAAGTCGTAGCCGTTCCATTTGTGCTATTTCCTGAACTTGTTGTTGAACCGGTGCCAGGTCCAGCCGTCTTTCCTGCTAACTTTTCTTCAAGGGAGGATCCACTTGTCGTAACTGTATTCGTATTTGTTTTTGTATTTGTTTCAGATGTCGCTGTCTCTTGGACAACTTCTCCTTCTTCGTCGATGATAAGTGTGCTTCCGTCCGGAAGTTCCACTTTGTATGGATCTGCAACGATCTCACTCACTTCTTCATCCGCTACATCATATTCTTTAAATTTGAACATATAAAGCAAGTAGCCTCCCGCTCCGAGTATGATGACTAATGCTGCTATTAAAAAGATTTTCAGTTTCTTCATAAAATTCTCCTTTGTCTGCGTGTTTATATGCCTAGTTTAGCATGAAGAATTATAGAAGAGTAGAGAATAATGTCAGATCATGTAGAAAAACCCTCCACATCGTGTCGATGTGAAGGGTTTGGCATTTTACTTTTCGAATTTGAACGTAACTTTAAAATCAACATTTAATGCTGATCCATTGTTAACAGTTACAGGTAAAGTGATTGTCTTACCATCTAAATCAGCAAGTGAATCTACATCAGTTGGGATCTGAGATTGTAAATATAGAACGGCTTCTGTAGATTTTGGATCTAAGCCATTTAATTTCGTCACTCCAACTTCACTAATAAACTTCGAATAGAATCCTTGTCCTAAATAAGCTACAAAGTCTTCCTGTTTTAAATCTTTTTTCAATGTAACAGTTAAAGCATTAGTTCCAGTTGATTCAGCAGTTGCTTTATCGCCTTCTTTTGAATTTAGCAATGTTACTAAAGCTGCAACTTTATTGTTTAAAATTTGTTGTTGTGATGGTTGCGAAGGTGTATCATCTCCGCCACCGCCTGTTGCTGGTGGATCAACTGGAGTAACTACTGGTGGTGTTACTGGTGTAGTTTCGCCAACAGCTGCTTTCACTTTCGCTACTTCTGCTAACAATGCAGCAACAAATTTGTTTGTTGAAGCATTTGGAAGACGGTGTAATAGCGCTTCGATTTCTGCAAACTCTGTTTTAGCTTCTGCTTTTTTGCCAGCTTTCAATAAATCGTTAATCTCTGTAATTTTCATCGTGATTGTTACAGGAACCATTAATTCATTGCGTTTTGCATCTGCTGGTTTTTTGTACTCTGCCAGTAGAAGATCACGAGCAGCTTTACCAGAGAAACGGTATAGAATCGCTGTTCTACCTTTTAATTGGTACGATAATTTGTGGTACCCTTTTTCAACAGCTGCAAAGTCATTTCTTTCTTGTGCTGCTGCGATCTCATTCATGATCGGCACTAAATATTTTGTTGCATAGTTGTATGCATCAATATATGGTACTAATCCGCCTGAAATTTTTTCATTGTAAAGCGCATCAATCTCTTTCAACTTTGCATTCTTTTGCGCAGAAGATAGTTTTGAAGATACTACTGCACTTCTAGTAAGTTGATAGTTTTTCTTCGCACTGTTTAACGCAGGGTATAGTTTGCTGCTTGGAGCAAGCTTCCCATCTAGTGATGGATACACATAATGCTTCGTCGCATTGTTCAATTCTACTTTCACCTTATTCACCGATTGATCCACGGATGAATTCGTCGCCCCTAGTGCAGCGGATGAAAATGATAATACCGATGTTGTAAGTAATACTGCTGCTGTCGTTTGCTTAATAAGACGTTTACTCATGTTTCTCCTCCTCTATTCTCTTTATAGATTGTCGAAAAATTGACAATATATTTTATCCATTTTAATATTACTATTTAACTGGAAACTATTCAACTTTTTTAATGGATTGGTTTTCCAGTAACAGCTAGTGGTCGACAAAATTCTGAATTTTATTAAACTCTCTCCATACCAAAGAACAACAATAAATGATATGATATACGCAATAAAACGCATGAAAAGAGGAAGCATAAAATGCATCAACATCTGAGTAAGAAAAGAAAGACAGAGCATGTTATTTTAGGAGTCGATATGGGGACTAGTGACTTGATCGATATTTTGAAAAGATCAGGTAATCGTAATATTTCAGTTATCGATTATGAAGCAGAGGCGGACAAGCTTGCATTAGGGTCTACGATGTTTTATTCTCCCAAATTAGCAAAGCGAGAACTAGAAAATTCGAAGAAAATAGTTTTTCATAAATATTTAGATCCTAAATTGAGACGCTGAAATTGTTCCCTGTGTAAGGAACAATTTAGCTTTTTTTCTCAAATTATGTCTTATACAGGGACAGCTGAAAAAGCTTCTATCTCTTCAAAATACTTTTGAACCGTCGATGTGGATACTTCGAACATAGCCGCTATTTCTTTATTCGTCCATGGGAATTCATCTGCAGACAAACGTTCTTTTGCAAAACGGATAGCACCGGCTGCTGCGGCTCCTGCTTTTCGTGGGTTTGGAGCACATTCGGTTAAGTAGGAACGGAATATACGGATCAGTTCGTCGTTATGTATCCCTTTCTCGTTCATCATGTCTTCCAAAGCTACTAGCATTTCTGTTTGTTTTTCCGTCATTGTTGAATCTTGTTTCTCATTATCACTTACCATAGTCTGACTTTCCATATTGACTTTAGGTGTTTCATCCTCGCTTTTTTCACTTACATGGATGAATGTTAAGCAGTCTAGCATATGTTCACGGTAGAATGCCTGTGTATCTAGTTTGCTTTCTGTGGCAAGCTGCTTCACTTGCTTTAAGCTCTCTGAAATTCTATTTGGCAAGAATGCTACACCTGAAAGAATCATAATGCCATTTTCTCCTCGGCGACTATCCGGTAACACGATGCCTACTACATAACTGCCTATATCTACTTTTGAATCTCCGCCTAATGTTTCGAGTTCATACACCTTGCCATCTACAATTTCTTTCAATTGAATAAACGATTGCTGTGTCTCTAATACTTCTCCGATAATCATCATTGGGCTTGTCCACTTCTCAAGCACTTGAATGACGGATGGACGTATTGTTTTTTGCAATTGTTTTTCTACGTAATTTGTCCAAATGCCTGTCTTTTGTAATAGTAAATAGTAATCTACCAGTTGTTGCTCGATTCGATTTGGTGGCCAAAATCCTTTTAATCTTGCATTCCATTTGTTAAGTAGAAGACGTAGCTCATATATGTCTTTTCGTTCTGGATATTCTTTATAAAAGTTTTCGATGATGGAGCTCAATTCTTTATCAACCACTTGCTGAAGCGATACGACTTCTTTGCCACCATGACATTTTTTATATTTTTACCCACTCCCGCACGGACATGGGTTATTGCGTCCTACAGTCATTTCCAATTCATATCCCGCCTTTTTTTACCTATCATATCGCTTAGTTTAGTGGTATTGCAAACGATTCTTCTAATGTTCTAACATTCACCAAAATCCGACTTTTTCTATGATTGTAGGGTCGTTTTAGACAGGATGATACCAATCGGAATATTAGTCCTACCGATCTCATACGATGTATATAAGTGAAACTTCATTCAAGTAGGGGTTTCCTACCCGTTATGACGGAGTTGAAAAGTGCAAGCGCCTATGTCTGCCCCGACAGGCAAATGGGGAAAAGCGAGGAGGCAGCTCCTCAGCCACCACAGCTTTTTCCCATTTGACCTCGAGGGGCAAGGCGCTGAAGCTAGATCGACACTGAGTAAACAAGTTTATAATTTTTATCATAAAAAAAAGAACGCAGGAGGAATTTCATATCGTATGTTCTAATTGTAGTCACGAACAAGCCATTGGGAACTTTTGTGGAATATGTGGTGAAAAATTAGAAGAGCCGAGTGTTGTAGTGAAAAAAAGATCTTCCGCTCAACAAATTGAACCAAATATCCATATAGAAAAGATTAAAAAGCAATCCAAAGTGTACAGCGCCTATTTTGTACAGCAATTAAAAAATCCTTCCCGAGCATTTGAGCAAGGAGAAAAGGATTTTACGAACGGCTTGCTTAGCATTATTTTGTTTGCCATTTTGTACACCGTTTCTCTGTTTTTAGTAGTTAACCGGAATTATTTTGGGGAGTCTTTAGGCTTTTTTCCTTTTTTCTTTCAGATTATGTTGCTCGTATTTTTGTTGTTTGGGATTGCGGTATTTGCCCTTTTTATCGCGAATAACTTTTTTGGTTCCCCGAATTCGGTGAAGGCTATTGTTAGTTTTTATGGAGGGCAGCTGTCTCCCGTTTTGGTGAGTGTTGGGTTGGCATTTTTGCTGATGGTTATTCAATCTTTTACATATGGGCAGTTTGTATTGGTCGTTAGTTTTATATTTGCTTTGTTTGTGTTGCCGCTGTACTTGGTTAGTTTTTTAGCAACTAAAAAGGCACCTGGGATGGATTCTCTGTATGGTTTTATTCTATATATTTTGGTGTTTGTTTTGTTGATGTTGATTTTGGTGACTATTTTGGCCGGTACGATGCTGGGGACTTATTTGGATCGGATGATTTATTTGATTTGATTGGCTAGGTTAGGGTTTGTCGCGTTCGGGGGTGGTTTGGTCGCGTTCAGTAGAGTTTTGTCGTGCTCGAAGGTTAGTTTGTCGCGTTCACTGCTTAATTTGTCTTGTTAAGCCATTTATTGGAACCATGGTAGCACAAAAAATAAAGCTCTGCAGAGATGTTTCCTTCTCTACAGAGCTTTTTCGATTACTGAGTCAGTTTTTCTCTTAGTTTTAGTAGTAAGCGTTCGCGTCTTTTTTTGATGCCAGGAATTGTTATGCCTGCTCGTGTAGCGGCTTGTTGAAGGGAGATGCCTTCAACAAAAATCCAGAGCAACAGCTCCCGTTCATTTTCAGTTAAGTTTTCTAGAGCTATTCCTAGTTCTTCATTGACGAAGCTGGTGACGAGCGACTTTTCTAGTAGAATGGACAGTTTTTCATCTTCTACTACATCGATATATTCTTCCTGATGCTTTTCCTTTTTTAGCTCATCCAGCATCGCTCCATAAATGCATCGATAGGCATATGGTGCGAAATCCCCTTTTGTTGCATCGAACTTTACCCATGCTTTCCATAAGGCAATTCTTCCGGCTTGTTTATATAGCTCGTGATTTTTGTAAATATGCAATTTGCGAATGCAGGCAGAAATCATTGGTTCATATTGCGGCAGTACTTCTTCAAAGGTGTTCACTGTGCGTTCCTTTTGACTCGTGCACGGTTCAGTTATTCCTAGGTAGATATAGGATATATGGATTTTCGTGAACGTACTAATTGGCATACGCACAGTATGTAGGCTGAAACTACATGTTTATGAGGAGGAAGTTATTCATTTGTTCGTATCGAAAGTAGAATACTGCTATAAATGAATCAGCAGCAAAAAAGCAGACGAAGTTTTTTTCTTCGACTGCTTTTTCTTTTCAGATTTTTTTACTCTGAATGCTCCATATTGCTAAATATACTGATCGCTGTATGTAATCTTTGTTGTTGTTTTAGTAATACATTCTTGGAGGCTTTTACGGTCAGGTGAATTCCGTTGTCAAATACGATTTGCGATTTTCCATTACCTAACTCATTTACGTAGAAGTGATGATTAAATATCCAAACACACTCAATATCTTTGTATGATAATGTTGGAAATGCACCGAACTCATTCGGATTAATGAGGACAGGTGTTTTCTGATTGTAATCCATGACTTCTTTCGTCGCTTTCATACGTCCCTCTATAGTAGAGGCATAGCGAATGCAAGCATTGTTAAGTAACTCAAGTACAGACACTTTTGAATAATGAATCCCGTGCGTTGTCGTGATTTTCGATTTGTTGCCATTCGTAAAATACGGTTCAACTGCTAATACTCTTCGATTAATCAATTTAGAATCTTTTTCTGTCAAATCGTTATACTTTTTTCTCACGTTATCTCCTTCTTTTCGCCATTATTCCCCTCTCCTTCTACATATTATCAAATATTAGAAACTATGTATAGTTATAATTTACAAATAATAATAAATTTTTTGAAACTTTTGATTCACTTTTATATGAGACCAATTATTCAGAAAAGTTTGCACACAAGGTTATAAAAATAGTCTATACTATTATAAAACTACCAAACTTAAGGGAGACTCAGCCGAATGAGAAGATTCATCGTATTTTTTGCACTTATTGTTCTTTTATTTTCTAGTTTTAGTAGTGTCTCTGCTGCTCCTTTGTATAAGGATGTTGGAGATAATCATCCGGCAAAAGCAGAGCTGGATTTTTTAGCTTCGAAAGGCATTATAGCCGGTGATCCCGGAAGAACTTTCGGTGTGGATGCGGAGATTACTCGTTTAGAAGCTGCGGAAATGATTGTGAAGTCTCTCGGACTTGATACGGCGAATCCATTAGATCCCAATTTTACGGATGTTACCGCTGACCACCCAAGCTTTTCAATCATGGCGACCGTTGCAAACAGTGGGGTTATGAGAGCCGATGAGAATGGAGCATTCAATCCAGATGCCCCATTCACCAGAGGAGAAGCCGCTGTCTTTGTTGTTAGGTCTTTTGATCTAAAAGGTGCGTCTAAGACGCCATTTGTCGATGTGTCACCTACTTATTGGGTTGCAGAATCTATTAGTACACTGCAAGCATTGAAAATTGCCACTGGCTATGCAGACAATACATTTAAGCCATTAGCAAACATTTCAAAAGCAGATTTTGCTGTATTTATTGCTCGGGCAATAAATCCCGAATTCCGAATTAAAACACCTCCTGCACCACCTGTTTCACCGGTTCCGGTTCAACCCGCACCGACCATTCCTGCTTCTTGCGAAAAACCAAGCAAGATAAAAACAGTGAAAGTGAACGTTCAAGTTACATCCCTTTGGCATAAGCCTGGCATAGATAGAGACGTCGACCGCCCTTCTATTTCTACTCCAGTAGACATTTCTAAATGGATGAAAACGATGAATCTCAAACAAAAATGGTGGCTTGTAGATAAAACGGATACACAAGCGTTATTCGGAGATGAAGTCGTCGTCTTACAAAAAAGCGGAAAATGGTCCAAAATAGCAGTCAAAGACCAGTATGTGCCTTATCAAAAAGAAGGATATCCTGGTTGGGTTCCGACTTCGCATTTATATGAAACTACAACAGATACTACCAATTGTTCAATTGCTATCGTGAATGCAAAATCTTCTACTCTATATAGCGATACAAAGAAAAAGAATAAATATATAGATATCAGCTATACAACGATTCTTCCTGTTATAAAAGAAGAAGGCGAATGGCTACATGTGCTTACTCCTCAAAATGGCATCAAGTACTTGCCTAAAAAGGATGCAAAAGTATATAAAAATTACGCAGCAGTTCCAAAACCAACTCAAAAAGATATCGTAAATAGCGCTAAAATGTTCCTCGGCCTACCTTATCTTTGGGCAGGTGCATCTTCTTTTGGATTTGACTGTTCCGGCATCATTTACTCTGTATATAAAAACCATGGGATTCTTATCCCTCGCGACTCGTTCTATCAAGCAACTAAAGGAACACCCGTCTCAAAAAGTAAATTACAGCCTGGTGATCTCGTCTTTTTTGCTGGCAACGGTGGAAAAGGAAAGGTGTATCATGTGGGATTGTATGTAGGAGATGGTAAAATGCTTCATGCACCGAACGCTTCGGATAAAGTGAAGATCGAATCTATTTCAGCTGGCGTTTATAAGCGAAACTATGCTGGTGCTCGGAGATATTTGGATTAGTAGATTGTTGGGAAGGGCTGAAACCGAATTGGTTTTGGGCCTTTTCTTTGCTTTGGCTTTTGGAATAAAGTGAAAGCAGATAGTTTGGGAGAGAATGTTGCGCGTATGAGATGGAATGTTGTGCAAATGGAAAGTAAAGTTGCGCGTATGGCTTTAATGTTGCGAATAACTTGGATAATGTTGCGCATTTTAAAAACGTTGCGCAAATGGACGGGAATGTTGCGCATATGGCTTTCAATGTTGCGAATAACTTGGATAATGTTGCATATTTTAAAAACGTTATGCAAATGGATGGTAAAGTTGCGCGTATGGCTTTCAATGTTGCGAATAACTTGGATAATGTTGCGCATTTTAAAAACGTTGCGCAAATGGACGGGAATGTTGCGCGTAAGTCATTTGCCACGTCAAAGGATTTTCTTTTAATTTTGTTTGTCGTGTATAGGATTATTTTAGATTTCTTTCTCAATTTAAAAAAAGAAACAGCTAGAGTCATTTACTCAGCCGTTTCTTTTGAGATTGGAGCATATTTGCGCCATTATTTATTGATGATTTTTTTTACTCTTTCTAATGGTATATCTGTTAAGTCTGCTATTGCTTGTGCTGTGTTTCCTTTAGCGTGCATTGTAAGTACCATTTTTTCCTCGGCCTGGAGTGCTCCTTGTTCTATTCCTTGTTCAATTCCAAGTATTATTCCTTCTTCTTTTCCATCTATTCGAGCTTCTAATTCTCTTTGGTTTTGGTCTCTTAGGAACTTTTCTCGGGAGATGGCAAGGGCTCTTGTTTTAGGATCTTGGCTTAGTCGTTCAATTTCTTCGAACGCTTCTTTGAATGTTGAACTTTCCATCGCTATTTCCTCCTTTGTTTTTGTATTTCCTTTCAAGAATAGCAACCATTTTTCTAATTCTTTTGATCTGTTATGCAAGTTACGGGAGACTTTAGGAAGCTCTATTACATGGAATTCTATGTGCTCAGAATATAACGTTAAATTTTCTTTATCTATTAATTGAAATTTACTATGGAAATGGGATTTTGGCAACAATTTGAAGTCTGCGATAAGAATTTGGGTTACTTTTCTTAATTGTTTGTAACCTGAACTACCTTTTTCATCTTGACTTGCATACATTTTTGCCCAGTACATGAGCATTCTTTCTGGAAGTGCCCGGTGTCCACTTACTTGCATTTCTATGTTAATTTGTTCCCTGGTTTCTGTAGCAATTCGAAGATCCATGACGGACGCTTTATCAGCTATGTGCATCATGTCTAAATTTGCATTAATTATTTCTACCGAAGTTACTGTTTCTTCTAAAATGGCGTTGATAAAACTTAATAGAAGATGATTGTTTCTTTTAATGCTAAAAAAGGTTTTAAAGACGAAATCATTTCGAAGATCTAAAAGTTCTGTTGTGTACTCATTTGTTTCTTCCTTAATTAGTGTGAACAATTCACATTCCTCCTTTTAATCTATTATAGAACAAACGTTCCTTTCAATGAAGTGATTTAAAAATTATTTAGAAAAGTTGTTATGTTCTTTTGTTAGACACTTTGTTACAAGTGAATCTCTTGTATAGAAATAATCCAAAAAGAAACAGCCGAGGACGTGTCCCCAGCTGTTTCTTTAGAATTATTTCTTATACTGCGATTGGTACTGGTCCAGAACCCGGAGTTAATATTTCGATAGTTGGTACATTATACTCTGGAGCTGGTAGCTTTATATCGAAATCTGGTAGTGCTAGAGTTTCAGTGCTTGGTACAATAGATTAAGATTTTAGTTCAATTTCTATTTTGTTCACTTTTGGTTCTGCACTGTCACATTTACGGTTACTTCGCTATTACCGTATTTAGCAGTGATCGTTGCGCTCCCTGCACCTACTGCTCTTACTACTGCATTTTTTACAGTAGCCACTTCTTCATTACTTGAAGTATATGTGGCAAAACTTGTTACGTCTGTTTGTTTTGTTTTTCCATCTGCCGAAGTAATTACTTCTTTGATCGTCAGTTTCGCTTCTTTATCTAGTTTTAGATCTAGTTGTGTTTTGTTTACAGTTAGCTTTACTACCGGTTCTGTAACGGTTACATCTACCTGAACTTCATTGTTACCGTATGTTGCAGTAATAGTTGTAGTTCCTGCTTTTATCGCTGTCACTAAACCATTGTTAACGGAAACGATGTCGCCGGTCGATTTATATGTCGCTGCTTTCGTTACGTCTACTTTTTTCGTATTTCCATTTACCTTTGTTGTTTCTTCGGTAATTTTCAGCTGTACTTCTTTTCCTGTCTCTAAATTGATCGATTCTTTGTTTACTACTAGTTTTACTATCTCTTCTGTCACTGTTACAGGTATGGATACTTCCTTTTCACCGTAATTAGCAGTGATGGTTGTAGTTCCTGCATTTTTAGCAGTTACTAATCCATTTTTTACAGAAGCTACTTCATCGTTTGCTACTGAATACTTTGCAGAGTTGGTTACGTCTACTTTTTTCGATTTGCCATCTGCCGTTGTTGTTACTTCTGTGATTTTCAGTTGAGCTTCTTTTCCTTTTAACAAATCAATTGCTGGTTTGTTAGCAGTTAGTTCCACGCCTAGATCTGTAACAGTCACATATACAGTTAGTTCTTTTTCACCGTATTTAACCGTGATTGTCGTGCTCCCAGCACTTTTCGCTGTTACTAAACCGTCTTTAACAGTAGCTATATTTTTGTCCTTCACTTTATACGTCGCCGCTTTTGTCACATCTTGTTTTTTCGTTTTAGCATCTGCCGTTGTTGTTACTTCTATAATTTTCAACTGTGCTTCTTTTCCTGTTTGTAAATCAAGTGTTGGTTTGTTAGCGGTTAGTGAAACTCCTGGTACGATTACATCCGCTTCTTTTACCGACATATTTATCGATACTTCGTTTTCACCATGTGTAATAGTGATTGTTGTAGCACCTTTTCCAACTGCAGTTACTAAACCATTCGTAACTGTTGCAATGCTTTCATCTGCTACCACATACGTAGCTTCTGCCGTCACATCTGTGTCAGTCGGCGTTCCTTCTTTAGGAGTTAATGTTTCTGTAACAGTTAATTGCTCTGTACCGCCTACCGCTAAATCAAGTACTGGTTTATTTACAGCAAGGGAAACCACCACTTTTTCTTTTTCATATATTAAAGCTTCCCCTACATTGCCTGCTGCATCATTAATAACCACTTTTACAGAATCTGTATCTGCTGTTACCGGGAATGAGAACGATCCATCTTGTGCTAAATCGAATTCTACTGCATTGGCTGTATCCCCATTAACAACATATGAAGCATTTAACTTGTCATTTAAGTCATATTCTAAACCGTATAAATATAATTCTTCGTTATATTCAATATACTTGTCCGTTACTTGACCTGTTGCTACTCCATCTTTCACAGAACCCGCAACTTTTGGTTTTGTTGTTTTTACGATTACTGGTCCAACATAGTCACTAACTGCAGTTGGATTGCCCGAAAGTGGTACTCCATAAAAATCAAATGTATAAAGTCCATCTGGAATTCCCGCTAGTTCTGCTGGATTATCCCATGATCTGTACTGACCTTTTACTGGTAATTGCCAAGCACCTGCTTGAAGAGAGAAGCTAGCACTCAAATAGCCAATATAGCCATCTTTATACGTTCCACCTGTTGGATTCATAATATCCCAAATTTGAATGATATTATATCCTAAGTCACCAGTAACGGTGAAATTAAGCATTGCTTCATCTTTTACTCCATCTCCATCAAAGGAAAGATCGGATTCTGTAATACCAAAATCTTTAAATTGTACAGCAGCTGCTCCACCGAAGTCTGCTGCAAATGGCAATGAAATTTCAGAGCCTCCACCGTTAATGTGAATATATCCTAAAATTTCCGCTCCTTTTGGTGCAATCGCTTTGGATGCTGTTAATGTAACATTAATCAGTTGCTCTCCGCTTAAAGTGAATGTTGGTTGATCTACCGTTACTTTAGCATCTCCGAATGTTTTGGTTGTATCAACTGTTACACTATAACTTCCGCCAACACCCTTCAAATCTTTCACACGAATTTGTTTCGTAACAGAAAGGTTTTCTGATAATGATTGCGGACCAAATGTAACTGTCCCTTTCAAGTTTTCAACGATTGCTCCACTACTGTCCAGTACCGCTTGATCAACTGCATAAGCAAGTGCATTAGGATGAGCTGCTGCATAAGCATTTACGCGTCCAGCTCCTTGCGCAAATACATCGTATTTAGATGTGTTCAAAACTTTAGCCGTATTTGAAAGCGCCACTTTAACATCAAATGCGCTCCAGCCCGGATTTGCTTGTTTCACTAGCGCGGCAATACCTGCAATATGTGGTGTTGCCATAGATGTTCCCGTTTTACGATCATATGCTTCGTCATAAGTAGCTGTTGGGAAATCTGCTTTATACATTGGGATGGTAGACATAATATTTGTTCCAGGTGCACTTACATCTGGCTTAATGTCGAAGTTTGGAGTAGATGGTCCACGTGAACTAGAATCATTTACTTCATCCCCTGCAGTGGCAGTAGAATTAAAATTATCAAAGGATACTTTTCCTTCTCCCCCATTTAACGCCTTTCGAATAGCATCCCCATCTGTTTGGGACATATCAAACGTTGGAATAAACGCAAAAGAATCTCCTAGGAAGACGTTAGATGCATTTGGAGCATTTGTGCCACCTGCAAAGTTATGGATAATCGCAGCGACTGCTCCATTTTCTTTTGCACGCGCAATTTTGTCGACAAATGCAGTGCCACCACGAGAAATCAATGCAACTTTACCATTAACATTGATTCCTTGATAATCTTTGGCTTCCCCATTTCCAGGAACTGCTACTAAGTCAAATTCACCTTGGAGTTGTGTTGCTAAATCTTTTCCAAAAGTAGTACCCATAAACTGTAATTGTTTCGTAAGCTGATAGTCGCCAACTGTTACATTCACTTTTCCGTTGTACATTGTTTCTGGGTTTGTTGTATTACCGACCGCTATACCTAAACGTGCTGTAGCTGGAGTTCCCATTGTTTCGCGGTTAGGACCAGAATTACCAGTTGCGATGACAGCGATTGTGCCAGCCATCATTGCATTATTTATAGCAAAAGATCCGCTATCTGTTTCTGTGTTTGCACCGCCACCAAGTGATAGATTTATAATATCCATCTTTTCAATAACAGCTGTGTCAATTGCTTTTATAATTCCAGATGTAGCTCCACTTCCATATGCTCCAAGTACACGATACGCGTAAAGATCTACTTTTGGAGCTATCCCTTTAATGCCGTACTGGTTCGCTCCGATTGCAGCTATTGTCCCCGCCACATGTGTACCGTGAGATGTATAGAATGGGCTGCCTAGTGCATTAAATTCTGGTGTTCCAGCAGGTCGCTCAATCGGTGAAGTTTCCGATGCATCGTTATCTGTCCGAGTTTTTGTGTAAGTAGATGAATTAGGAATAAAGTTTTTTCCACCTTTATAAATACCTGCAAATTCTGGATGATCTGCATCGATTCCAGTATCAAGTACCGCTACTTTTATGCCTTGTCCTTCAAATCCTTCATTCCAAAGTTTTTCAATGCCTAAGTATGAAATACTTGTGTTCATCTTTGCTTCTACCATTCTATCTTTATTAATCGGAGAAGGCTTCGTTTTTTGTGGCTCTTCTGATGCATAAACAATTGTGTCTGGTTCTACTAATGTTACTCCTTCAACCGTTAGTAGTTTTGGAAGATCATTGGCTTTTACAGTTGCTGCAAAGCCGTTTAATACGGTATCAAATGTATAGCCTTGTTTCATTGCGATTTTTTTGGTAGTTAATTCTTTTTTTACAGCCGTTTGTTGTGTTTTTACTTTGTTTCTTACTTGGTTCTCTTGTGTGCTAGAAAATGATCTTCCTCTTAATTTGTTTATTCCTTTTTCAAGGGCAACTGGTTTTTCAGATAAATGTATGATTACCCCAACATCTTGGTTACCTGATAGGTCTTGTAAAGACTCGTCTAGTTTAGGTCCATCATCCAGTAAACTCAGCTGTTCCGTAATTGCTTTTTTTAGTTCGATCGTACTTTCATTCGTTGTGTTTTGTTTGAATGGCTTGGCATCTGTATTTGCAGATACAGCGATGGCCGGACCAAACAGCGTAAAGATCATAGCTAGTACCATGAATACGCTAAATAACTTTGATACTATTCTCTTTTTCAACATATTTCCCCTCTTTTCCCCCGGTTACTTAATCTTCTAATCTAAAACTATAAGCTTGTCCTATCTTATAGCTAATGCTTTTAATGTAATCGCTTCCTTTCTCTGAAATAATGAGTATTACCTATAAAGCACCCTCATCATTTAAGCGGTTTTTAATATATGTGTAGTTCATGGTGCTATGACTTATGTAAGGGAAGAGATAGATAAATAGTTTCCCTTCTTTTTTGATTATAATTATATTACAAATGTTCGGAAAATTAAAATACTATTTTTATAGATTTTTTTGGAAGTATAAGAGGAGTTTTTTGGAAGGTCTCTGTCTCTTTAGAAAACAAGAATATTACGAGTCAATCTCTCACACAGAGTGACTATAAAAAAGAAACAGCTGGGGGAAAGGCCCCAGCTGTTTCTATAGCATTGCAAGCTATTGTTGGAATTATTCCTCACACAGCTACAGGAATTGGGCCTGCACCTGGGATTAGTCTGTCAATCTTTGGTACGCTGTACTCTGGAGTTGGCAGCTTCAAATCGAAATCTGGTGTAACAGACTCTGGGCCTGGTACAAGAGTTTCAGCATTTGGTACAACAGTTTTTAGCGCTGCTTCTTTCACTGTTAAATTGACAGTTAGCTCATTTTTTCCATATTTTACAGTGATCGCTGTGCTGCCTGCTTTTTTCGGTCTTACTAGACCATTTGTTACGCTAGCTACTTTAGTGTCTCCCACTTTGTAAGTAGCTGCTGTTGTAACGTCTTTTTCAGTTGTTGTGCCATTTAATGTTGTAACTTCTTTAATGTTCAGAAGTACTTCTTTTCCTAGTTCTAGATCAATTTGTGTTTGATCTGCAACTAGTGACACTTCTGCTGCATAAACCGTTACATTTACTGGCACTTCATTTTTGCCATATTTAACAGTTATCGTTGTATTTCCTGCATTTTTTGCTCTTACTAGACCGTTTGTTACAGAAGCAATCTGACCATTTGCTACTTTATACGTTGCAGATGTTGTCACATTTTTTTCCGTTGTTTTTCCATTTGCTGTTGTTACTTCTGTAATTTTCAGTTGAGCTTCTTTTCCTGATTCCAACTCAAGTTGCGTATTGTCTACAACTAGAGTTACTTCTGGTGCTGTAACCGTCACGTTGACAGTTAGGTTATTTTTGCCGTAGCTCACGTTGATTGTTGTAGCTCCTGCAGCTTTAGCTCTTACTACTCCATCAGTTACAGAAACCACTTTACTATCCGCTACTTTATACTTGGCAGCTGTTGTTACATTCTTTTGCGTTGTTTTTCCATCTGCTCCTGTAGTAGTTTCCGTAATTTTCAGTTGAGCTTCTTTTCCTGGCTCTAAGGCAATTTCTGTTGTGTTTGCGCTTAGTGATACTTCTGGCTCTGTTACTGTCACATTTACTGTAACTTCTTTATTGCCGTATTTAGCAGTGATTGTTGTAGTTCCTGCAGCTTTTGCTTTTACTAAGCCACTGCTTACAGTTGCTACTTTAGCATTTGCTGACTTATATGTTGCAAGAGATGTTACATCTGTCTTTTTTGTTTTGCCACCAGCAGAAGTGATTACTTCGGTAAGTTTCAGTTGAGCTTCTTTTTGAGGCTCTAGGTTAAGCTCTGTTTTGTTTACTTCTAGAGTCACAACTGGTTCTGTCACTGTTACATTTACCGTTACTTCATTTTTGCCGTATTTAGCAGTAATTGTTGTATCTCCAGCTCCGATTGCAGTCACTAAACCATTGCTTACAGAAGCTACTTTAGTATTAGCCACTTTATACGTCGCTGCTTTTGTTACGTCTGTCTTTTTCGTTTTTCCATCAGCTGTTGTAGTTTCTTCGGTAATTTTCAGTTGGAACTCTTTTCCTGCCTCAAGGTCAATTTGAGTTTTGTTTGCAGTTAAAGTCACCACTGATTCTGTAACCTTCACATTTACCGTTACTTCATTTTTACCGTATTTAGCAGTGATTGTTGTAGTTCCTGCATTTTTAGCTGTTACTAAACCAGCTTTAACAGAAGCTACTTTACTGTCTGCTACAGAATATTTTGCAGAGTTGGTTACATCTACTTTTTTCGATTTGCCATCTGCAGTTGTTGTTACTTCTGTAATTTTTAGTTGTGCTTCTTTTCCTTTTAACAAATCAAGTTCTGTTTTGTTTGCAACAAGTGTCACGCCTGGCTCTGTAACAGTTACATTTACAGTAAGCTCATTTTTACCGTATTTCACTGTAATTGTTGTGCTTCCTGCGTTTTTAGCTGTTATTAAACCATCTTTGACAGTTGCAACTTTGTTATCTGCTACTTTGTAAGTTGCCGCTTTTGTTACGTCTTGTTTTTTCGTTTTGCCATCAGCTGTTGTTGTTACTTCTGTAATTTTAAGTTGTGCTTCTTTTCCTTTTTGAAGATCAACTTCTGTTTTGTTAGCAGTTAATGTAACACCTGGTACGATTACATCCGCATCTTTTACCGTTACATTTACTGTTACTTCGTTATCACCATGTGAAATAGTGATTGTTGTAGAACCTTTTCCTACTGCAGTTACTAAACCATTTGTAACTGTTGCGATGCTTTCATCTGCTACTACATACGTAGCTTCTGCAGTTACATCTGTATCAGTCGGAGTTCCTTCTTTAGGAGTAGATGTTTCTGTTACAGTCAGTTGCTCTGTTCCACCTACTGTTAAATCAAGCGCTGTTGGGTTTACAGCAAGTGTTACTACTGCTTCCTCTTTTTCGTAAATTAAAGCTTCTCCTACATTACCCGCCGCATCTTGAATAACCACTTTAACAGAATTTGTTGCTGCAGTTACTGGGAATGTAAACGATCCATCTTGCGCTAAATCGAATTCCACTGGATTAGCTGTTTCGCCGTTAACAATATAAGAAGCGTTTAGCTTGTCATTTAAGTCATATTCTAAACCATATAAATATAACTCTTCGTTATATTCAATATACTTGTCTGTTACTTGGCCAGTTGCTACTCCGTCTTTCACAGTACCTGTTACTGCTGGTTTCGTTGTTTTCACTACAACTGGTCCAACATAGTCACCAACTACTCCTGAGGCAGCCAGTCCTGTAAAATCAATTGTATATAGACCATCTGGAATGGTTGTTGCCGGAGCAGTTCCCCATGGTTTATATTGCCCAGCCACGTTTAGTGTATATGATCCTTTTCCAAGTGAAGAACCTGCATGTAAATAGCCGATGTAGCCATCTCCGTACTCTCCACCTTCAGGATTCATAATATCCCAAAGCTCAATATAGTTTGTTGTCACATCACCTGTTAATGTAAATGAAAGTACCGCTGAATCTTTCACACCATCTCCATTGAAGGAAAGATCCGTTCCAGAAATTTTCATATCTCTAATTTCTGTAGTAGCAACTCCACCAAAATCAGCTGCAAATGGCAATGAAATTTCTGAACCACCACCGTTAATGTGGATATATCCTAGAATTTCAGATCCGTTTGGTGCTGTAGCTTTAGAAGCAGTCAGTGTAACATTTAATAGTTGATCACCACTTAAAGTGAATGTCGGTTTATCTACCGTAACTTTAGCATCACCAAATGTTTTTACCGTATCAACTGTTACTTCATAATTTCCTCCCGTACCCTTCAAGTCTTTAACTAGAATTTGTTTTGTTACGGAAAGGTTTTCATCTTTTAATGATTGTGGACCAAATGTAACTGTCCCTTTTAAGTTTTCAACGATTGCTCCACTACCATCTAGTACTGCTGTATCTACTGCATAAGCTAGTGCATTCGGATGTGCTGCTGCATACGCATTTACACGTCCAGCACCTTGCGCAAATACATCGTATTTAGATTTGTTAAGCACCTTAGCTGTATTGGAAAGTGCTACTTTTACATCAAATGCATTCCAGTCTGGATTTGCTTGTTTTACAAGTGCTGCAATACCAGCGATATGTGGTGTTGCCATCGATGTTCCCGTTTTGCGATCATAAGCTGTGTTGTAAACCGCTTCTGGGAAATCTGCTTTGTACATTGGAATGGTAGACATAATATTCGTTCCAGGTGCAGTTACATCTGGTTTGATATCAAAGTTTGGAGTGGATGGTCCACGAGAACTTGAATCGTTTACCTCATCTCCCACAGTTGCTGTAGAGTGGAAATTACCAAAGGAAACTTTTCCTGTTCCTCCATTCAATGCTGCACGAATAGCATCTCCATCTGTTTGGGACATATCGAATGTTGGGATAAACGCAAATGAATCACCTAGGAATGTACCAGATGCGTTCGGTGCATTCGTTCCACCTGCAAAGTTATGGATAATCGTTGCAACTGCTCCATTTTCTTTTGCGTATTCGATCTTATCGACAAATGCAATGCTACCACGAGAGATCAATGCAACTTTGCCATTCACATCTAATCCTTGATAATCCTTTGCTTCCCCGTTTCCAGGAACTGCTACTAAGTCAAATTCACCTTGTAGTTGTGTTGCTAAGTCTTGACCAAAAGTAGTACCCATTAACTGTAATTGTTTTGTTAAATTATAATCACCAACTGTAACTTTCACTTGTCCATCGTACATTGTTTCAGGGTTAGTTGTGTTTCCAACTGCTATTCCTAAACGTGCTGTACCTGGAGTTCCCATCGTCCCTCGGTTAGGGCCGTCATTACCTGTTGCGATTACCGCAATTGTTCCAGCCATCATTGCATTGTTGATCGCAAATGATCCACTGTCTGTTTCTGTGTTAGCGCCGCCACCAAGTGATAGATTAATAACATCCATCTCTTCAATAACTGCTGTATCAATTGCTTTTACGATACCAGAAGTAGCTCCACTTCCATATGCTCCTAGCACACGATAAGCGTAAAGATCTACTTTTGGAGCAATCCCTTTAATGCCGTATTGGTTTGCACCGATTGCAGCGATTGTACCCGCAACATGCGTACCATGAGAAGTATAGAATGCACTTCCATTTGCATTAAATTCCGGTGTTCCAGCAGGTCGTTCTACTGGTGAAGTTTCCGATGCATCATTATCCGCACGTGGTCTTGTATAGGTAGACGAATTCGGGATAAAGTTCTTTCCGCCTTTATAAATGTTTGCAAATTCTGGGTGATCTGCATCAATTCCAGTATCAAGTACTGCCACTTTGATGCCTTGTCCTTCTATTCCTTCATTCCAAAGACGTTCAATTCCTAGGAATGATATACTCGTATTCATTTTTGCATCTACGATTTTGTCTTTGTTGATTGTAGATGGTTTAGTCGGTTTAGACTTTTGTGGTTCTTCCGAAGCTTGAACGATTGTGTCCGGCTCTACTAATGTAACTCCTTGAATCGTTAATAGTTTTGGAAGATCACTTGCTTTTACAGTTGCTGCAAAACCGTTTAACACGGTATCAAATGTATAACCTTGTTTATAGGAAATACTTTTTACAGCTAATTCTTTTTGTACAGATACTTGTTGACTTTTAACTTTGCTTCTCACTTGGTTTTCTTGTGAGGCAGAGAATGATTTCCCTTTTAACTCGCTAATTCCCTTTTCAAGGGCTACTGGTTTTTCAGATAAATGTATGATTACCGCAACTTCTTGGTTACCTGTGAGTCCTTGTAATTCTTTGTGTAGTTTTGGTGCTCCATCCAATAAATTTAATTGATCAGCGATTGCCGATTTTAGCTGCATCGTGCTTTCGCTTGGAATGTTTTGTTTAAATGGTTTTACAGCTGCGTTTGCAGAAGCTGTTATAGCTGGACTGAACATCGTAAAGACCATAGCTAGTACCATAAATAGGCTAAATAACTTATTTAATGTTTTTTTCTCCAATCATAATTCCCCCATTTTCCCCGAATATTTACTCTTTGAAACTATAAGTTTGTCCAGCCTTATGCTAATGCTTTTTTATAATAATCGCTTCCTTTCTGTTAAAATAATGAGCGTTACATATAAAGTAACCCCCATCATTTCATACTGTTTTTAATGTATGTGTTAATTCATGGTGCTATGACTTAAGACACAAATCTGACTCTATGCTGAATTTTTCTAGGTTGAATTTTGGTGAGATAAGTTGAGGAGTAGGATAATAGATTCTTTCGTTTCTATTATTATAGTATAAATATTCTAAAAATTGAAATACTATTTTTATCCCTATTTATGGTATTTATTTAGGTTTATATTATTCGAAGTTCGTAAAATATGTCATAAAGTTACAACATTTTTCAGGTGTTAATAGGTTTACTGTAATTTCAATATGAAAGATTCGTTTTAAACTTTTTTTCGACGATGTTCGACAAACGTTCAGGATAGAAAAAATGGGTACCCGGTTCAAATTTCTTCTGAACCGGATACCCTTTTAACATTTATTTTATTCTTTTCCAGAAATATAAGCCCACTTGTAGCTATAATCACCAGTGAATGGGTGTGCGACGATCCCATGTACATAAGGTTTTTGTAGCGACATTGTTCCTGTTTGATATAGATTGACAATCGATGCCTCTTCTTCGACAACCACTTTTTCAGCTTCCGCTAATGCTGTCCAACGTGCGGCTGGATCTAGCGCAAGTTCGCCTTTTGCTTTTTCAAGCAGTGCATCGAATTTTTCGTTAGAGAAAGACATATTGTTTTGGGATGACTCGGATTGGAATAAATCCAAGAATGTAACTGGATCCTGGAAGTCAGGAGCCCATCCAGTGCTTTGGATATCGTAATCTTGAGCTGCATCTAAATCTAATTTAACATTGAATGGAAGGTTCTTTATATTAAGCGTAAGCCCTTTAAGATTTGACTCCATCTGTGATTTTAAGTAAGCATCCAAGTTTTTAGAAAGCTCTGTATCACCAGATATATATTCGAATGTCACCTCTGTCAACCCTTCCTCTTTCAACCCTTCTTCCCATAATTTCGCGGCTTCTTCTGCATTGAATGGAAGCATATCACCGTTTACGTCACGGAAGTCCTGTTTGTTTTCATCGAATGCAAACCCAGTTGGCACAAGGAAGTCTGCCTGAATCGAACCGTTTGCTAGAACAACATCCACCATATCCTTCTTGTTGAAAGACATAGCCAGTGCTTTTCGTAGCTTCACATTGGAAAGTGGTGTCTTTTCACCATTTCGTTCTTGATTTAACTTCAAGTAGTAAACAGTCGGTTTCAGAACTTGCTCCACTTCCACGTCATCCGCGTACTGCATTGCAAATTCCCCAGTCAGTCCAACTCGATCTTTTTCACCATTATTATACAAGTTAACAGCTGTACCTGGTTCTTTAATAACGTCCACATTAATCATATCAAGTTTTACTGTTTCTGCATCCCAGTACTCTGGGTTCTTTTCCATGGACCAAGATAGACCAGTGCCATCCCAATTTTTAAGGATAAATGGTCCATTCGATATTAAACTTTCTGAGTTTGTACCGTAGTTCTCTCCCTGTGCAGTAACGTACGCCTCATTTTGTGGATAAAAAGTTCCAAAAGCCATTAAGGAAATAAAATAAGGAACTGGACGTTCTAGTGTCACCACTAACGTTTTGTCATCCTTCGCCTCTACCCCTAGCTCCGATTTATCCAGCTGACCATTCGCAATTTCTGTTGCATTTTTAATAATACCAGTCATCATATAAGGCCCGTAAGTCGATCCGGTAGCCGGGTCAACCGCACGCTGCCATGCAAACACAAAGTCTTTTGTAGTAACAGGTGTACCATCTGACCAATTAGCATCACGTAATTTAAATGTATAAGTTATCCCGTCTTCACTAACCTCAGGCTCGCTTTCAGCCATAGCAGGAACTGCTACATTTTCCTGGTCTAAGCGGAACAATCCTTCCCCAATATTATTTAATACATTGAAAGAAACTGCATCATCCGCAAGAACGGAGTCAACAGATGGAATCTCTGCACGCTCCACTAAATTTAAAACTTGGTCTTTATCGAGTTTATCGCCTGTTGCCTTTTCACCTTCTGCTTGTTCTTCGCCTTTTGAATCTGAAGAAGTACTTGCGTTGTCCCCTTCGCCACAAGCTGCTAAAAAGATCCCTACGACCAAAATCATTCCTAATAGCCAATATAATTTGTTTTTCAACATAAACATACCCCTTTTTACTTTCTTGAAATAATAATTTCATTTTCTATTATACATGATTCTACTTAATAATCTTATTTTATTTCAGAATAGTTGAAAATTTGGATACGTTTTCTTTTTTGTCGATTTTTAAGAAGCAATCCAAAATAGAAAATAATGAGAAATACACGAATAACATACTTTGGAGAAATACTCCGATTGTTAATGAAAGAACCAAACAACTGGAAGCATAATATGGAATGTTGGAAGCGAGCTATTCTTATAAAACAAATTTGGAAATCCTTACTTGCATTTAAAACAAAAATCCTGCAGAATTTATTTTCTGCAGGATTTTCGTCTTATTGTGGAGTTACTTCCGTTTTCCATTCAGACCAGTCTGGGTTTTCTTTCTTGAATACATCTTTTGAGAAGAACAAGCTTACCGGGCGGCCGTGATTTGGATGTAAATCAAAGTTAGCTAATGGGAATCCGAGTTGTGCCACTAAATCGCCTGTTGCATCAAACAATTGCAGGGGTAAGTTTTCTAGTGTTACAACTGAATTGTAGGTATTGCGGATTAGTACACTTACATGCACCCCGTCCTCTTGCACTGCTAAGTTAAAAGCAGAAACAGAGATAGTTTCCATTTCAACTGGTTCTAGAGAGTCTAGCGTTTTTTGTAAATACACTTTTTCCTCTTCAGATAATTGTTCTGACCAGTTATCATCTAGCTGTAAATAGAATTCGGAACGTAAAGGTTCTTGTATTTCAAAGACTACTTCGAATTCCATTTTATCTGTAATTTCCTCTTCTGGAACTAGTAAAGATGCCTGGTCGAATTTGAATATCCACGGACGAGCTCTTAGTGGATTTAATACGCCAAAATACTCCATGTTGAAGTCTTTTCTTGCCAAATCCTTTCCTTCCTTATCCCGGACAACTAATCTGATTACTTCTAGGTTCAATTTCTTTTGCAGTGAATGACGGATAATAGCTGTCATGATAACGCCTTCACTTGTTTTACGCAATTCTACACCATGTATGTTAATTTGATTTGGATCCAAACCTTTTAACTTATTGTGATAATATTGATAAACGTAGCGCTCCTGTTGATCCATTTCCCAGTGCTCACTAAATTCTAAAATGGTTTTTAATCTATTATTTACCTTCGGCTGGTTTGCCTTTTTTGGTTTAAACATACGTACATTCCCTTCACTATTAAAACTGTATGTACATTATATCATTCTTACTTGTACAGTTCCATATTTGATGAAGATGCGCCCCTGTGTTCAACACAATTCTAAAATAATTTCAAGTTGTATCTGATACAGAGATAGCACTTTAATTTCATTGAAATTTGAAATGGATTTTAAGGTACTTAAGAGAAAAAAGAAAAGAAAAGTCCCTAATCATTTCTCCGATTAAGAGACTTTGTCTATCTTCACAATTCAGCTTTCTCAAGTAGAAGTTTTGTCTGAATGATTTGGCATCCCAGACATAATTCAATTATTATGAAGTACTGTTAAAAATAGACTAGAAAGACTTCCGAAACAAGTATAAAACCAAAAAACAACAGCCAAAGTTTTCACTCCAGCTGCTGCTTTTCTTAATAGTTGTGATTAAATGTCCGAATTATTTCTTTCATAAACTTTATTTAATTGAATACTTACCAAAACCATCTGTACCCTCGCCGATGTATTTGATGTTTCCATCTGCTGGGAGTACTTTCGCCGCTTGTTTAGAAGATTCGAATACGACCTGTGCTTTTGCTGGTAATGCAGCAAATTTCCAGTTGCCATCCGCAGATGGGTCGATTGTTTGCTCGGCTAGTATATAGTCGATGATAATTTCTCGGTTTTCATCTGGATGTATTTCAATTTCTGTTGCATTACGGACACCTGGGAATGTTCCGCTTGCACGGTAGTTATTTGTTGCTACGATAAATGCTTGTTTTAAGTCGATCGGTTTGCCGTTGTATTGCAAGTTTACGATACGTGATGCATCTTTGTTTACAAGATTACCGTCTGCATCGTATTTTGCTGGTTGTGTTACGTCAATTTCATATGTTACGCCATCAATCACATCATAGTTGTATGAGCGGAAGTCTGTGTTGATCAGTTGTTGCTCGCCAGTTTTAGCTGGTTCGATTTGATTGAACTGACCTGCTGACATTTCCAACCATTCTTTTACATCTGCTCCCGTAAGTTTCACTGTTGCTACTGTGTTGTCGTATAGATAAAGATCTGCTACGTTTTTAATAGCAAGCTCGCCTTTTGGAACGTATGTGTAGTACTCAGGGTCGCTTCGTGTTCCTGCTTTAAATGGTGCCCCTGCTGATAATACTGGTACGTTTTCATTCGCTGTACCTTTTAACTTCGCTTTCACATACGCAGTTTGTGCATCAGTAACAATTTGAATAGATGGATCGTCCTGCACTTGAGAGAAGTAGCTATGAATGTCCGCAGTAGTCTTACCTACGGCTTGGCGAACATACTCAATCGTCCCTTCATGCGCCTCTTTCACTGCGTTCACAACAGATTGATCGACATCCGTCGCATCTTTTGCAATTGTACGTACCTCTGCTTTTGACGAAACTACTTTCCAGTCGTCTCCACTTTTCTTCAGTTTCAAATCGATTACGCCTAAATGGCTACCGAATTTACCAGGCATAACAACTGGAACGCCATTCATTGTGCCATTTTCGATGTTTACATTTGTAAGTGAAGCATCTACTTTTCCTGGGAATACTTGGTGTGCATGTCCAGTAATAATCGCATCTACACCTTTAACTTTGGTTAATAAATATGTTACATCCTCTTCCCCAACTTCATGTGTTGCATCACCCATTCCAGAGTGAGAAAGCACAACAATTACATCTGCTCCAGCTTTTTGCATGTCAGGAACTACTGCGGATACAGCTTGCACAGAGTCGTCGACTTTCACTTTTCCTTCTAAATTCGTTTTATCCCATTTCAAAATTTGAGGAGGAACAATTCCAGTAACTCCTACTTTAATCGTTGATTTTTTACCTTCCGAATCAACCACTTCTTTGTCGATCAACACATAAGGTTTGTACAATAATTTTCCACTCGCCGAATCCCGAACATTCGCATTCACATAAGGGAAATTAGCGTCATCCATCACTTCATCTAAATAATCCAGACCATAATTGAATTCATGGTTACCCAATGTAGCCCCGTCATATCCTAATAGCTCCATCGCTGTTACGGAAGGATGTTCCTCTCCATCAACAAGCTTGTCTACCGCTTGTTTATATGAACCTAGCGGAGTTCCTTGAATAGCATCCCCATTGTCAAATAATAATGTGTTACTATTTTCTTTTCGTGCATTTTTGATCAATGTAGCTGTTTTCGCAAGTCCTAAACTATTAGACACTGTATCTTTATAATAATCATAGTTCACAATGTTCGTGTGAATATCAGAAGTACCTAAAATACGTAAAGAAACTGTATCTTTTTCATCTGCAGGTGCTACATTTAATGCCGCTACTTTTTCTAGTAACTCCTTCATCATTGGCAAGCTACTTGTAGAAGGTACTTTATCGAGTAGTGGTTTAATAGATTCGACGACTTTCGCTGCTTCTTCTTTTTTACCAGCAGCAATTAACTTCTCCGCTTCTACTACTTTCATATAAATAGTTACTGGCACCATTAACTGATCACGTTTTGCATTCGCTGGTTCTTTATATTGATCTAACAACAAATCTCTTGGTGCCTTTCCAGTGAAACGATAAAGAATGACCGTACGACTTTTTAACTGAACTGATAATTGGTGGTATAATTTCTCCACCTTCGCCCAGTCTTTTTGTGCTTCTGCTGCCTTGATATCCGCTAAGATCGGGTTCAAATACTTGTCCGCATAATTGTATGCATCGATATAAGGGACAATTCCTTTTGTAATTCTTTCGTTATATAAATCCTCTAAGTCCTTTAATAGTACATTTTTGTTTTTGGCATTCGATTTGACGATTGCATCTTTCGCTTTGGCATAATTAGCTTTTGCTTTATTAAGTGCAGGATATAAGTCCTTACTTGTTGCGATTTTCCCCTTTTGCGCCGGCACCACATAAGCGTAAGCTGCTTCTTTCATATCTTTTCTCGCTTGATCCACTACGTTTTGCATCGAGCTGCTCGCAAAACCTACATTTGTGGAAGCCAATAATGACGTTGCAAGAGCCACGGCTACTACCGACTTTTTCACAGTATTCTTCTTCATAATTTCCCTCCCATTTTGTAATAACGTTCCTATTTAAAGATAATCAAAAGAAATATTTGGTACAATGTGAATATTGTAATGTTTTTGTAAAGTTTCATATAGACCTTTTGGGGGTGCCAGGTTCTCACACAATTCCGTAGTGGGGGTACCAGGTTCTCATACAATTAACTTACAATTTCGGAAATAGGCGAAAATTAAATTTTGCTTTTCTATTCTTATTCAAAATTGAATTTTGGATTTATAATTATCTTTTTTAATCCTCTAAATGCGATTGTTTGCTTTTTTATACATTTTACTTCCTACATCTATTCTTTTAAGCTAGAGGAAAAGGATGTGAAATATATGGTGGAGCAGGTGAGTACTGGGTTGGAAGGCATGAGAGGGCTTCGTGTGATTGTAAAGAAGAATATTCGAGATGAGAAAGACGCATGCATCACAATTGTATTGCCTGATGCTCAGATGAAAGAGTGGAAAGAGAAAAATAGAACCATTGAGCGAATTAACAATGGTTAGAAGAAAAAGAAACTGGCATCCAAATGGCTTCTTTCATATAATTATGCGCGGAAATAATCGTCAAAATATATTTAATGGAGAAAAAGACGTAAAAGAATACAAACGTATATTGAACTTTGTCTATGACAAATATCCCTTTGAAATTTTCGCATTCTGTATCATGTCAAATCATGTCCACTTTTTGCTTCGATCACCTATCGTCCCTCTAGGGAAACTAATGGCACCGATCAACAGAAGATATAGCGACTACTACCGCAAAAAACACAACTACACAGGACAAATCTACGAAAACCGCTACTACTCTAAAGAAATCATCGATCCAATTGGATTACTAAAAGTGAGTAGTTATATCCATCGCAATCCCATCCAAACTAAAGTCCCTATGGTTAAATCTTTAGAGCATTACCCATACTCTTCCTACCCATACTACTTTCACAACATGAAAAGCCCACACTCTTTTGTAAACTTAGAACTGCTACCGTCACTAATGCCAGGAGGAAGAGAAAAGACACCACAAGCATACGCAAAATATTGTGTAGAGTATGATGGTAAATCTGAAAACGTAGAAATTCAATAATACTCTTCAATAATTAATTGAATACAAAACGCCCTGTAGACCTCGTCTCCAGGGCTTTACTCATTCATTTTTAAATATTCTCCAGCTAGTTTTTTTGTGTAATTTTCTGAATTGTTTAGGAACCTGGCACCCAATCCGCCCGGTAATCCATATCATACATATGACAGTTAACAAACCGACCTGGTGCAACCTCCACTTCACGAGGAATCACCTGCTCACAAACAGCTTTCTTAAACTTACAACGGGTATGAAATGCACATCCGGATGGCGGATTGGATGGACTTGGAACATCACCGGTTAAAATAGTTCGTTCTTTTTTTACATCTGGGTCGAGAGAAGGCACTGCTGACATAAGCGCCTGTGTGTATGGGTGGAGCGGTTGTCGAAATAATTGTTTTTTATCGGACAGCTCTACAATTTTTCCAAGATACATTACACCGATTCGATCACTTACATGCTTTACTACACTCAAGTCATGGGCTATAAAAATGTAAGTTAGTCCCAATGTTTCCTTAAGATCTTGAAATAGATTTAAAATTTGTGCTTGAACGGAGACATCTAAAGCGGAAACTGGCTCGTCCGCAATGATGATTGCCGGATTTACGGCAATCGCTCTCGCTATCCCGATGCGTTGTCTTTGGCCACCACTGAATTCATGTGGATAGCGTCCTATATGGTTAGGGCTTAAGCCCACTTTCGATAATAAGTCTTTTACTTTTTCTTTTCTTTCTTTAGCACTTTGTCCTAGTTGATGGGTTGCTAGGGCTTCCCCAAGAATAGCTCCAACAGTCATCTTTGGATTGAGTGAAGCAAAAGGGTCTTGGAAGACAATTTGCATATCCTTTCGCAGCTTTCGTAAATCTGTTTGGTTTAAGGCTGTTATTTCGTTTCCTTCGAATTGGATCGAGCCTTCTGTCGGTTCGATTAGTCGTAGGATACTTCTGCCCATTGTGGACTTACCACAGCCACTTTCTCCTACTATTCCGAGTGTTTCTCCTTTATTCACTTGAAAGCTTATACCGTCAACTGCTTTTACAAAGTGTTTTTTCTTATTAAATAGGCTTTTCTTTATTGGAAAATAGGTCTTCAAATTCTTTACTTCTAGTAGCGGTTGATTCAAACCGACACCCCCTGCTCCTCATACAACCAGCATCTGACAAATTGTGAGTCTCGCTTAAATAATGGCGGGTTTTTCTTCTGACATTTTTCATGGGCATGCTGACAACGAGAACGAAATGGACATCCCGATTTTATAACACCAAGACTAGGTACGTTTCCATCGATAGGCGTTAGTCTTTCCTCATTTTCACTATCGATGTTCGGAACAGAGTTTAACAGACCAATCGTGTACGGATGTTTTGGTTGTTTAAAAAGAGTTCGCACATCTGCTTGCTCCACAATTTGTCCATAGTACATGACAATCACTCGATCAGCCATCTCAGAGATTACTCCTAAGTCATGAGTTATTAATAGAATGGCCGTATTATATTCTTGTTGCAGGGTATTCATTAAATCTAGTATTTGGGCTTGAATGGTCACATCTAATGCGGTCGTCGGTTCATCCGCAATGAGCAGTTTCGGATTACAGGCCATCGCCATTGCGATCATAATTCGTTGTCTCATTCCTCCAGATAGCTGGTGAGGATATTCATCTATAATGCTCTCTGCTCTCGGAATACCTACTTTTTTTAATATGTCGATCGTTTTTGCTTTGCTATTTGATTTATTGGCAAAACCGTGTAAATAAAGTACTTCGCTAATTTGCTTGCCGATTTTATGCACTGGATTGAGAGAGGTCATCGGTTCTTGAAAGATCATGGATATTTTATTTCCCCGTATGGTACGCATTTTCTTTTCGGAATATAAATTAATATCTTCCCCTTCAAACACTATTTCTCCCTCTGTGGTGCTAGTGCCTCTTTCTATTAATCCCATTAGGGAAAGAGCCGTCACGCTTTTACCACAACCCGACTCTCCCACCAGACCTACTGTTTCTCCTTCATTTATATGAAAAGATAGATCCCTAACAGCTGAGATTGTTCCTGCTTCATCATCTTGAAAGGAAATATTGATATTCTCGACTTTTATTAATTCGATTGTCAATGGTCTACCTCCTAGCGCTTAATGGACGAAACGAGTGATGTCTTTACTCACCGTTCATAAAATGCTGATAGGCAATTTCTGAGATACGTGCGATCGGCTCGTCACCTTTGTACTCTAGAGAACTACCTGTCGAATAGACCGTAATAACGAATTCTCCTTTGTTATCTGGTAGGTATACGATACCAGTATCGTTGAACATCGTTCCTAAACTGCCTGTTTTATTCGCCACTTTTTTATTTCTTGGCAATAAACCACCGATCCGCTGCTGAAAATGCTGTTTGAATAGGACTTCACGAATCTCTCTTGAACAAACTGGTGAAACAAATTCATCTAATGCAATCTTTTCTAATAATAGACTCATATCTTTCGCAGAGCTTACATTGTTTTCTGTACTATCTTGAAAAACGATACTATCCCAATCATAGTCACCTTCTATTAAACGATTGATAATCTCATCAAAAAGCTCTTTACTATAGGGCTTAGACGGGATACCGGCACTTAAGCTCAAAAGCTCCCAACATGTGTGATGAATATAAATATCCTTAAATCCCATTTGATGCATTCTTTCCTCTACATTATTTGCTCCACCAACTATACTCAGCACCTTATCGGTTGCTAAATTATCACTAACAATGATCATCATCGTTGCCAAGTCTTTTATAGTCGGCTCTATCCCATATTGCATTTCCTGAAATACACCGGAGCCCGGCACATAATCTTCTTCGTTTAATGGAACCCGATCTTGTAAATTAATTTCTCCGTTATACACTTTCTCATATAAAGTAGCTAAAATAGGAACCTTAAACACACTAGCCATCTGAAATAATTGATTTCCTTGAATATTTACTTCCTCTTGTGTCCCCAAATGTTTAATATAAATACCAAAATTAGCATCAATGCCTTCAATATAAGATTCAATTTTTTGTTGAAGCGTCATATAGTCTCTCCTTTTATTTTGATCGAGGATCTAAGGCATCCCTTAGCCCATCCCCTAATAAGTTAAACCCTAATACTACTAACATAATGGCAAGTCCCGGAAATAACGTCATCCACCAAGCTTGGCTCAAAAATGACTTTCCGACGAAGACAAGTGCTCCCCACTCTGGGTTGGGTGGCTGTGCTCCAAGTCCAAGAAAACTAAGTGCAGCTGCAGATAGAATGGAACTACCAAATTCTAAAGTTGCTAAAATAATGATAGGAGAAGCAACATTAAGCAAAATATGCTTGACTATTATTTTCCAGTCTTTCACACCAATTGCTCTGGATGCTTCTACATACTCTGTTTCTCGAATAGAAAGGACAGAACCTCTTACAACTCGTACAAAGGATGGGACTACAGAAATAGCTACTGCTATCATGGCATTCGTTAATCCGACACCAAGAACCGCTACAATAGCAATCGCCATAAGCAATGAAGGAAACGTCATCAATATATCGATAAATTGCATGATATAAATATCCAATTTGCGGTAGTACCCAGCAAGTACACCTAAAATAACTCCGATTGTGCCAGAAAGCGTCACTGCAAAAAGCCCCATTAGCAAGGAAACTCTTCCCCCGTAAAGCATTCGAGTCCAAATATCCCTTCCAAATTCATCTGTACCTAACCAATGTGCCATGCTCGGTCCTTGCAAACTATCTTCAAATTTCATTTCGTTGACCGGATACGGTGCTATAAATGGCGCAAAAGCAGAAGTAATGATAAAAAAGAGTAGAATCATGGCTCCAACTACAGCACCCTTATTTTTTTTCATTTTTTTTATAAAATGTGCTACGGAAGATTGAGCTTTTGTTTCGATATCAATTGGATCTGGATAAACAAGTGAAGTAAGATTGTTTCCCAGCATAATCTCTCCCCTCTAACTCCTATTATTCGTATTGAATGCGAGGATCTAACTTTGTATATAAAAGATCTACAACAAAGTTTACGATGATAATCATTGCAGCCATAAATAAGAGTAATCCTTGAACAGTTGGAATATCTCGAGTAGAAATCGCGGATACGATTAAACTTCCTAAACCCGGAAGCGCAAATACTGTCTCTGTCACAACTGCTCCCGCCATTAAATAGCCAAATTGCATGCCTATCAGCGTAACTACAGGGATGATGGCATTTTGTAAACTATGTCTAAATATAAGTCGATAAGAACCTGCTCCTTTTGCTTTTGCCGTGCGAATATAATCCTGTTTAATAACATCT
This sequence comes from Psychrobacillus sp. NPDC093180, assembly GCF_044754065.1. Lineage (NCBI taxonomy): Bacteria > Bacillati > Bacillota > Bacilli > Caryophanales > Bacillaceae > Psychrobacillus > Psychrobacillus sp. NPDC093180. Next base: position 8,946 of record NZ_JBIVOJ010000002.1, on the reverse strand, counting down.
AGCATGCTCGACCTAGTCATCCGGGCAATACTGCCCGCAGTACCAAGCCCTAAAGTAATCGAGGGTAGTATGAGTGAGTAAAATCCGCTATACCCAGAAATCGGGAAGATGCTTAGTTGGTATGAAAATAGAAGTATTAAAAACAAAGCAATCCAAAAGCCAGGAGCGGATATTCCTATTAAAGCCAGAACCATTGCAAGCTGATCGTAAATAGTATTTTTTTTCACTGCAGCTACTACCCCGATGATAATTCCAGTAATAGAGCCAAAAATAATACTATATAACGCTAATTGCGCAGTAATAGGAATACGATTTAAAATCTCTTCTACCACGGTGTAACCTGTTATATAAGAGGTTCCAAGATCGCCTTGGATAGCCTGAAACATATAAGAAAAATATTGGACAAGAATAGGGCGATCCAGCCCTAATCTCATCTCTAATTCCTTAATAGATTCCTCCGTAGCATAATCTCCTAAAATATGATTAACAGGATTGCCAGGTATCAAATGAATAATCATAAAAACTAGGACAGATACCCCAAATATAGTGATGATCATCGTGAATATTCTTTTGAACAAATAGGATGACAAGTAAACGCCTCCTCTGCTTCGGATTAGATTGTCAATTACTTATTTATTCTTTTACCTTCACGCTATTCCACTCGATCGTATTATTAATAGGATGAATTTCAAAGCTTTCAAAGTTGCGGATGGCAGTGACGTTTTCCTTTACGTACAATGGAATAAAAGGAGATTCTTCCACAAGCATTTCTTGCGCCTCTTCATACAACTTTGAGCGAGCCTCTTGGTCCATTTCAATAGCTGCTTTGTCTAAAATGCTGTATATATTCTCATTTTCATAATGTAATCTTTTCGACTTGTCTTTTCCGAATAGTAAAAAGTTCAGTACATCTGCATCTGGCCAACCGTAACTCCATAACAGCATTTCATGTACTCCTTTTGGCGTTTGTTCTATAATCGTTGCGGATTCCTTCACTGCAATATTTATTTTTACCCCTATCTCCATTAACTGATTTTGTATGACTTGTGCCGCTCTTTGGTTGGCTGGATCATCATCCACCCACAACTCCACCGAGAATTCCTTACCATCTTTCATCACGACGCCATCTTTATTCGTCTCATTCCAGCCAGCTTCAGCTAAAAGCTTTTTCGCTGCTTCAATATCTCTTGTATATTTGTCCCGAGCCATTGTCTCAATTTTTTCGCTATATCCAAACACTGTTTTTGGTAGTGGGCCGAATACCGCTTGCGCCTCTCCATTTAATGTGTTGTCGATAATTGACTCTCGATCAATCGCAAGTGCAAGTGCTTGTCTCACTTTTACATCTTGGAAAATAGGTTGCTTATTGTTCCATCCCAAATAACTTAATGTGTCACTTTGTACTCTCTTAATTGTTACTTCCGAATCTTTTTCAAGGTCTTCTATATATTGATAAGGAACATTTAACAAGACATCCACATTTCCTTTTTTAAATTCTAAAATTCTTGTTTCCTCGTCTGGAATAAATCTAAATTTCACACTATCAAACCCAGGTTTTTGGCCTTCCCAATTAAAATCCTTATAAGGCTCATATACAAGTGAATCTCCTCTATTAATCTTCACTAGCTTAAGCGGACCAGACCCACTAGGCTCTTTCTCAAATCCTTCCCCTTCTCCATTCAATACGGAAACATCCAAAGGTGCTAAAAATGGAGTCGTTGCATTAATAAAGAACGGAGCAAATTGATCCTTCCATGTAATTTTAAAGGAGTAGTCACTTAATACTTCGATGCTATCAATATCCCCTGCATTCGTACTAAATGGTGAAGAAGAAACTAACCGTTCAAAAGATAACTTCACAGCCTCCGCATTCACCGGTTTTCCCGAATGAAATACTGCATCCTCTTTCAAATTAAAAATAACTTCCTTCCCATCTCCAATTACCTCATAATCTGTAATTAGATTTGGTACAATGTTGCCGTCGTTATCAAGTTTTAACAATGTATCATATAGCGGTATATTGGCCTCACCAGTCGAAGAGGTACGATGAATATCCACAGAGTCTGGCTCCGAAACCAAACCAACCACAACTTCCCGATCATTGTCTTTTTTAGCACCTGAATCCTTTGAGCGAGTACATCCAGAGACGATAAGTACTAAGATAATTAACATCATAAAAACTATAAATCGTTTCCTGTACATGAAAAAATGACCCCCTGTATTTTTTATTTAATTCCTGAAAATGTTGTGAAGAATTGCTTGTCCTAATGAAATCTTATTAGCGTAGACTACTATATTCTTGGTGGTGTGAAGTTATGCGGAATTACACATAATTCCGATATAAGATAACAAAAAAAACAGACAATCCTGGGAAAAGAATTGTCTGTAGATAAAAAGTTTATTTGATAAAATCTATGGTATATTGTCCCTTAGTTGTTCCATCTTCAGCTAACACATCTACCCAAGATACGTAGATACTTGAAACAGTAGCTGCCTCTGAATAGACAAAATTATCATCGCCTACATTATACCTAAACGTATAACTTTGATTTGTCCCATTTTTAGATTTAATGGCATTTTTAATTTCTCCTATTGTTGCAGAAGGTTTCACCGTAATGAAGTTGGTTACATCGTTCACTTGCACTATATTCTTGTTTTTAGATACAATTCTACTTTCCGAATTGACAGGTGCAAGCACTCGGATGCTTTCTCTCTTTCCAGGTTCAGTAAACGTGACATATACTTTGGAAACTGATGAAATATCTTCGATTTGAATATCAGCTCTGTAAATTATTTCCCCATCGTCATTTAATACAGGACCCCGTCCATTATGATCATCAAATGATTTGGAAATATTTTGTCCGATTAAATTTCCTCCAATTTCTGAGTCATACAATTTCACTGTAAATCCCTTCGGAGCATATACAAAGATTTCATCTACCTTTGGAGTATTCAACACTGAGATATCTCCTGTTGGCGAACTCGTCAATGGCGGTGTTACAGAGATAGTAAAAGTCATTGTTACAGTACCACCATGATTATCATATGCTGTAACTGTTACTTCCGTTGAACCTACAGAGATTCCTTTTATAACCATATCCAGATTATTAGCAGCTAATGAAGCAGTTGCTATTGATGAATTACTAGAAGTGAACGTATAAGTTAATGTATCACCGTCATTATCCACAAAACGATTGCTAAGTGGAATATATATTGATTCATCAGTATTCAAGGTTGTGCCCGCATACGGACTCACCAAGATTGGTGCATGATTGCTATTTTCGCTTTATGCCTTCTCTTTTTCTTAGCTTTATAGCGAACCCTCACCGTACAGGCGACTTTCATCGCATACGGCGTTCCATCAGTAATAGTTGAAAGCTTATTTCCCCATTTTCACTATATAACTAACCTAAGTTTACATGCAACAAAATATTACGACAGTATTTTCAATTAATTGTTTTTATTTATTTTTTCCCCAATACTCCACAATAAAATACAGTATTCTTGGTCTAATATTAACTAGGGAGAACTTCTATTTGCTTTGTTTCGTTGCTACATCCTGCTGCAATTAATATTAAAGCTATAGCAACCAACCATTGTTTCTTCATTTTTTTAGCCCCTGTCATTTTACGGAAAATCCACCTCATTAATAAAAATCAGGTGGATTTGAACATCTTTATATGCTTTTCATTAAATCGATTAGCTTTTGCTGTGGTTTTATCGCTAAGTGGTTCCAGAGAATAGTTTTATACCTATTATAGACTTCTATCGCAGCCTCAAAATTACCTTGTTGGATATAAAATTGAACCAAGTATATTGTATACCGTTCTTCCCAAGGATCCATTTCTATAAGCCTTTCAATAGTTCCTTTAAGTACAGTATCTGTTCCAATAAAATTAGTAACGACGAATTTCTCTAAATACTGTGCAACCCTTTTCTGCAACTGCTCTCGTTCTTCCGTCGCCCAGTCATAATATTCTTCAGCTAAGTAATGATTCTTATATATATCTATAAGCTTTTTAATATCTTCTGCTTTTCCTGGTGATTGATCTAAGACTTTTTTTATGTTCTGCACATCACTATCTAACTCTACGGATAAGAAATAGCGCTCATCGAAATATTTTACCGAATCCTGATATCCATGATTTTTTAGTTCTTTTCGTAAATGATATACAGTTGTGTGCAATGCTACGGATGCTTTGTCTAACGTACGGTTTGGCCATAGCTCTTCCATAATTTTTTCTCTGTGTATAGGTTTATTTTGATGGATGAGATAAGCGCAGAACTCTTTTACTTTTTTTGTTCTCCACTTGATCAGTTCGTTTTGTGGGTCAAGCAGTCGAAAGCTTCCAAGAAATTCTGCTTTTAGTAATGGTGTTTCATAGGAAGATAGATCATTCTGCTTTCTTCGCTGAGTAATTCGTCGCACTGTTTTTTCTAACCGGCTTTTTTCGATCGGCTTTAGGATATAATCTACTGCCTGGACATTAAATGCTTCCAGTGCATATTCATCATAAGCTGTAACAAACACGATATCCGTTTGAAAAGCAGCTGAATCTAAAGTTTCAGCGAATTTTATTCCGTTCATTTCCTTCATCTCGATATCAAGAAACAGAATATCAGGTCTATGCGTTTCCAAGCTCTCTAATCCATCTAATGGTTTAGAAAACTTGCCTATAATTTCGACTCCTCCAATTTCTGTGAGCATTCCCTCTAATAACTGTAGCGCCAGAATTTCGTCATCGATCAATATGGCTTTCAACATTTAATGTCCCTCCTTTTCTCTGTGTATAAATGGAAATCTTAATTCCACTATTGTTCCTTCATTTTCCTCACTAGTTATTTTAATAGAGGCATTTTCATAATATTTTAATCGCTTTCTGATATTTTGTAACCCAACATTTTGACCGTTGTTTTTATCCACATTTACAATCTGTTGTAGCTTGTGTTCAGACATCCCTGTACCATTATCAGTAATTTGGAAAACGATGAGGCCATTTTCTCTTTTAACCATAAGCTTTACAGTTCCTTTTTCTTCTTTCATTTTTAAGCCATGAACTATAGCATTCTCCACAATAGGCTGCAAAATTAAAGGGGGAATAAAACAATGAATTGATTCTTCCATTATTACTTCCCATACTAATCGCTCTGGAAATCTTGTATGCTGAATGTTTACATAAGAATGAATCAGTGAAAGCTCCTTTTCCAATGGCACTAGACTATGCGTATTTTCAAAAGAAAAGCTTCCTCTCATGAAGTTTGCGAAATCTGTAATCATCGTACGCGCCTTATCCAAATCTATATAACTTAGCGAAAGAATTGAATTTAATACATTAAAAATAAAATGAGGTTTGATTTGGGCTTGTAAAAAAGCAACCTCCATCTTCACCGCATTTTCGGATGATTCCTTCATCAGGAGTAAATTTCTTATTCTAGTTTTTAACTCTGATGTATCTAATGGTTTGTGTAGGAAATCATTTGCACCAGACTGAAATGCCGCAACCATATCTTCAGGTCGAACAGCAGCTGTCAGCATTAAAATAGGAAGCTCGGAGGGTAGATAGGATTTTCTCAATTGTTGACACACTTCATACCCAGACACCTCTGGCATCATAATATCTAAAATAACTAAATCAATATCGGGATGCTTTTTCACCTGCTCCAAAACTGCCTTTCCACTGTCAACTGCAACAATAAAATAATCCTCTGATAAAAGCGTATCAATGAGTACTTTTAGATTCACATGATCATCATCTGCAATAATTATTTTTTTTCCAACCTTATTGCCGATAACGGAAGGAATAGGTAGTGAAAAAGTTTGCTTCGTCGCTTCATTTAATTGAATTGCTTTAGGTAACGTAACCGAAAAGGTAGTTCCTTTATTTACTACAGAAGTTACAGTAATGGTTCCATCTTGAATTTGAATAAGCTCTTTCGTCACACTTAAGCCTAAACCTGTTCCACCAGTTGCATTGCTGTATTGTCGAAAAGGCTCGAATATGAATTTTACATTCTCTGGAGCAATTCCAATGCCGGTATCACTAATTTCTATCACTAAGCTTTCTTTCTGTTCGTAGCATTTAATCTCTACTTTCCCTCGAATCGTATACTTAACGGCATTATCTATTAAATTATATAAAATTTGTCGAAGTCTTTCCTCATCAGCCATGACAAATTGCCCTCTTTGTATATGATTTACGATTTTCAAATCTTTGTCTATCATATACATAAAAGTTTCCACAACGACATGCGTTATAGCAAATAAATCTACTGAGGTAATGCAAACTTGCAAATCTCCTTCTTTTAGTTTCGAAAAATCCAAAATATCATTTACTTGATTAGATAAACGTTGAGCAGTCCCTACTATTAACCCCATCTTCTCTTCTTGATCTTTAGTTAATGAAGATTCTCTACCCTCTAACATTGATTGTGAAATGGCGATTATTCCATGTAAAGGAGTTCGAAATTCATGAGAGGTCTTCGCAAGAAAAGAATCCTTCAATTTATCTACCCGTAATAGAGCTTTAGATAACTCCTCCTTCTTTAAAAAGGAATCCATGAAACGATGGGAAATATAAAGCGATAGCATTGCTAAACATATAAAAGGAAATAAAGGTGGCAAGGAATCCATCGCATAATTTGACATTACATTTAGCGTTCCGACAGTGAAATAAATAAAAATCGTGAAGGTACTAAAGAATAAGTAAGAGGCTCCTACAGCCTTTTTAGATATTGCAATAATTTGTAAAAAGATGATATACACTAAAACGATAAATATATAGAGAGAATAGTAGATTTGTAGGCTTGAGTTAAGCTTTACGGGGAGTAACGCAGAACCCGTTAATAAAATACCAACTATACAAAGAAATTTTACGATCCTTTTATTCGCAAATCGCTTTAGAGATGAGTTAAAAAAACATAGCATAAACAAACCTATCCAAATACTTGATACTGACTGGATTCTTTCGAAAAAAGCATAGGGTGTAGCAGGGAATAGCTCCAAAAACACCTTCTCTCCGTGAGAAACTGCGTACAACACATTGGCAAAACAAAATAGAGAAAAGAACAGCTGCTCTACCCCAATCCTTGCATGCAAATATGAACCTAAAAAATATATAAACATAGTAGAAAAAGCTGCAATGGTTACCCAATCATATGCAAGCGATCCTTCCCGGAGTTTTCCGATACTCTCTTGATTTCCAATAAAAATAGAACCTAAGATTCCACCACCAGAAGCATAATCAAAATTAGCAACCTGTACAATCATTTCTAGCTCTTTATCATTCGGAGAAAAATAAGCGACATACGGAATATTATGAGCTGTATAACTATCGTCTTCTGCCGGATTCCCGCTGTTACCTAATAGTTTTCCATCTATATAAATAGCATTAGACATGCGGATATTAGTTGTTTTTATCCCTAAGACTTCTGGTGAATCATTTAATAAGATTTTAAGTCGATACGTGCCACTAGTATACTTTGACAGCTTTTGACCATCCATGTCATAGTCCGTCCAGAGCGAGGGTACTTCAACATGATACGATTGTTGCTTATCAAAAGCTGTAGAATCTACCAGCTTATTCGGAACAAATTCCCACTCTCCATTCATTTCTACTGGTTCTGCTCCTTCGAACTCATAATTCTGTATATCTAAAACACCGTTCACTGCTTTTGGTGAAAGTGGTTTTTCTTTTACAAGTATTGAATTTAGGGCAAATGCACTTATAAGTAAGAGACCGATTATAGTGATGATTTTTATGTAGTTTTTTTTCATGCGAAGTGTATCCTTAGATTGTATATTTCTAAATCTCATTTTTAGATAAACTGATTGTAAGTGGAAGCACTGGTTTATACAATACTTTTTTATGGCTAAGCGTTGCATTCTTATTTCAAGACTAGGGAAATACTCAAAACTATAAAAAAGCGAGGTATTGGACGATTGATTTGTCCAATACCTCGATAAGTTAAACTATCTGCAACTTTTTAATACCTCTGTAAAATAAAGATTTGTTGACTCAATAATCAAATGAATTATTTTGTAGCTGATATTTAATATAATCCAAGTTTAAAGCAGTATCACCTCTTTCAAACTTGAACATAACAGTTGCTCCTGCAGGAATATTAACATTTATTGTTTTTTCAACATATGTGCCAAAATCTGACCCTGTTTTAGTAAAGTTAAAATTTTGTCTTACACCATTGATATACAGACCAATACGACCATCTCTATTAGACGCATAGGCAACCGTTAATGCATTTGTTGCATATAAACTATTAAATGTTACACTGCGACCGTTCTGATCGATACTGCCAACTAGTTTTCCACCAGATGTATTTGCATCATCCCCTACACTTGGACCAACTAAAAGTGCATTTTCTGCTTCTAAAAGTATTTCTATGCTATTCTCGTCTTATACTTTCTCAGTCTATAAGTTTTATAACGAGCCTACACCGTACAAGCGACTTTCATCGCATACGGCGTGCCGTCAACAGTTAATCTTTTTTCTTATTTCCCCGAACTCATTCTACTATGCTTCACTTGACAAATTCTGTACAAATTCGACAAAAGCTGATATTACTATCCAAGGAAGATGGTAACAACGTCATATCATTTTGAGAAATAGTGTTACAGTATCCCCATCTTTACCTTTTGGAACATTTTCTACAATAAGATGATATCTCTTGAAGAAGGCTTAGAGAATAGGGTACTAAACCCTGCATTCAGTCCTCTTATAATTTTTGCGTTTTTCAGTACAATTGGAGCTTTGTTTTACACTAATAACCTCCACTCTATGTAATGGTTAAATATACATTATTCTAAAATACTTTTTTTAAAAAAAAAGATGCACATAATAGAGTAGGCGCATGAAAATTAATTCATGCGCCTCTCGCAGATCCGTACGTGCGGGTCATCGCATACGGCTCCTCCATGCTTATCCCCTTTGG